>JANODD010000185.1:0-43025 GCA_031412515.1 Planctomycetia bacterium | reverse complement strand
AGCAACAACAAAGCTGGCTTGGCAGCGTTCCAATTTTGACGCAAGCAAGTGACGAACTGCCGCGCTAATTTTTGTGACTGCCGGCGGTTTGCTGATGCCATGGTTTAGATCCTTAGCGATTTTCGATTTGCTAGCTCACTTGGTGGCGTAAATACACTACGCCTCAAAGGAAGAATCGGCATAACCGTTACAAACCTTTTTGTAAAATCGAAGCTTAAAGAAGGATTAATCCGTAAATCTTATCTAACATGACATTCCCAAGGCGTAAGCGTCCCGCTTGCTCTTGCGTCAACAAGTGGCGTATGCTTCCAGCTTGCGATCCCGTCAAGCTAATAACCTCAACTGGCAAGCAGGATGCATACCCCACTTTCAGTCACTCAAAAACGACGGTTTACAAAATGCAACTCAAAAAAACTTCAAACACGCACTTTTTCGTGCTTTTCTGTCTCACTCTTTCCGCTTTAGCTAGCACTGCCGCAGCAGACGATCGGAAACTCGAGAGCGGGGATAAGGCCCTCCCGTTCAAGTCGACCGACCTCGAAGGCAAAGCCTTTGAATTTCAACCTGACAAAACAGGTCGATGGACAGTTCTCATTTTTCTACGCGGCTATCCCGGTTATCAATGTCCCCTGTGTTCACGACAAGTGGGTGAGTTCCTAGCGAAGGCAGAAGAACTGTCTGCCGCACATGCCGATGTAGTTTTCATTTATCCAGGTCTGGCCAAAGATCTAACTACTAAATCAAAAGAGTTTCTAGCCGAAAAGCAACTGCCATCTGGGTTCACTATGGTGATCGATCAAGATTACGAAGTGGTCAACGCTTATCGACTGCGTTGGCAGGCGGCTCGTGAAACGGCCTATCCTTCGACATTTGTGATCGACCCCACTGGCGTTATTCGCTATTCAAAGATAAGTCACACCCACGGCGATCGAGCTCCTGTGAAAGAAGTGCTGGCGGCGCTGGGGAAATAACAGAACCTCGTAGCTGGTTTCGTGAGAAACTGGCTAAGTGCTACCTCCGACTTCCCTACTTGCGTGGCACGCTCTGAGGCATTGCGAAGGGCGTGGGTTGTGTCTGATTCACCACGTCCTTCGCAAAGCCTCAGAGCGTGCCACGCAAACATTTTATGAACAAATCCGTGCACCGAGATACTAAAATCGTCGATCCTTTCATTCAACCGGCGCTCAACACAATAACAGTCGTCGTGTCTTCGCTTATCGCGGAAGGTGAAGAACTCGAACGTTTTGTCCAATGTATGTCAAAGGACGAACTGGCGCGGCAGCAGCGATTTTTACCGCCGGATGTCCGGCGTCGATTTGGAGTCTGTCGTGGTCGACTGCGTCATTTGCTGGGCGCGATGTTGGAGGTCGAACCCGAGGACGTGCGATTCGAATACAACTCGAACGGCAAACCGGGCTTGGCATCCACTCATCGATCAACGTTGGAATTCAACGTATCGCATTCCGGTGACTGGGCACTATTTGGATTTGGTCAAACTTTGCCCATTGGCGTAGACACAGAATTGTTTCAGCGTCGCACAAATTTCGAAGCCCTTGCACCGCAAGTGCTGAGTGCTAAGGAGCGCGTAAAATTAGAATTGCTTCCATCCAGTGAACGCAACTTGGCAATCATGAGAGCTTGGGTTGCCAAAGAAGCGTTGCTGAAAGCAATCGGGGTAGGAATCGGTTTTGGTTTGCAATCCGTGGAATTCCCGATGCCACAGACATCTGTCTGCACGCCGCTAAAGATTGATCCAATGCTACTTGAAAAGATGGATGATGACGCAAGTTGCCGCATGAATTCGTGGATCGATGCGGGAAGCTGGCGTGTGCACCAGCTGGAAGCGTTACCTCAAGGTTTTTCCGCTGTCGCGTGCGCTGCAAGTATCAAGCAGGTCTTTGTGACCCATTACTAAGCTGGAGAAGTTTGCCAAATGTCCCCCACCGAGATGTCGCCTACCGAGATACTGTGCAAGTTGATTGCGATTCCAAGCGTCAATCCAATGGGACGTGAACTCAGTGGCCCCATCTATTTTGAACAGCGACTCAGTGATTGGCTGGTCAATTTCTTCGATTCGATCGGTGCTCAATATGAACGCATTGAAGTCGCACATGGGCGTGCGAATGTCATCGCGCGTTACGAATCGCTTGACGCGACCAAAACCCTGCTGTTCGATGCACATCAAGATACAGTTCCGATTGACAACATGACCATCGAACCATTTGAACCGCAAGTCATCGACGGTCGCGTTACCGGACGCGGCGCATCCGATGTCAAAGGTGGATTGGCAGCGATGCTACATGCGTTCGCTCGGCTGGTTCGCGAGAAGCCGGCGGGTGCCGCCAATGTTGTCCTAAGTTGTTCGTGCGATGAAGAATTCACTACTCTGGGAATCCGCGACTTAGTCACTTACTGGCAGGATGGTTCGGGAAGATCGCGTCTACTTACCACCAAGCCTGATGGTGCGATTGTGGCTGAGCCGACGGATTTGGACGTTGTCGTTGCACACCGCGGTGTCACACGTTTTCGCGTCCGCACGATCGGTCGTGCTTGTCACAGCAGCGATCCAACACAGGGTCGCAACGCGATCTATACGATGGCTAGAGCCGTGCGCTATTTGGAAGACTATGCGACTTGGCTGCCCCGGTCGGTACCGATACATTCGCTTTGTGGCCGACCAACGTTGAGCGTCGGGCGAATCTATGGCGGCCAGAGCGTTAACATTGTGCCGGATAGTTGCACTATTGAAATTGATCGTCGGCTGGTGCCCGGCGAAGACCCCCTAGTTGCTTGGTCTACGCTTCGTGAGCAACTGACCGAGCGCTTTGGGCCGCACATTGTGACCGACGAAGCCTGGATCAGCAGCCCGGCTTTGAGTAATCACGACAACGCTTGGCTGGCTGAACCGCTTTTAAAGTGCATCGAGAACATAGCAGGTAAACATCGAAGCGTTGGAGTTGCGTACTGCACTCATGCTTCCACGATCAGTTGTGCAGGTGTTCCTGCGGTCGTTTTTGGACCTGGCTCGATTGCCCAGGCGCATACGGAGGATGAGTTCATCGAGATCCAGCAACTGGATTTTGCCGCTCAAGTTTATTTTCAATTTGCTAAAGTTGGATTGAGTCGAAAATGAGACTTCGTTTGACCCAAAGTCAGCCGAGAGAGTTGACTTAGTAACTTCACTAATCGCAACCAGAAGATTTTAGTTTGACGCTTCACTAGTACTAGTAATAAATACTTACCGGAAATGCAAAGCCTAAGTTAAAGACGGGACAGGAGTCCCATCCTACGAACCCGTTGCATCCGCAAGAGTAGCGTGCAAGTGAGCAACGCGAGACTAGTTGGCTCTGGTACGGAGGTTAGGTTTGACTGAAGGGTGACTCTGCCTAAGGTGATATCAGCCGCGCCCCGCGAAGTATCATCGCCTAGAAATAGGAAGTTGGCCTGAGTGTATGGAAACGAACCAAAAGCCGTGTAATCTCTCGTCGATCCGGTCAGCAGCGCGTTTGCGCCATCGAAAAGTGTATACGAATTATTCGTAATCTGAACCCGATAATCTCGACGCGAAGTGGTATCGATGGCAACTCCTTCTGCATGTTGAAAAAGCGGCGTGGAGGCCTGAGCCCAAATTTCGTTCGTCCAAAAACCAAGTTCGATGCCCTTGCGGTCACTACCGAGAATGATAGCTGAAAACCCTGCTCGATCCGTCGATGTATGATTCTCGGTGTTCACCGAAAGCGTAAAAGCTAATTCGAAGCCTAGGTTTGAATTCAAACTCGGAAAAGCAGCGTTTTTGGGAATGTTTGGGAGTAGATAGTTGCTATAACCGGCACTGACAGCCAAGTCCGTTTGAAGATTCACTCCTCCTGCTACGCTGGTTTGCTGGGAAACGCCACCGAGCGCCGCGAAACTAAGCCACGGTTGGCTTGCAGGAAGTCCAGAACCATCGTAAAGCACCACCAAGGCTCCATATGAGGGCTGGGAAGCGAGCAGGACAATAATCGAACTGAAAATAAGCCACGTTGACTTGGAAAATAGATTTCTCATAACGATCAACCTTGGATAACAATTGAATCAAATCGACGCGTTGAGAGTAGTTCATGCCTCGGTTTGTTTCAAGTTTGCGGTATTGCTTTCTTTGTGCTTCGTGGTGCGCTATCGAGTAAGATGTTTAGAACCACTTAGGTCCACATTCGATGGGATAGAACATGTCACGCTTTAGTTTATTCATGGGGTTGGTGCTTCTCACGATTAATCTTGTTTGTCCTGCACCAGCTGAGCAACTGCGTCCGAACATCGTTTACATCCTTGCAGATGATTTTGGCTACGGGGATTTGCAAGCGCTCAATCCCAAGCGTGGTCGTATTGCGACGCCCCATCTCGATCGGCTCGCATTGCAGAGCATGACTTTCACGGATGCACACAGCGGTTCGTCCGTCTGTACGCCAACGCGATACGGATTGCTGGCTGGCCGCTACGCTTGGCGAACGCAACTGCAATCCGGAGTTCTCGATGGAACCGACGATCCGCCATTGATTGCTGCAGATCGATTGACGGTGCCTTCATTGCTGAAGCGACATGGTTACGCAACTGCTGCAATCGGCAAATGGCATCTTGGGTTCGGCAGTGAACGACCAGCCGGACTTAATGCTGCCGATCCAGGCAAGGGTAAGAAAGGTGAAGGTGGCTTGCCGGTTGGCTCGAAGATTATCGAAGGCCCTGTAACGCGCGGCTTTGATTATTTCTGGGGATGCTCGAACGCCCGCACCATGTCTGGGTTGATTGAAAATGACAAGGTCATCGAGTCCATTGCGCCCATCGATATGCTTCCGAGGCTCGAGCAACAAGCGGTGAAATATATCGCGGGTCATGCAAATGACGCGAAAACTGGCAAACCGTTTTTTCTTTACTTGCCGCTGACATCGCCTCACACTCCCATTGTGCCGACTGCTGATTGGCGGGGCAAAAGTGGCCTTGGAGACTACGGCGATTTTGTGATGCAAACGGATTCCGTTGTGGGCAGTGTTTTGAACGCGATTGATAGACAAGGACTAACAGAAAATACCTTAGTTATTTTTACTGCAGATAATGGATGTTCGCCCGCTGCCAAAACGGATCAATTGGAAAAGCTCGGACATTTTGCCAGCGGCGAATTTCGCGGTTACAAAGCGGATATTTGGGAAGGCGGTCATCATGTGCCGTTCCTTGTGCGTTGGCCGGGAAAAGTAAAGGCCGCTTCACGCTGCTCTCAAGTTATTTGTCACACCGATTTGATGGCAACGTGCGCGAGCATGCTTGAAACTTCATTGCCTGATAACGCAGGCGAGGATAGTGTCAGCTTTCTACCGGCATTGTTTGGGACAGATGCAAGTTCGTTGCGCGAAGCCACTGTCCATCATTCGATTCACGGAAAATTCGCGATTCGTCAAGGTAAGTGGAAGCTTTCGTTGTGCTCTGGATCCGGTGGTTGGGCTGAGCCGAAGGACCCTGCGGCAACGCTTCAGAAGTTACCTTCGATGCAGTTGTATGACTTGTCGGTGGACGTTGGCGAGCAACAAAACTTGGTCGCTGCTCATCCTGATGTGGTTGAGCAGTTGACAAAATTACTTGACAAGTACGTGGTCGACGGTCGCAGCACCCCTGGCGAGAAACAATCGAATGATGTTAGCGTTGACGTGCGAAGAGCTGGCGAGAAAGTGAAGGGGAAGAGGGCAATGGCGGACGATGCCACCTTCCGCGACAGACGCTAGAGCTTCAATGAAGGCCTTCCAATGCCCGGCAATATAGATCAAGAGAATTGGAACTAGATCAACTACTCGTCATGAACGACAGCTACTTCGTTCACCCGCCGCTAGCGCCGACGGCTCACTGATCCGGCAGTCACAACAAGAACGACCACGAATCCGGCAATTGGCCACGTCGAAATCTTTTGGAGCTGGTTTCGCGACAAACCAGATCCTTACGCAGTGATTGGACTCGCGTTCCGGTTTCTCACGAAACCAGCTACATTGTCGTGGTAAATTCGCATGGCGACTTGTACACCACCCCTTCGATCGGCAATGATATGCCCTCAAACCGCGTCGACCTCCCATAACTTACATTTTCAGGTGCAGCATGAGCCAAGATCGAGCGTCGATCGTCGAAGATACTTACGCGGAAGCCTTTCGTAGCATTTATGCAGAATTCTTGATCACTGCCCGCGATCGTACTTGGCTTGATCATTGCACCAATGCGGCGACTGGCCATGCGAGCAGCACCATTCTTTGCGATTCGGAAGCGGGGGTTTCGCGGGTTTTGGATGGAGTCAGTCCGGGACAGGAGACACCAGACGGGCGGATTGGAGCCGTTGTGCAAGTCCACGTGCCAAGGTTTCGGAAAGACCGTGAACCGCACTTGGAAAAAGTTCTGTTGGCTCGCATCAGTCAAAACGTTCTGACCTGCCCAACGGCTCGATGCTTTAATCGACTTGATACAGAAACGTTTTTTAAACTGGGACGGAAAGTTTCGTTGTTCGGCGATGGACATCAGTTCCGTGATGAACGTTATGGAACCAAAGGTTGGGTTGTTCCGACGATGGGTGGCGAATTTTATATGACGCGACGAATCGGATTTGCCGACGGAATCATGGGCGGAAACCTCTGGTTTCTTTCAACAAGCGAAGATGCATCGATTGATGCGGCGGAGCGTTCTGTAAAGGCCGTGAACGAAGTCGATGATTGTGTTTTAACATTCCCAGGCGGAGTGGCGGCGAGTGCTTCCAAAGCTGGGAGTCGCTATAGTTTTCTAATTGCCAGCACCTTTGCAGAATTCTGTCCGACGCTCAAAGAAAAACTGGGTGCACAGTCGAGAGTTCCTGATGGCGTGAAGTCCATCATGGAGATCGTCATTAACGGCAGCAGTCTGGCGGCTGTCGCAAAAGCGACTTATGCAGCAATCGATGCAGCCATGGAAGCGCCCGGCTTAGTAAAAATCACGGCCGGTAACTACGGCGGGCGACTTGGAAAGAGTTTCATTTACTTGAATCCGGAACGACAAGGGACATAGCGAATGGCGATCGAGACAACATGTGGCGGGTGTGGCAAGCAGTTGTCGGTCGGTGATGAACACGCCGGACGCCGCGCTCGTTGTCCATCTTGCGGACAGATCTATACGATACCGTTGCCCAATGAAGCGCCACCTGATTTGCCGGCCTTTCCAACTGACATGCTGTCCGGATCGGGTCCAACGCTGCCAGCAACGGCCATGGCAGAAACAACCGCTGGGACGGGTACCCGGCCGGAAGTTTCAGGTGCGCCAAATCCGGTGCCGATGCCGGACACGAGCCTGGATCAGTTTTGGATGCGTTCAACGGAAGGGGCTGAGTACGGTCCAGTGGACCGTACAACGCTCAATCGTTGGTTCAGCGAAGGTCGCGTCGGTCCAGGCTACATGATTCGTCAGTTAGAAACTGGAATGTGGCAACCAGCTGACTTGTTCAAACCGTTTGCACAGCCAGTTGGGATTCCGAATATTCCGAACATCCCAAATTCAGGAAACCCATACTCCGCAGCAACCTCAAGCCCAGTCGCACAACCGTACCATAAGATGTATCCCAAGCCCGACCAGAGTGCCTTGGTACTGGCTTTTGGAATTCTAGCATGGTTTATCTGCCCGATTTTTGGAATCGTTGCTTGGATCATCGGTAGCTCTGGCTTGCGCGATATCCGCCTCGGATTAGTGGACCCTGCCAACAAAGGCCTGATGCAAGCTGGCTACTACCTCGGAATGGTCAATGTAATTATTTGCATGATTTGCGGCGGTAGCTACTTTGTGCTTGTCGCTTTGCTGGCTCTGATTGGCGGGATGAATTAGGCCTTGCGATTGTGTGCCTTCGTTTGACCCATAGCCAGCGCGGCGGAGACGGGGTCGGCTTGCAGCAGGCATCACGAGCGGGACCAAACGGTACTAATCATCCAGGCTTGGCGGCCATGTGTCGCGAAGTCTTTGGTGATACCGAACTGAAGTACACCAAACCAGCCACGCGGCTGATTAACCATCTAGAGGGTTACGATCCTGCTCAAGCTCCATCGTTCAGATGGCCTGAAAGATTGAAGCAAGCCAACATCAAGATCCGCGCGAAAGCCGTCGCGCGCGATAAGTCTTCACAAGAAATGTGATTGTATTTCGTGGGTCGCTACTGCCGGTTGCAACCAATTTAAGAGAGTTGATTCGGTTCAACGAACAGCCACTTCAAGCCACCGCCAGAGTTAAAAATCGAGCTAGTCGGGTAGGAAAATTACTGGTAAGAAAATTTCCGTGAACTGCGGATGATGGATTTTAATTTTCCTACCAATTGATTTTCCTACCGTGATCCGATGCCTGAAGCGTCCTCGAATGTTCGCTCACTGGATTCATTCGTTGACCAACGTTTCTCGTGCGCTAGTAACGACCGCCTTATCCGATGCTGAAGTCTCTGTGTCTAGTTGTTCTTGTACTTTGTCAGTGTTCGGCTCTGCACGTGACGTAGAAGAAGCGTCTCCAAGTGGATTCGAAGGTTCCGCTAGAATTTCGCGATTCACAGTTTCACGAATTGGCGTAGGATCTAACACGCTGTACTGAGTATCTGACACGTTGCTGGGCTTATCCACTTCGGCATGCGGGCATTCAGGTTGTGGGGCGCGGGTCAGTACAAAGTAGGCGACGGGGACGTGCAACTTGCCGATGTTCGCAGTGGCGCGACCGAGCAGGATATCATCATCAATGGCGACAAGCTCATCGATTAAAAATCGCGATGGGTCGAACCAAGGGTTTTCTGCAATCGTGTAGTCGAGCTTTACGGTGTGGCCTAGCTTGCCACAGCAATTGGGAGCGACGGCAATGAAGTTACCCATTGTCTTGGGTTTACATGTCTTTGGATCCAGTTCAGGTCGCCACCCGCGACATGGCAGATCACTTATTGAAACTTGCTTGACGAGAATGTTGTAACCGCTGACGCAATCTTCTCCTTCTAGAACTTTCACGTCTTGCATCAGCCCCATCATTGCGGAGCCGACACCTTTATTGATACCGTTCCACTTACCTGCAATGGTTGCCAGGTCGGGGGCGGGCCGAGTCTCCATGAGTCGATACAATTCGCGGTTGCTCAGACTGGCGATTTTAAAGCCGCGAGATTGGGCCGACTCGCGTGGGGCGGAGACCATCGCACGCAAGTTCCAACTTACGAAGGACATTTTCGCTGCGGAACGGTCAATTGAACGCTGCAGGTGGCCTGTTTTGTTCGCACAGCCTGAGCCAGCACTCAGCAGGATGCAACCTAGAACGCTAACAGCGACGAATTGGCTGTGCGAAATAGTCCGTACGCTAAGTTTTACTCGTACGTAGTCCAGCCACGTGGTCAGACGTGAATTCATCTGTTCATCCTTGAACTTGTGATTTTGAGCCCTGATCCTTGGTTCTCACTAGCAACACATCGAACGGAGTATCACGTTTCCGCTTAAGAAAACCGTATTATTGCTGGCTATAGGCGCCGCCGGTGTCGGAAGATTGGTTTCGGTAGATTTTTCGGATCAATTTGGTGTGGGCTGTGGGGCTATTCACGCCCAAACCCAGGTACGGGATGTTGCTACAATTGGCGATCAGCGATACCTTTGTGAGGAAAGGTGACTGCTGCGGGGACCGCTGGCAGACCCGAACCGCGCTTTGTTGCGTGGCGCGGAGGACGTGAATCACCGTTTTGCCCCAGTTGCTTTATGGATGCGAACTATTTCGCGGCCAAGAAAGCCACCGTAATCAGGCCATATTGGCTGTAGGAGTTCATCAGTGTACGTCGCTGCTTCGACGGATTGTTTCCCTGAATTAGTCATGCCGGACGTGGTTGACCAGTTTATTGACTTGGAATTCACGACCATAGAGATTTCGTTGCGCGAGAACGGGACTGCGCTCAGTCCTAGTCGGATCGATGCGGAATTCGAAAAGGCGATTCATTTCGCGCGTGGCAGCCATCGATTGGAGGTCTGTAGTTATGATGTGCACATTGATGCTGAAGGCGAACAGTATTTCGAGCAATTCGGCGCTGTCTGCCGACTTGGTAAAGCGACCAAAGTTGTCACTCTTACGATTCCATCCTGCGAACTCGGAACACCGTTTAACGCCGAAGTTGAACGTTTGCAGCGATTGGTTGAAATCGCGGAATTGGAAGGCGTCCGAGTGGCTATGAAAAGCCAGATCGGTCGACTAAGCGAAGATCCAGATACGGTCAAAGTGCTGTGCGATAACGTCAAGGGACTTGGATTGACGCTCGATCCAAGCCACTATCATTGTGGCCCCTATCCGAATAAGAACCTCGACAAAATCATGCCGTATGTCTTTCACGTCCACCTCAAGGACTCGAAGAAAGACAAATTGCAAGTCCGAGTGGGACAAGGCGAAATTGAATATGGCAAAGTCATGTCGCAGCTTGCCAAAGTTGGCTACAGTCACGGCCTCAGCATTCAGATCGCGCCGATGCCTGATATCGATCAGCGCGGTGAACTCCGCAAGCTTCGATTGCTGCTCGATACTTTGCTCTAACTGCCGCCTAAACAACTTCACACTGACGGTTGGTCTGATATGAACGATCCGATGGTGATGCAACTGATGCTGGTTGATGCGTTCGCGCGTCAACCATTCATGGGAAACCCGGCCGCAGTTTGTTGGATTCCCGACAAGTGGCCGAGCAATGACTGGTTGCAGCGATTTGCAGCCGAAATGAATCAATCCGAAACGGCTTTTGTTAGTCGCGAAGACCAACATTTCCGATTGCGTTGGTTCTCTCCAGTAACCGAAGTCGATCTGTGTGGGCACGCGACATTGGCCGCTGCTCACTCGTTGCTGAGCTGGGGGTTTGCGGAGCGCGGTGTCATCTCGTTCCAGACCAAGAGCGGCGAGTTGACTTCCGAACCGCTGGACGATGGCATGATTCGCTTGAACTTTCCTGTCGAGAGTGCCACCGCAGCCCCAATGCCGGACGGATTGTTTGAAGCCCTCGGTACGCGATCTCGAGTTCTCTTTGTTGGCAAGAACCGGTTTGATTACTTGGTTCATTTGGCGACACCGACGGATGTGAGCACGTTGCGGCCTGATATGCTCGAGCTTGCAAAGATCGATTGTCGCGGAGTGATCGTAACCGCGGCTGGTGAAGGGCACTATGATTTTGTAAGTCGTTTTTTTGCACCTCGGTATGGTATCCCTGAAGATCCTGTTACGGGATCTGCGCACTGTTGCTTGGCTCCTTACTGGAGTGTTCGCAGCGGTCGCACTCGCATGCTCGGTTTCCAAGCTTCGCAACGAGGCGGCGAGGTGCGTGTTGAAGTCGTCCCCAAGAACCGTGTGCTTATCAGCGGCAAGGCCATAACTATTACCACCGGTCAAGTCGTACTCTCCTTCGTTTGACTCCCTTCGTTTGACTCCCTTCGTTTGACCCAGCTTCGTTTGACCCATAGCCAGCGGCGACGGGACCGGCTTGCAGTTGGCAGTACGAGCGGGTCATGACGGTACTAACCCTACTTGTCTTGGTGCCGCTTCGTTTGACCCATAGCCAGCGCTGGCTATGGGTCAAACGAGATCTGCCGCGTTTTACTGCTGGTGCCATAAGTCGCATTACATAGTGTTCGCTTCAAGAGCGGGTTCGGGTTGGATGAAGATAGATCGTACCGTTTAGACCCGCTCGTACTGCGAACTGCAAGCCGGCCCCGTCGCCGCTGGCTATGGGTCAAACGAGTTCTGCCGCGTTTTACTGCTGGTGCGAGAGTGAGTGGGTTCGGGTTGGATGAAGATGAATCGCATCGTTTAGACCCGCACGTGCTGCGAACTGCAAGCCGGCCCCGTCGCCGCTGGCTATGGGTCAAACGAGCGCCGCTAGCTTGGTCAAACGAATAAATCCGTCAAGAATCAATTGGCGAACGTGGCCGATTGGCGTACTATGTGAGCTGCGAAAGTTTTGTGCGTCGTTTTCGAGTATTTCCGCAGGATCTATTTTGGCCGCAGCTATTCAGCCAACTCAAAACTCAACTCAGAATTCCGGGGGTCGCGACTTAGGCCAGTCTGAAACGCTTAAGAAACTTACCGGCAAGACAATTATTCTGTTGGCGCGTTTCTTCAGCGGCTATACTGTTCGCTGGATCGACTGCCAACCGGATGTATGCCAGCGAGTCTACTTTGCTAACCACACAAGTCACTTGGATGCGGTCGTACTGTGGTCTGCACTGCCACCGGAAATCCGCAATTTGACTCGTCCTGTTGCCGCGAAAGACTATTGGGGACAAACACGCTGGCGTCGGTTCCTGGCCAGCTCATTCAACGCGATGCTTATAGACCGCAAAGAAATAAAAGTCCACCAAAGTCCCGTAGACATGATGCTGCGGGAAATGGGCGACACGCATTCCCTTATTGTGTTCCCCGAAGGGAGTCGCGCTGAAGACGGCAACATGGGTGAATTCAAGAGCGGCCTGTTTCACATCGCAAAGAAGCGCCCGGATCTCGAACTGGTGCCCGTCTACATGGACAATCTGAACCGCATTCTACCGCGTGGAGAATACATGCCAGTGCCGCTATTAAGCAGCATAAGCATTGGTCCGCCGATGTGGTTAGAATCTGGTGAACCCAAAGGTCAATTCCTAAACCGAGCCCGCGAAGCTGTGCGTGCACTCAAAAGCTGGAGCAACGACTCGCGCAAAGGCTAGCGTATTGCCTCGCCGACGCAGTCGCTTTCCGTTCCGGGCTTGTCCCTTTAAACGCTATAGCTCGCCATCGACAACCATCCGAAGACCCGTTCGTTTCCGTGTTATTTGGCCATGTTGTGGCGAGGCACAACAGCCCTTGGAGCCAAACGCCTGCTCCCATTGCTGATCGCCATTACCGCTTGCATCACTAAAGTTGGCGACTTCGAACAGGATCCGAGGGGTGGTGGCATAAACCCTCGTCGCCGTTCAATGCAGCGTGATTGGGTAGCTTGTCAAGTGTGCTTCCGCCGGGACAAGCCCGGAACGGAAAGCGACTGCGGCGCGGATAGCTTTTGGGTAGTGGAGGCTTGGCGGTCTGCAATATCTGCTGAACCGGTGGCGACTTCGAAGATGATCCGGGCGGTGGTGGCATAAGCCCTCGTCGCCGTTCGATGCAGCGTGATTCGGTAGCTTGTCAGTTGTGCTTCCGCCGGGACGAGCCCGGAACGGAAAGCGACTGCGATTTAGCGGCGAGATTCTTTCTTGACTTTTGAGAATTTGCGATCTGCGGCAGCCAAATGGAGTATTCGGGAAAAGGAGATGCTGGCAGCATCTGCCACGATGAGCTTGACGCGGGGCGGAGGGATTGGCTACTTGTCTACTTGCGAAAAAATTGTGCGCCAATTTCGTATTCGGACTCAAGTTCGCCCACGTCAGCCAAGCGACGGATAGATGTGCAATCCCACGCCACACCAGAAAACTCTAACAAAACGCGCTCTAAAAGGAGCCGTCCTGATGCTCGTTGCTGCTACGCACACTGGCTGTCGCAACGCGGCTTACTCTGACCTCTATGTCGAAAGCATGGCGTCCGAAATCCGGCAGCTTGAAGATCAACTGTACGATTACGACAACGAATACCATATTCTTGAACAAGAGCTAGCAAACTTAAAAGCGGAAAATCAACAACTTCGTCAATCACCAGGGACACCACCGCAACAACGAGGCTTCGGCCAGCTACTGGCTCCTAAGTCAGAGCATGAAGCTCAAGGATCTAGCGGCTCGCTACAGTTTTCACCTCGAGACAATGAAGTCATTCCAGCACCTGCTGCGAATGCAATGAAGTCACCCGCGCCCTCGCTTGACACTCTGCCGCCTAAAAAACCCGAGTCGATTCTCGAAGCTCCGGGAGCAACAGGCGGAAAACGTCAACTCGAGGATTCCCTTCCACCGTTGCCGAAAAATCCAAAAGTCGAGCCACCTTCCGATTCGCTTGAAATTCCCAACATTGATCCTGGCACGCCGATAACGATTCAACCTGGAACACCGTTGCCGCCTGGCATGCCAGTCTTAAAGAACTTTAGCTCAAACCCATCTCCGTCTAATTCGCAAAACAAGTCCGCACCGCCAAACAATCTTGAATTGAATTTGAGCCGCATTGATGTGCCGAATCAGTTGGCGAGCACTCGAAGCGATCGGGCTCAGCTGAAACTAGGTGCTGAAAAGCCTTCGGACATGCGGATCGTCGAACTCGCTTTTCATCCTTCATTGTGTCGAGCCGCGAACTTTGATGATCAAAGCGATGACGATGGTTTGTACTTAGTCTTGCAACCCAAAAATGTCGAAGGGCAGATGGTGCCGATCTTCGCTGCTCTAGAAATCGCCGTCCATGATCCTGCGAGAATGGGCAAAGACGGCGAAAGCGATTCTTCGCGAGTTGGACGTTGGAGCTATTCGGCCAACGAAGTCAAATCCAAGTTTCAACCGATTGGAGCCAGTCAAGGTATTCACTTGACGTTGCCTTGGAATGGGCCAGACCCGCAAGCCGATCGAGTTATTGTCTATGTCCGTTACACGGTGCCTGACGGTCGACAAGTGATCAATGAAAAAACGATTTTTGTCTCAGGCAAAGGCAATATGAAAACGGTTTGGGTGCCTCGCGGTGATTCCTCGTCTGTCGTAACAGCAAGTGGG
This sequence comes from Planctomycetia bacterium, assembly GCA_031412515.1. Classification (GTDB taxonomy): domain Bacteria; phylum Planctomycetota; class Planctomycetia; order Pirellulales; family Pirellulaceae; genus Aureliella. The sequence continues at coordinate 28,377 of JANODD010000185.1, read as the reverse complement.
GAACAAGCGATCATCAACAATCCGACGAATATCGTTCCGACTCAGGGTTCCACTTTCGAACCTGCACCCGTTCCGCGTTAGGCCAACCGGTTTCACGAAACCAGCTACAAAGTGTGTCCGGTTTCTTACGAAATCAGCTACTAGAAGTAGCAAGTTTGAACTGTGTGTGGCGTATTAGATGAGCAGGAGGCTCAGACTTGTTTCCAATTAGACGGATCGCGAAATGGATGACGATGCTTGCGTTCGTCGCCGTATCGCATGGAAATATAACGCACATCGTGGCGCAAGAGTCGGCACTGTTGGCAAGACTGACTCGGCAACTGACCAGCGCCGTGCCAACTCAGAAAGTTCAAGCGGCTGGTCAGCTAGCGAAGCTCGGCGAAGCAGCTACTTCTGCTACGGACTTACTCATCGCATGTTTGGACGACACCGACCCTGACGTGCGGCTTTACTCCGCTTATGCGATTGCAGAAGTTGCCACAGATCTGCCGCGTGCTTTGAAAGCTCTAGTACCCGTTCTGGCAGATAGAAACGAACACGTCCGATACTCAGCCGAATGGTCAATTGCCAAAGTATCGCGACGCATCGAAGATACACAGCCTCTTGAAGCCAATCAGTTGACTTTGGTCACCATATCACTCGAAGCAGTTCTCGCACGTTTTGCCAAGCAAGACCATCAGCCGCGACATGCTCGGGCCGTTCGATCGGCACTCGAGTCGATTGCGAGCGTGAAGGAGCGAGAAAAATCAAGTAAAATCGCAGCTACTACCAAAGCCGACGCGCCTGATGCGGCCATGGTAGCCGCCATCGCTCGCTTGCAAAAACAATTTGCTGTGGCGGATCGAGTGCAAGCTTTACTGCTCGTCGAATCGGTCCGCGCGAACCACTTAAATCATCCTGATGTGCTGCTTGAGGCAATGTACAGCGTCCTTTCAAAGAATGATTTTTACTTGCTGGAGTTTGCGTCGCATCGTTGGGGCGAAAGTGGACACTCGGCGGTGAAAAAAATCTTGCTAAAACTCGTCGATAGTCCAATGCCTATTTGGACACCGACACTTCTTTCGAACGTCATCCCCAATGATCGGCAACTGTTCGAACGCATCCTGGATATGGCCATCAATCGTCGTCTACCGCTGGAAATCCGCACTGCGGCGTTGCAATCGCTAGGCAAAACGACTGTTGATCGAACACGAGTTCAGGCTGCCTTAGTTGCCATTGTGCTCGACCGCGCGGAGCTTGCGGACTTGCGAGTGGAAGCCGAAATGGCGCTCGCAAATCTCGGCGAATTACCAACTACGATCCATGCATCGCTACTGGCAATCATCAATTTGCCGGACGAGCCTCAATCGCTTCGAGAAAACATTCTGCTCGATTTACAGTCGTATGCGCCCAGTTCAGCTGAAGCCATACTTGCAATCACCAATCAGTTAACCGCTTTACAACCATCGGATGCCAAGTTCGTCATATTGGCGAATTCCATTGCAAAGTATGGTACTCGAGGCGCAGCAGCACTTCGGCCGCTAATGAGTGGCTTGAGTTCGAGCGAAGAGTTTGTTCGAGTTGCATGTGCCAAAGCGATAGGCGAGTTGGGCGAAGTTGCTTTTCCTGCGACAAGTCTGCTTGTCGCAATAATCACTGATCCGCACGTCACCATCAGCACCAAGTCCGAAGTGGCTTTAGTGTTACGAAAAATCGGCCCGCGAACTGTACCGATTCTGGTTGCGCACTTGTCAACCGAAGATACAGTCATACGAGAACATGTACTGCGTTCCTTAGCGATCATCGGACCCATTGCAAAACCTGCTGCTTCAAATTGCCTAGAGATTCTGGCTAATCTGCGAGAGGAAACATCGGTACGAGCCGCTGCAGCCACGGCGCTGGGTGCTTTTGGACCAGCGAGCACGACGATTACGCAAAAGCTCGAAGCGGCAACTCAAGTCACTGAAGAACCGAGTTTACGAGTCGCCGCCCTGCTCGCCTTGGCTCAAATACAATCTACCGCTGCGATGCCACGGATCACTGCTTTTGCCGCCGAAAGTTCACGTGAACTGCGCGTCTGCGCGGCATTTGCAAAGCACTTGGCAGGTTTAACCGTCGAGAGCTTCCATGATCTTATCGCACTTTGCGAATACTCGAACAATCGCATCATTGAAGAAACAATCGGTGACCTCGGTCCGGTCGTTATGCCACTGTTGCTCGATACGATTCGCGATACGAGCGCGACCGACGAGCAACGCATAACGTGCATGCGAGTCGCGTCGCAGATGCACCCGACCGATTGGACACCGATGATTGATTCGCTGTCACATGAACGCATGGGACAAGACTTCTTCGAAGCGATCTTGAGCGGCTGGGATTTCGACGACAATCTATTGCCGCAGTTGATGGTGGCTTTGCAGAACGAGCAAACTCCAACCGGGGGCCGAGCTCGCATGTTGCAATTGGCTGACTACATTACGTCGGATCTAGGAGCGGGCGACGACTATGAAGAGTGGGAGGGCTCGTTTGCAATCTCACGCCTGGTAGCAGAGTCCGAGTCCGGTGAACAAATAGCGATGGCTGCGCCGGCTATGCCTTATAAAGCTCAAGCGATGCCTGAAGCAATTGTTCAGCCGTCAATGGAAGAACCAGTTCAGATCCCGGACTTGCAAAAAATTCCGACCCCCTCTCCGCTTGCCGCCGTCGATGATCGCTTGGTCAAGGTTTTTTATGGAACCAATCGGCAACCAACCAGCGTAGTGACTAGCAAGCCCGGGTCAGAACAAAGGTCTGCACCTGGGTACGGAGCAGCGATCGGTTTAACGCTTGCCGCAATGGCAACATGTTGCTTTGGATTTCTGCGACGGAGGTCACCCAAATACACATTTGCCGCAGTTACCGGGTTGGCTGCATGCACAACATTGGCCGTACAGACCATTCGGTTCACGGATGTTGAAGTGAAGGAGGTTGAAAACGTTCAATATGGAAGTCAGTTGAGCGATACGGTCGAGATGGGAGTTTGCGAAGTTACGATTCCTGAATCCCATCGCACAGGTGAACTTGAGTCGCCAGCGTTGCTTTTGCGGATGGAATTAACTCAGGACCCGACCAAACATATCATTTTGAAAAGCGTTCACCGACTGGATCCCGATTCGTTCTTTGACGACATGCATCAGGAACTGGCACAGAAGGGAAGCAACGTGCTGGTGTTCGTGCATGGTTACAACGTCTCGTTCGAAGACGCCGCGCGACGGACGGCTCAGATGGCCTTTGACTTGAAATTCCCGGGCGCGCCAGTGTTCTATAGTTGGCCGTCGCAAGCCAATTGGTATGGCTACCGTCATGACACCGAGAATATCAAAAACAGTGTCGATCAAATTAAGTCGTTCCTTTTAGAGATAGCCGCCAAATCCAACGCGACGTCGATCAACCTGGTGGCTCATAGCATGGGCAATGTTGGGTTAACTTCAGCGCTTTTAAAAATGAACGACGGTACTAAATTCAATCAGATTGTATTAGCGGCACCTGACATTGACGCTGAAACTTTCAAGCACGAAATTGCTCCCAAGATCGTTCCGAGGGGCAAGAGGGTAACGCTTTACACTTCCAAGACCGATTTGGCACTGATTGCTTCCCGGTACTTCAATCGTGGCCCGCGAGCCGGCGACTCGGGCAGCGAACTGTTGCTTGTGCCTGGAATGCAGACGATCGATGCAACCGCGGTCGACAGCAGCCTGCTGGGGCACTCGTACTATGGCAGTAACATCAACGTGCTCTACGACTTAGGGCAATTGCTCAACGGCCAACCGATCGAAGCTCGCGACTATTTGCGGGCAAACTCGGACCTAACACGGCCGTATTGGTACTTTGTGCCAACGCAAACCGCCGCTCGCTCGACCAATCCCGTCGTTCCACTCCGCCGATAAAGTCGATCCCAATGGTTGACTTGGCTTGCTGATTGCGCTAAAGTGCTACGGTGTCCGCGTGAGAGATAGACTTTCTAGACCTGGTTTTTCCCTGTTTCAAGATAAGGTGACAAATATGAGCAAGCGAACTTTGGTTTCAGTTTTTGCTGCATTCGCAGTTATGGCAACGATCGGCTACGCTGCCACAACAATATCGTTGAAAGACGTGAAGTGTCTTGTCGCTGCCGATAAGGATGCGAAGGAAGACAAAGCAGCTGAGTGGAAAGACGGAAAGGTCTTTTTCTGCTGCGACAATTGCAAAGGCAAGTTCGAGAAGATGACCAAGGAAGAAAAAGAAAAGATGGCGCCCAAGGCGAACCATCAATTGGTTGCTTCAAAGCAATACGAACAACAAGCTTGCCCAACCTCCGGCGGCAAAATCGATCCTAGCACAGCGATCGAAGTTGGCGGAACTAAGATCGCTTTCTGCTGCAAGAATTGCAAAGCCGATGCTGAAAAGCTAAAGCCAGAAGAGCAAGTCACGAAGCTGTTTGGTGAAGAAGCGTTTAAGAAGGCCAAGTTCGAATTGGTCAAAGAGAAGAAGTAAGATTTCGCCTCGAGGATTTAGTGGGAATCGATCGGGAATCGTTAGAATTCTTGGGCCCATCACCCCCGACCCCTTTCCCCAGAGTACTGGGGCGAGGGGAGACGCGGTTTTGAAGTGTATTACAAGAATCGTGAAACGACGTCGGCTATTTCGGATGCGTCGCGATAGATCCGCACTTCGCAGTGTTTGCTGATTGCTTCTAGCTTACGTATGCGACGCCGGTCGAGTGGACGCGACTGTAAGTTTCGGATCAAAATAGCGACTACTTGATTCGGAAAGCGTTTTGCCAGAAAACGGTAGACTTCAGGATCTTTTTCGCCGCTATCGCCAACAAGCACAAATTGCCGGTTGGGTAGCCATTTCAGTATGGCGCCGATGATGCCAACTTTCTTGTTATTCCGCAGCGGACGCCAACGTTTAAACATTTCATCGCGCATTCTGAAATAACGCAGATGCATGCTTCCGGGCGGAAAGTTGCTTGATTTACAAAGGTCGGCAAGCGGCTGATAAAGTTGCCAAGGGCTGCTCGATACATAATGAAAATCGGCCCCTTGGGCATGCCACGCTTGGTAGAGGTTCACCATTCCCTCAACGACTTCAAACGGCCTAAGAAACGTGTTCGCAAGCATTTCGCTGCGACTAGTTGCCTCGGTCATTTTGATCGTGTCGTCGATATCGCTAACAATGCTCAGCCCGCGCGGTTGAACGAGGTGGACTTCGCCGACCACAGGTGAATGCACAATATCGGTCGTTGAAACCGGACGGACCAAGCGGATCGAAACCACTCGACGTTCCAACAGCGGTCTGTTGCCGTTTGAATCCGAATCATTTGATTTCGAAGGCGGAGCGGGAAGATAGTTTTTAGGCAATCGCAGAAGGCTATAAAACACTCCGCTGCCGCGCGTTCGACGTTTAAGCGGAAGTTTGTGATCCCCTAACTGCAGGACGATTCGACGGCGTGCGATGGGCTTTGTCATAAAGCCACCGATGCGCTGCTGAAACACGTCGCTTGCAACCTGTTCCGGAGTCGCCTTCATGGCTCGTTTGAGGCCCTTGAGCAGTATGCGAGTGCCCAGAGGAACTGCCTCAGTCGAATACACACGACCGTGAACCAGCAATTTCCAGCAACCACGTTTCTCGTCAAAGAAGCCCAATGACGGAAACATAGTTGCATACTGGTTTGGTTCCAAGTTCGAAACTGTCGGTCGATTCCTCGGTTTCATGCGTGCTCTCGCCTCGCTCGCAGGGGTTCAATGCCAGGAAAATGGCGTTGCTACGAGGTCATCTACGTGAGCGAGGCCGGCCGCGTGGTGGCCCGCCACGATTGTTATCGTTCCGTTTGTGATTCTCCATATTACCTTCAATGATCGCCTGCAGCGAATCAGCCCAGCTCGGAATGTTGCGATGTTTTTCGCCGCTATCCTCTGAATCGATATCTTCCAGAAGGTCAGCGTCATCATGTTCTTCAACATCTGACCGTGGCGGCAAAGGTCGTTCTTCACGAACACGCGGTGGCCGGTCTGCACGTGGTTCTGGACGCTCGGTCCGCTTTTCACGTCGAGTATCAGGACCCCTGCTGTCAGGACCCCTGCTGTCAGGACCCCGCTCAGCCCGCGCCGGACGGTCACCACGATCTACCCCGCGGTCAGCGCTTTGTTCTGAGCGTTCGACGCCGCGCTCTGACGGACGTCCTGACCCGCGTTCTGAAACCCTCTCAGTGCTGCGTTCTGGACCGCGTTCGTTTCCACGCGGTGCACTTCGGTCGGTTGAAGATTCACTGCTACGTGGACGCGACTGAGGGGGACGTTCTGAAGAGCGCTCCGGGTTACGATCTGACCGACCACTAATTCGTTCTGGGCGGGGACCGCGATCTGGCATACGTTCAGGTCGATCGCCGGGGCGTTCGCTGGCTAATTCTGCATTTAGTTCACCGTCATCGTGATGCGCAGGAGCTGCTGCATCGTCAACTGGGCGTTTTCTACCGCGTCGACGTCTGCGACTGGATCGACGTTCTGGGTCAGCTTGAACCGATGAATCACTTACCTCGGAAAGGTCTGCTTCGAAACTCTCAGGCTCTGAGTAATCATCTCCAGGCACAACCGACTCGACATCGTCAACATCAAGGTCTTTTCGCGGAGCATTCCCCTCCGCACCTTCAGGGCGTCGCGGACCACGACGGCGGCGACGGCGTCGCGGCCTATCCGTCGATTCGGGTGCATTTTCTGCATCCGTTTTCGACTCAGGTGCAAAAGAACCGCTGTCAAAATCCTCGTCCACGTCCTCGGACGACGAAACTGGAACCTCTTCGCCCCAACCAATATCGTCAACAACTCGAGGTGGCTTTTTCCAACTGTCCAAGTCACCGCGTGGCGCATCGGCGAACAGAGATTCTAGGGCTGGATTTGTATCGACCTCAGGGGATTCTTGAAATACCTGCAACCGTGGCTCAGGTTCACGATCTCGGGTTTCACGATCTCGGGCTGGCTCGCGTTCGCGACGGGGCTCATTAAATCGAGGCTTTTCTCGCTGCGCAGCCGGCCGCGACTCGCGTTCACGCGGTGGAGCAGGTGCCGGCGCGGGTGGTTTAACCTGTGCTGGGGCTGGCGGTTCCGCTGACGATCGATCGATTTGGATGTTGAACATCGAGGCGAGCGCTTCCCAAGAAGATCGCTTGCGAGGTTTTTCGTCAACGACTTCAGGTTCAGGAGCAGGCGTCATGACTTCCGAAAGCGGTTCGACGGGTTGAGTCAGCTCGGGCTCACGGGCGTACTCTGGCTCCTTACTGAACTCAGGCTCGCGTGTAAACGCTGCGGATTCAGTCGGGGAAGCGGATTCGTTTGAGGACGTTGTCGGGTCGTCCATACCCGGTGCACCTAGTTTTTGTGCAAGTGATTTCCAATGATCACCCATTTTTGTATTCAGCCTGTTGATAAGTAAGGGCTTTTCAATCCAGCCCCGAGTATAACGAGATTCCAGCCTCGTGAAAGCCGAATACTCCGGCTCGCACCAACACCCAGACGACTTTTTAACCCAACAAACCGGCTGGAACTGCCTCACTTGGTGGTTTTACGATAGATGCCATGAATCTGGTACCGGGAAATGACATAGTCGACGGACAAACTTGCCTTCAACAGAATGATACAATTGACGACGTTGCAAGACAGTCCACTTAGTATGATTCGATGACAATTTCCGCTTCTGTTCTTCCTCATTAGAAAGCTATGTTGATAACCAAGATGTCGCACAACTGGAACAACCGCTCAAGTCGAACCGCGTTCGGACTGTGTTTTGCGGTTCTGCTCGCGACCGAAGTTTGTTGCATCCGAGCTCAGGAAGCGGCAGATACATCATCAACCCCTACCCCGACAATTGACAAACCGTTTGATTTGTTGCCGGTCGAACAAGAAAAGTTGTCACCAGCCAACAACGAACCTGTAGTACAAGCTCCAGTGCCAGTTCCCCAGAATGAGCCGCAAAATCCGATTTCTCCTGCGGTAGAGCCAGACGCAGTTGAGAGCATCCCGGTTGAAGCCAAGCAGGCAGATTCTGCGCTTTCCGTTGATCGGGTGCTGACTGAAAAATACCGTCGAGCGATGATCATCGATTTCGATGGACCCATTTTCGGGGCGCAACATGCTTATCTGAACAACCGGCTAGATCGCGCCCAGCGTTCAGGCGTCGACTTAATCATCATTCGATTAAAGAGCCCTGGTGGGTTACTCGTAGAGTCGGTTCAGTTAGGAAGACGTTTGAGCGAGATAGATTGGGCCACGACCATCGCATACATCCCAGAAGAAGCGATCAGTGGTGGTGCCATTATTGCCTTGGGATGCGATCGGATCTACATGCGACCCCGGGGACTGATTGGAGATGCTGGACCCATCGTTCTCGGACCCGACGGGATCTTCGAACACGTTGAAGAGAAACTCGTTAGCTATCTGCATGTTGCACTGCGCGAACTAGCCAAGTCAAAAGGCCGCCCGAGCGCGCTGGCAAGCGCAATGGCCGATCGCTCGCTCAAAGTCTTTCCCGTAAAAACGATTGCCACTGGCGAGATGCAATATTTGTCTGAGGAGGGAATTTCCAAACTCGATAACCCGAAAAACTTTGAGATTGGTACAAGCATTCCTGAAGCGGGCGCGAATCGATTTTTGACAGTTAGTGGAACGCGCGCTATGGAGTTGAAACTTGCCGAAGGGACCTTTGATTCTGAAAGCGACCTGCTGGACGCGCTGACCTTCGAATCAAGGAGCGATACGCGCATGAAGTGGGTGGACCGGACGACTTACTTGCTTAACCGCCCATGGCTGACCGGACTGCTGCTGTTCGTTGCCCTGATTGCACTCTACATTGAACTCGCCGCGCCCGGAATTAGTGTCGCCGGACTCACATCGCTTGCATGCTTTGGCGTCTTCTTTTGGAGTCACGCTTTGGGCGGAACATCGGGTTGGCTGGAAGTCCTGATTTTTGTCCTGGGCGTGATTTGCGTTGTCGTAGAGATCTTTTTGCTCCCTGGTTTCGGGATCTTCGGATTGTCCGGCATTCTGATGATTCTCCTTTCCCTGGTAATGGCCACGCAGGATTTCGTGTTGCCGAACAACGACATTCAATGGCAACAATTCCAAATGAACTCGTTGATCGTCCTTGGTTCCATTACGGTCGTCGGAATTGTTTTTCTCGCTCAGCTACTGTTGCTCGATTCCTTACCTGGGCTCAAGCGATTTCAATTGCGAACGCCCGATGTCGGCGGAACGGTGAGCGCTGCGGGAACCGAATTGCTGGTCAGCACATCGACCTCTGAGATAATATTGCCTCAGGTTGGCGATCAAGGCATGTCAGAATCTGTTCTTCGTCCTTCTGGCAAAGTGATTTTCAATAAACAGTTGGTCGATGTCGTCACCGAAGGCGATTACCTCGACCCCGGCACACCCGTTGAAGTGATTCGTCGTGAAGGCAACCGCATCGTGGTTCGCAAAACCTAGGTGGAAAGCAATCGATGACTTTGCAGCTGAATCCTTACCAACCTCCAGCGACGATTGCATTCGTCGCTCGCAAGACGTACGTCTTGCCTAACGTCGACAAGCTAGCCTTCACCGCTTGGCCAGTTGTACAGATTGCGAATGTGGTGTTCTTGAGATACATCAACTGGGGCAAGTTCGAACCACATTGTCAATTCGGATGTGCGATGGCTTTTTTCGTTTTCTTAGTCTGCGGCTGGTTTCTTTGTTACTTTTGCCCCATCGCGGCCAGAAAACTAATACTCGGTGGAAGCGTCTTTGCGTTCATTCAGTTTTGTCCAGTTCTACAATCCGTTTTTGTTTACCTCGCCTTGGTAGCGGTCGCTTCCGCCGAAATGAAAATACCAACTTCGGCCGGTGGTGCCATAAGCAGTGTAGGAGTGTTCCTGATGTCACTTGCTATCGGGACAGCTCTGCTGGTGTGTGCCTCCCTTGTGGGTTCTCTCATTGGATTATTCCTGCCGGACAGATGGCTTCGATATAAGGGACTTGTGAGCGAAGATGTAACCAAATCAATTCCGCTTGAACTCAACATCTTAGCTTAACGCCACGAATTCTTTTAAGGGCTCGAACTTCAGTGTTCCTATTTCGTTTTCTTAAAGCCATCCATGAATAAACTGTTACTACCTGCGATCTTAATGTTTACGTCCCATGCACTTGGCGCTGCCTCGGTTGAACTAAGTCACCCGAAGCCGCATCAGGTTGTGCAGCGTATGGGCATCGCACCGGGAAAAGGCTACGCCGATGTAAAAATCGCAGGCAAGCTACCTCCCGATAGCCAAAAAGCGACTTGGGAATATCGCATCGTTTTACTGGCAGATCAAGCAGAGCAATCGGCCAAGCCTTTTCCTTCCAATGATTGGAAAGCCTTCGTCCCAACTTTCCAGGAACAAACTTTCGAGTCTTCCGTTCGCGTTCCTGCGGGCGGTTGGTATCGACTGGAATGCCGCTGCCGAACGGAAGACAACTTGATTGCAACGGGCGCTGTAGAACCGATAGGAGTAGGTGAAGTTTTTTTAGTCGGTGGTCAATCATATGCAACCAATTGTAATGACGAACGCTTGACCGTAGCCGATCCGCGACAGCGAGTTGTCGCGTTCAGTTTGGCCACGCAAACTTGGGACGTCGCCAACGATCCTCAGCCAGTTTTCGATGGCAGCCATGACGGGTCAATCTGGCCACCACTAGGTGATGCACTTGCAAAAGAGTTGGAGGTGCCCATAGGTTTTGTCAACGTTGCGATCGGTGGAAGTTCTTCAGCTCAGTGGTTGCCCGAAGGAGACATGCTTCCCAGACTAATTCTTGCTGGTAGAACACTGGGTGATTTTCGCGCCGTGCTCTGGCAGCAAGGTGAGTCGGATGTCATTGCAAAAAACTCCACCGCAGGGTACGTCACCAACATTCGCAGAATTCGTGATGCGGCTGAAAAGGGGATTGGATTTGCGCGCCCCTGGTTATTGGCAAAGTCGACGCTTCATCCGACCGTTTATAACGATTCCGAAGGCGAAGGACGCATTCGCGCTGGAATCGATGAATTGATAAAACTCCCTGCTTTTCTTGCGGGTCCCGATACCGACACACTGACCGGTGAAAACCGTGGCGATAACAAATCGCGGCGACATTTCTCTGGCGTCGGTCAACGTCGCGCCGCTGAGATGTGGCTGACTTCGATTCAAAACGAATTGCTAATTGAAAAAGAAAGTCATTTGAAAGTTGGGATGGCTGAATCAGGTTGTAAATCTACCTCTGCAAGACGTGAACCGCGCGGAAGTTGAACGAGCCATTCAGATCGTCGCTCTTGCAAAGCAAGGTGGCAAGGTTGAATTCCTAGATCATGTAACTGCTTACAAGCATCTCATACTCGATCAGTTTCTCCATCGCGAGCCGTACGCAGAAACCTCCAAGCACATTACATGGGGGCTCAGTCGATCTTTGGCCGGGAGCGGGCCACAGTTGCCGGTTGATGTAACTGTAATGACAATCGGCAACGAAGTAGCCATCGTGTGCTTGCCCGGTGAAGTGTTTGTCGAATTAGGACTGGCCATCAAGCAGGCTTCACCGTTTCGGACAACGATCGTCGTCGAACTCGCGGGCGCAGTAGAAACAATCTACGTTCCACACCGTGCCGCCTATGCAGGCGGCAGTTATGAAGTCACCAATTCAACCTTACAGCCTGGTGGCGGCGAGATTCTGGTGGAACCAGCCATCACGCTGCTTCGACAGGCGGCCGCTAAGCAGTAACTCAGTTATCACTAACGCAAAACACAGAAGCTGCGAAGCATTTTGGCGAATAAATGTAGCTGGTTTCGTGAGAAACCGGCGTCACCAATAACTCTTTTGATGCATCCGGTTTCTTACGAAACCAGCTACTTAATTACAAAAAATGCTCAGTAGCGCTGCTGGAAACGCCGTCGCGCAAATCAATAGGTTTGATCCGTTTCAACCACCCGTCGCGCCACTCGCATCTTGGCACTTCGTGAACGTGAGTTGCGATCAGTTTCAGCGGCGCTTGCTTGAACTGGGCGACGAGTGATAATCTCGAGCCGCGAGTCGTTGCGGAATGCGTATTTGACGAGGCGATCTTCCAGCGAATGAAAACTGATGATTAGCAGCGCACCGCCAGGCTTCAAGCAATTCGGCAATCGAACCAACGCCCGCTCCAAAATCCCAAGCTCATCGTTTACCGCAATCCGCAGCGCTTGAAAAGTTCGTGTGGCCGGATCGATGCGACCGTGCTTCTTACCAGGCACCGATCGGTAAATCAATTCGCGAAGCTCGGAGGCGTTGCGGATTGGGTTCTCTTTGCGAGTATCGACGATGCGTTTGGCAATCCGCCGGCTAAATCTCTCCTCGCCGTATTGATAAATCGTATCGGCGAGCGTTTTTTCGTCTACGCGCTGCAACCACTCCCAAGCTGCTTCACCTTGTGTCATGTCGAAACGCATGTCGAGCGGCCCATCGGCTGAAAAACTGAAGCCGCGTTCACGATCGGCCAGTTGATCGCTGCTCAGCCCGAGGTCCAATAGAATTCCATCAACACTCGCAACGCCCAACTCCGTTAAGGTTTCGGGAATATCATCGTAAGAAGAATGCCGTGCGACAAAGTTCTCAGGGAGCAACCCCGCTAAACGTTCGATGACCAGCGGATCGCGGTCGACAGCGATTAACTTCCCGGATGCACCTAGTTGTTCAGCGATTAGCCGCGAGTGTCCGCCACCGCCGGCTGTACCATCGACCCATATCTGTCCAGGCTTCGGTTCGCCGAGTGAAAGGACTTCGGCGGGCAGCACAGGGACATGAACAGTTTCAGACATTAAGAAATTCCGACCGGCAGTTGAATGCCCTCGTTGGTTAGTTGCGTTGCATCAAGCCAACCGTGTTGCATTGCGAGCCACACGAGCAAGCCCTTTTGAGCGTGCATGCGGTTGCCAGCTTGCGCGACCACAACACTCGACTTGCTGTCCATGACTTCGTCAGTGATCTCTTCGCCCCGTCGGGCTGGCAAGCAATGCAAGACTCGGCAGTTAGGAGAAGCCATCGCCAGCAGCGCTCCATTTACTTGGAACGGAGCGAAAGCCGCACGACGCTCAGCGGCTTCTGCCTCTTGACCCATACTGGTCCACACATCGGTGTAAACAAAGTCGGCGCCCGTAAGCATCTCTTTGGCTGAATCGCATTGCACGATATCCGCATTGGGATAGCGCTTCAAAATGTTCTTAATCGAGGCTTCACTAATCCGATAGTTCGCGGGTCCCAGCAATCGGAAACGCATCCCAACCATCGCAGCGGCGACTGCTAAAGATCGGGCGACGTTATTGCCATCACCCACGAAGGTGACTGTCTTGCCGGACAACGAGCCACACACTTGCTGCATGGTCAGCACATCCGCCATGGCTTGGCATGGATGCGAAAGATCCGTGAGGCCATTGATAATCGGCACAGTGCTGTACTGTGCGAGCTCTTCGACACACGCATGTGTTTTGGCTCGGCACACGATAAAGTCAGCGTACTGCGAAAGTACGTGCACGAAATCGGCCGTCGACTCGCGACTCTTCCAACCCACTTCCGAGCCGAGGAACATTGCCGAACCGCCAAGTTGTTGGATGCCAGCTTCGAAGCTGACGCGGGTCCGCAGACTGGGCTTCTCGAACAGCATCGCTAGCACGCGCCGTTGTAACCAAGGCGGACGGCAACCACGCTCGAGCAACTGTTTCATTTGCTCGGAGATACTCAGAATTGTTTGTAATTCTTGTTGACTAACGTCAAATAACGAAACTAAATGCCTCACGACATACCTCAAATCAGGAGCCGACGGAGGGCTCGCTAGAACAATGAAGCGCCTGCAATTCTGAGCAACAGCGTTATGTGCTCGGTGCCAGCGACTCGGGTTGCGTTACGGCTGAGATTCGCTCAGTTAACGCGTCCGCCAAAATGGAAATGCCTCGATCAATTTGCTCTGCACTGATATTCATGGCAGGCAATAAACGTAATACAGTCGAATGGGTGCAGTTGACGAGCAGCCCGCGGTTCAGGCAAGCTTCAACAACTTCACTACCATCAAAATCTAATTCAATTCCTATCATCAATCCAGCCTGCCGGACTTCGCGAATGTGCGGAAACTGCTTAGCCAACTCACTTAACAGCTCGGCAAAGTGGGCCGCATTGGTCTTCGCGCGAGTCAATAAGTCGTCGGCTTCGATCGTTTCCAAAGTCGCAATGCCAGCGGCTGCCGCGATCGGGTTGCCGCCAAAAGTACTAGCATGCATCCCGGCCCGAAGGCTCGGTGCAATCTTGAGACGTGCAATCATAGCACCGCCAGCAATCCCGCCACAAAGCGATTTTGCAAGCGTCATGATATCAGGTTGTACACCAAAATACTGGTAACCAAACCATTCTCCCGTCCGACCACATCCAGTTTGCACTTCGTCGAAGATCAACAGCAAACCGTTTTCGTCGGCCAGTTTACGCAAACCTTGCAGATATTCCTTGGTCGGAATTTGCACACCACCTTCACCTTGGATCGGCTCCAGCATGATTGCAGCGGTGGAATCTTCGATTCGTTTTTCAACTTCGGCCAAATCGAAGGCCGGCGAGTATACAAATCCCGCCACCATGGGTCCCAGCCCAGCGTGGTATTTTGGCTGAGCCGTCGCCGCAAGAGCGCCCATAGTTCGCCCGTGGAATCCACCTTGCATCGTGATGATTTTGTAGCGATCCGGACCTTGGTGCAGGCGAGCCAACTTGATCGCCGCTTCGTTCGCTTCCGCACCGCTGTTGCAGAAGAACGCTTGCCCGTCAAAACTCCGATCAACCAGCATCTTTGCCCATTGACCTTGGAGCTCCATGTGCCAAGTGTTGGGAACATGAATCAACGTTGCTACTTGACGTTGCACCGCTTCGACAACGCGTGGCGGGCAGTGCCCGAGCAGATTGCAGCCCCAACCGGGAAAGAAATCCAAGTACTCGTTTCCTTCACTATCCCAGACAACAGACCCTTCGCCGCGAACTAAGTTCACCGGGTACCGTCGATAGTTGGGAATAACATACTTCGCAAACAGCTTTTCTGTATCCTGCGAACTCATGTTTGAAGAAATCGTCATAGTACCACTCCCACAGAATCTCGAGCGCAAGCCTCAAATCTCTAGCTTCTAGCTTCTAGCTTCTAGCTTCTAGCTTCTAGCTTCTAGCTTCCCCCGCTGCTGAACGATCTCAGTCCCAACACCACTGGTTGTGTAAATCTCCAGTAGCAGCGAATGCCGCAAACGTCCGTCGATGATATGAACCTTTCGAACGCCGCGTTTCAAAGTTGACAAACACGCTTCGATCTTTGGAATCATGCCTGCATCGATCACTTTGTCAGCAATCAACTGCTGTGCTTCGACGGCTGTCAAAGAATGGATGATTGTCTCGGGTTTGTGTTTATCACGACGCACACCGTTCACATCGCTTAGGAAAACTAATTTTTCGGCACCCAGCGCTTCGGCTACGGCCATGGCAGCCGTATCAGCGTTCACATTGTATTTCTGTCCATTTTCATCGATACACATCGATGGGATAACGGGCACTTGGTTCGCGTGCGCCAGGTTCTCGATAACGGCGCGGTCGACCCTTGTAACATGGCCTACATGTCCGAGGTCTAGCGGCGTGCCGTCGTCGTCCGCAAGCAGCAGTTTTTCACCATAAAGCACATTGGTGCCGTTTGCAAAATTCAAATTGACTGCGCGACCGCCAAGGCGTTCGATCTCGTCGGCTAAGCCTTGATTGACTTCGCCAGCCAGTGTTCTTTCGACGATTTTCAGCGTCGCTTCGTCGGTCATTCGGCGACCTTTGACCCACACGGGTGTAATTTTGGCTTCGTCCATCGCCCGATTAATGCTTGGCCCTCCACCGTGTACAATCACCGGCTTCATGCCCACGGTCTCCATGAAAATCACGTCGAGCAACAGGTGGTGGATCGCTGATTGGTCTTCCAGCAAGCTGCCGCCAAGCTTAATGACCGTGGTTTTGCCACGAAAACTGCGGATCCAGCCCATAGCTTCGATGAGCGTATCCGCTTTTGCAATCGCATCGTCCACTGGTTGTCGGCCTTCCGTTAGCTGCCAAGCGTCTATAATGGTGCGGGTAACGTGGCAGAAGAGTTACGTCCCAAACGAAGCGTGGAACGAAAACCGTAACCCGAAACGTAAGCGCGGGACCATCTGCGGCGATTTCGCACCGTTCGGGCTCAGTAATTTGAAAACGCGTAATGCTAACCCACTTCAATGACAAGTGTCAATCTGACTGGAGTTTACGAATGGTGAAGGAAACCGATCATCCGACCAATAAACGCCCGCGCATTGCCCTACTGCCTGCACTCATCAACATTTCATTATGCTTATTCTACCCATTCATCCCATTCTCCCCACTTGCCTCTTTCGCCGCGCAACCGTTAAAGACCAACGCCGCCTTCCGCGGTCCAGTCGACCTCGTCACCAACCCAGCCGAAACTTGGGCAGCCACCGCCAACGACTTGTCAGGTACAGCTTCCCTGGTCGACCTACAGTCCAACGAAGTTCTGGATGAAATAGCTCTCGGCGGCCATCCTGTCGCAATCGCTCGCCTCGATGCAACTCACCTTGCCATCAGTTGCCCGGACTCGGGCGAAGTTCTTTTGGCCGAAGTCGATGACAAAAAACTGATCATTCAACAACGCACCCAAGTTGGTTTTTTACCTCACGGCTTGGCGGTCGGAAAAGCCAATCAATCCAATGAGTTGCCACCGGTTTTCGTTGGGCTGCAAGCGACCGGCGAAATCGCGGAACTCAACCTGGCTGAACAGAAAGTCATACGTCGCTTTGCAGTTGGGCATTGGCCGCGTTATTTAGCCGCTTCGCTTGATGGGAAGCGACTTGCCGTGGGCTTGAGTGGCGAAGGCGCTATTGCAGTGGTCGATGTTGCGGCCGGCGAAGTCCTTTATCGCGAACCGCTCAGCGGCGGCATTAATCTCGGTCACTTGCAAGCCTCAGCCGACGGGGTCAATGTCTATTTTCCGTGGATGATTTATCGGAGCAATCCAATCAATGTCCGCAACATCCGTCGCGGTTGGATCCTTGCTAGCCGAGCCGCTCGTGTCCGTTTGGATGGCCCAGCCGACCGCCAAGCGATCTCGCTGGATGTGCCGGGGCTGGCTGTTTCCGATCCGCATGGACTCGCGATCACGCCCGATGAGCATCGAATGATTGTAAGTTCATCAGGTACGCACGAACTGCTCGTTTATCGCCTTCGCGACTTGCCGTTTATCGGTGCCGGCGGGCCAGGCGATTTGATTGACGAGAAACTGCTGCGCGATAAAGACCTGTTTTATCGAATTCCCGTCGGCGGTCGCCCGATGGCCGTTCGTTCCCTTTCCGATAACCGCCGGGTAGTCGTTGCGAATCATACGCTCGACCAACTTCAGGTCGTTGACGTTGAAACGAAAAAGCTTGTAAGTAATATCAGTCTTGGCAGCCCACCCTCCGATTCTCCGGCGCAGTTACTTGTTCATCGGGGGATGGAGATTTTTTACGATGGTCAGAGAAGTCTTGACCAATGGTATAGTTGCCAATCCTGCCATCTCGACGGTGGCGGTAACTCGCGACCGATGGACACTTGGAACGATGGCACCGCGCTGACAGTTAAGACGGTTCTTCCATTGCACGGAGTTACCGAGACAGCCCCTTGGACTTGGCACGGCTGGCAAAAAGAGCTTGACGAGTCCATCCAAAATTCATTTACTGACACAATGCAAGGCAAGGAAGCCAACCCTGAAGACGTTCGTGCCCTGCGAGCCTACTTGGCGACGATCACACTGCCTGAAAATCCATTCCGTTCCGCCGACGGTAAACTCAGCCAAATCGCTGAAGTGGGCCGCAAGTTATTTGAAAGCCCCGGGACCGCTTGTTCAACTTGCCATAGTGGCCCCACATTCTCCGATGGGCTCAATCATGACGTCGGTTTGGGCTCTGACAGTGATAAATACCCGACTCACAACACACCAACGCTAGTTGGCACGTACCGCAAAGTTCGCTGGCTTCATGACGGACGAGCTAAGACGCTTGAGATACTTCTCACACAATTTCACTCGCCAGAGAAAGTTTCGGGCGGAGGGTCGTTGAGTGACGAGCAGGTTCAAGCGTTGGTAGCTTACTTAAAATCACTGTGAGTCTATTTGCTACTCCTACTCCTACTCCTACTCGAACTCCTACTTCCACGCAATGTGTTGGTACCCGTACACGAACTAAACTGGTATTCGAATCAGGAATGTCACGATTACGAGTACCGCAAAGTCTGAGTAAGAGTACGAGTACGAAAAAAACAGCGCTGTTAAGTAACCCACAATCGGAAGTCAAGTCTTACCAACCCATAACCATGTTGCTTTCGATGACTCGTCGAGCTTTTTCGAGATCGCTGCCGGTTTCGTGCATATACAATCGGATGGCGTGGACCTTGTCGCCTGCTGATTTTGCAAGGCAATCTCGAGCGACCCCGCAGACATCCATCGATCGAGAAGTAATGCCGAGGACACCTTTCGAAATGACCCATGTGTCACGAGGACGCTTGGTTAACCGAATAACACTGTCGGTCGGATAGCATTGCATAACGACTTCTCGAGCCGCTGGTTCGTCAGCTGCCCAGGTAATAATAATGTGCGAATCAGTTTCGATTTCAAACAGCGGCATTTCAGACCTCGGAATCCGTGGCAAGAATAAATGTGCAGTGGTATAAAGCATAACGTCAGCTCGCCTTCGGGCATAGTCAAAAGGTACTTTGCGAACCGAAAGAACCACTACATTTGCAGTTGTGGCTGGTACATTCGATCCCGCGTTAGGATACAAAGGTTCGAAAAAGATACGCTAGTTGCCGTTGCGATCGCCGAATCGGCCTTCGGGTTACCGAAGATAGCGCTTAAGATGAATAAAGGGGGGAAAAAAGGCCCCCTTTTAACGAAGCCAAACTTAGGAAAATCGACTTTGAAATCCAGTAAATATGGCATCGCTTTGATACTGCTAGTTCCGATCGGCATGGTCGCTGGTCCGGTGCTGTGGGAAGGGATGCGAAGCGAAATTGCGCATTGGTACTTAGCGGCTGCGGCTAATGCGATTGAACTAGGTACAGGCGACGCTAACAAATCGATTGAGGCAGCACGGGCCTGGGACCCTGAAGTTGGCCGGTTGCCGGATTATTGGAACGTCAGGCTGCGGCAACTAAAGAATAAACCTGATCTGTCGATTATGGATGTACTCCACGAGGTGCCCGAAGAGCGCAAGCAGGAAATTGCCGAGAAATTGGCGAGACTGTTCGGCAGCACAGGCGATTATGCGCTGGCGGCTGAGGTCATGCGAGTGTTGCTGGGTGGCAACGTCAATCAGAGCGTTGTTTACTGGGACGTCCTGATTTCACAAGCACTTGAGGAGGCGGGTGAATCGCGGGCGATTGAGCGGTTGCGAGAAGCCATCTCGGCAAATCCTGACCGTCCCGAACTGCGAAAACCCCTTGCGGAGAAATTTGCGACGATCCTCGAGAGGCGCGAAGATTTTGCTTCAACCTTGGAGGCGTACAAGCTATGGTTTGGGGAAAAATACGATCGCACGGTCACCAATTTGAATCAAATTGCGTACGCTCGAGCGCTGGCAAATGAAGAACTCGACGAAGCGTTGATTGATATCGACGAAGCCCTCGGTTATCGACCGGATGATCCCTCATTGCGTGACACACGGGCTTGGATCTATTATCGTTTGGGCCGCTACGAAGAAGCGCTCGCCGATGCCGATTTTTCCGTTAAAGCCCTTGAAGTCCCGTCGATCGCAAATTGGTGGGAAGGTGCATTGGAATGGCTGCAAGTCAAATCAGACACAGGGGGAAACAAATCGACCGAAAGCAAGTCAGCGGACAGTAAGTCGCCGCAAGAAGGCGACGCTGCCCCTATGCCTACAGTTAGTACCCAAGTTGCGGACCAAGTTGCGGACCAAGTTGCTGAAGTGGAAAGTAGTGACAGTTCTCCTCCCATCGTAATGCTGGACATTCCTAAGGAATATCTGACACGAGGTAAGGTAGGTGAATTCACTTGGGCACTTGGGGTTATGCGCTACCATCGCGCCGTGATCCTCACAAAACTTGGCCGCAATGAAGAAGCCGAAGCCGACTGGAAATGGATCGAAGAGAAACAATTGCCACCAGACGATCGATTGCACAAGTGCCCTTTGGCCAACAAGAATGCACTGTACGCGACTACCGCTCCAACGATCAGCGTTCCAAAGTACAACGTCTGGCGAGCTCTTCGGAGATGATGGTAAGCGATCAGTTGAGTAATCAGGCATACGCAGGCGACTAGAAACAATTTGAATGCAATCATGCCTGGAAATCCCCAGTGGATGAGGATGTAGTTGGCGATGGGGTTGGCTTCGATAGCATGCATTCTTAATAGAACGTTGGTGAACACAATGTCCAAAACGTTGACGAGAATAAAATAACTCGTCTCTGACTGGAGTGGCAACTGCTGGCGAAACAGGAGCGTAACAATCCGATTGCCCGCAGACAGCATCGCGCGACTTGTCGACATGAGTGGAGCTGAATAGTCCGAGTAATTCGGAGCTTGGGGAGGCGGGTTTGGATCAGGCGCCTGGGTGCGTTGGCTTGAGTAAGTTGTACCAGGTTTTCGCGCTTGCAAGATCCGATCGTAGGCTTCGCGAACTTGGGCGAACACCCAAGCGTCACCGCCAGTGTCGGGGTGGTACTTGGCTGCCATCGCGATGTAGGCTCGCTTGACCTCGTCGTCGGTCGACAGTTCGGTAACTCCTAAGATTTTATAAGGGCTCATAATTTGATGGTCTCAAGTCGAGCGGCAATTCGCAATCTGCTATTTTAGACCAAGTTCTCGGCTTTGTCTCGAAAAGGCTCCTGCAAAAAAATTGGCCACACATGTGAACGTGAACTTGTGACCGTGAGTTAAATTGTGTTGAAGCACTAGAGTCAATTCGGAAGAATTTGACGCAAGCTGTGGTAGAATGAGAAGAAATCCTTGTCGATAGCAAGTGGGACGCAAGTCGACCTCTGCTTATGGTGAATGCTTGTGGTGGGTTCTACGATGCGATTAGCGTTTATACTGTGTGCGGGTTTAGTCGGACTTTCGCTGGGGCTTCCCAGTGCCTTGGCGCAGCGAAAACCCGAACGCGTTGAAGCACCGAAGTTCACAACCGGTCAGCTGAACGGCGTGTTTTTTCCTGATGCTGCCAGTCAATTGAAGGGGCCTAGGCCAACTTCACAAGCGGCAACAAAACCTGCCGCGGGTAAGTCCCCTGCCATGACATCCAGTGGCGACGCCAGCAGCGGCAGTACGGGAAGCGATGACCCGATGGCTTGGCACAATTTGATTTCAGGAAGTGCGCTAGAGGACTTGATTAAGGGTTCAAAACTGCGGCTTGATAAGACGATTACAACTCCGGCTGCTTTTGCAGGAGGCGGTTTTGCGATAGCTCGAAAAGAGTTTTCGATGCAGGCTTTGCTGTTTGCGATCATCGAGACTTACCCTGGCAATGTTCGTTGGAAGAGTAGCGCTCCAGTGGCGCGTGAGTTGCTTTCACGCGTCGCAGCCAATACCAAAGTCGGTTCCGCTCAGGTCCACGAAGAAGCTAAAAAGCGTCTGCTAGACTTGGGTGATTTGACCAATGGCACGCAACTATCTGGCAAAGCGAACTCGGAAGTCAATTGGTCGAAATTGATCGATCATGCGCCCGCGATGCAGCTGCTCGAATGGGCTCAGAAGGACATGATTTCGCCCAATGTTGCCAGTCCCGAGCTGTTTATGAAGAACAAAGACGCAGTTCAGCACTACGCGGAGTTGGTCGCGGTGCTTGGAAAAGTGCTCACCGTCGAAGAGATGCCTTATGCTGATGATAAAGAATACGTCATCCTTGCCAGGGCGATGATGGAGCAGGCACAGCAAGTCGGTTTGGCTGTGAAAACAGATAATGCTGATTTGGCGCGGCAGTCTGCTGCAAAGCTGCTTCAGAGCTGTAATACTTGCCATGAAACTTATCGGTAGGTTACCCAAGTAGGTTGGAGAGGTATTCGGTTAAGTAATAAGAATGATGGGAAGAATGAGAGTTATACGACGAATGAGAGTTATGAAAAGAATAAAAAACGCGAGTTGTTGTGAGGTGAATGTGCATCCATAGCGGGCTTTCCAAAGTTTTCTAAAATGGGAGGATGAAACCCTCTAATCTTCAACGCAATACCATTGTCGGTCTGCTATTTAGCGTTCTGCTAACGGTCGTAAAATTCTTGGCTGGTTGGCTCGGTTCGTCGAGCGCGCTGATTGCAGATGCGATCGAATCGCTGGCGGACGTTTTTGGTTCGATGCTTGTCTGGCAAGCTCTGCGAGTTGCCGAACAGCCTGCGGATGATCGTCATCCTTATGGTTATGGAAAGGCCGAATCGCTTTCCGCCCTGGCCGTTGGCACCATTATGCTCGTCGCGGCAGTTGTCATCGTGGTAAAAGCGTTTCGCGAGATTGTCATACCGCATTCGCCGCCGGCCACTTGGACAATTTGGGTATTGGTCATGATTATCATCACCAAGGAGTTACTATTTCGGTTGGTGGTCCACGGTGCCAACCAATACGATTCGGATGCGGCCCGAGCCGATGCTTGGCATCACCGAGCTGACGCGGTCACATCGCTGGCCGCTTTAATCGGTGTTGCGGTCGCGATTTGGGGCCCCTGGTTTACCGGTATCGGTTCGTTGGTGCTCGCCGATGAAGTCGCGGCGATTCTGGCAAGCGGAGCGATTGTTGTCACGGCGTTGGGATTGATCCGTCCAGCGATCAGTGATCTGCTCGACGCCGCTTCTCATGAGACGATAGCCGTCGTAAAAGATCTGGCGGGCCGTGTAGAAGGAATTAAATTAGTTGAAAAAGTATGGGTGCGAAAAAGCGGGTCCGGGTACTATGTGGACATGCACTTGCATGTGGATCCTGAACTATCGATCAAAGATGCCCATTCGCTTGCTGGCAAAGTCAAATCCAAGCTGAAAGCCGATGTGCCGAGGATTCTCGGAGTTTTAATTCATATCGAGCCGAGTGAAGCGTAGAACGGGACCATTTGTCCTGTCCTTCCTCGACTTTTTGAAACCTGGACTTCCACCCCGGGTGATGCCTCTGCCGCCACTCTGGAAGGCTAGACTACACGCTTGGGAAAAATGGTTCCAAACTACTTCAGAAAACGGCTAATGCTAGCACAGTATCTAGTGGTAGCATTTGTTACACGTCACAAATGTAGTATCTGAGTTGATTTTGTGTGACGAAAGTGTATCGTTTCACCCCATCGTTGGCCGCGAGGCCACAAACTAGTTTTGGAATGAACTTGCAAAGCGTTAAAGACGCAGGGAAATTGCGAAAGACTACCGAAGGTTAGTGGTTAATACAAGATTGATGCAAGAGTGAGTCCAACGTTTATTGACTTGACCCTCTTCGCCCACTGCTTGTGAGAACGGATTGCTGGGAGCAATCAAGCTGACCTTTACAGAACAGCCAGTTCAATGGATTCGGCTGGTCTTAGAACTTCGCGACAGACCTGCCGCTGCAGCAACTGAAGATGACGACTTTTGCGCACTGAGTGCCACTATGAAGTTGCCTATTCAATGTTAGCAGAGCGTGAGTGGGTTTGTTTCCGAGTGCCTTCACTCGTTAAGGCAATTACGAGTTTTATT
This sequence comes from Planctomycetia bacterium, assembly GCA_031412515.1. Lineage (GTDB taxonomy): Bacteria > Planctomycetota > Planctomycetia > Pirellulales > Pirellulaceae > Aureliella. The sequence goes on along the minus strand of JANODD010000185.1, from coordinate 4,645 downwards.
CTGACAAGGACTTTCAGATGACGTCACGACCTATGATTGGTCTAAATGCTGATTACAAAGCCGGCGCTTACAATCAACCTGCTTTCTCTTACGTTGCCGCCGGTTACTATGATGCAATCTTTGCTGCCGGAGGGATTCCGGTAATTCTCCCGCCAGTTGCCGATGAAGATGCAATTGGCCAAATTCTTGATCGACTCGATGGCTGTGTACTGGTCAGCGGTGGAGACCTTGACCCACGAAACGACGGTTTTATGCTCCACTCTTCAGTCAAAGCCATGGAGGCTCGACGCGAGCGTTTCGATCGACGCTTGGCGCACGAGATCGTTGATCGACGCATGCCTGTGTTTGGTATCGGCACTGGCATGCAATTATTAAACGTAGTCTGTGGTGGCAACCTCTTCTTGCACATCCCAGAAGATCTACCTGGCGCATTGCCTCACCGCGATCCACAGGATCCTAGCCATCGCCATTCGTTGGTGATCCAAGCGGATTCCTTGATTGGTCGCGTCTATGGTGAAGGCGAAATTCGTGTCACTAGTCGCCATCATATGGCCGTCGATAAAGTCGCAGACGGCTTCCGCGTGACCGCAAAGTGCCAAGACGGTGTGATCGAAGCAATCGAAAGCGAAATGATCGATTGGTTCGCTCTCGGGACTCAATTCCATCCTGAATGCAGTGCTGCGAGTGCACTGGATATTCGGATTTTTGAAGAGTTCATCGAAGCGGTTCAGCAATCCACCATGGCAATTCGTATGGCTGCCTAGCTTGTTAGGGTGATCCCACGAAAGGATTCGTAAGGTCAACCTCCGCAAATTGGCTTTCTTCCCCCGAACGCCGCGTGCACCCAGCATGCGGCGTTTTCGTTTGACCCTCTCTAGCGGCGACAGATCGGCTTAGCACCCGCACCACTAAGCATCCATCTGGTAATAAGGATCGCAGAAGCAGTTCGAACCTGCTCTGAACGACAGCAGTCCTCGCTCGTTACCGGTTGAACAGTCTCGAACAGTTGCTTTCCCCTCTACGCTAACGGATACTATTACTCCCCGTCACCCCCAAACGCTCCGCAACGAGGATACTATGAAGTACATTCTCTCATTCTTGGTCCTCTTGGTCTCTTGGGGGGCCTTCGATAGCGCAAATGCACTGGCACAAGACGCGGATGACAATCGCAAGCTGTTTGTACTTGCCGGCGATTCAACGGTCACCGACGATTCCGGATGGGGAATCGGATTCGCTGAACTGATGACCGAACAGGCGCGATGTACGAATATGGCCAAGAGCGGAAGAAGCTCGTTGAGCTATCGTACCGAAGGCTGGTGGCAGAAATGCATCGACCTGAAACCCGATTACTTATTAATTCAGTTTGGACACAATGATCAAGCCGGCAAGGGACCTGAGCGCGAGTCGCCACACGATGGCGCGTTTCGTGACCACTTAAGACGCTTTGTAGATGAAGCTCGGGCGGCTGGTATCAAGCCGATCTTGGTCACTTCGCTGACTCGGCGCAAATGGACTCGCGATGGCGCTATCGAACCTACCTTGGCGGAGTATGCAATCGCGACGACGATCGTTGCCAAAGAGTTGTCCGTACCACTCGTCGATCTGCACCGAGCAAGCATTGAACAATGCGAAAAGTTTGGTCCAATCGGCTATCGCATTTTCGAACCCATGAAGCCCGATGGCGCCGATCACACTCATCTCAATCGAGAAGGCAGCCGTGCCGTTGGACCGCTTGTTGTGAATGCCCTCATCAGAGAAATGCCGGAAGTAAACGAGTGTTTCTCTGCTGCGAAAATCAAAGCCGCTACCCTTCCAAAAGCCTACTTTAAAGAGCTGACAAGCGGTGATTTTGTAGTCAACGAAAACGATACGACGATCACAATTCAACGCGGAGGAAAGCTAGTTCTGAGCTACAACAAGCAGTCTCCGCCGGTCCCAGAAGGAATGGATCCACGTTATCACCGAAGTGGTTTTCTGCATCCCGTGAATTCACCTTCGGGAGCAACCGTGACGGCAACTTTTCCAGCCGACCATGCCCATCAACACGGCATTTTTTCGGCTTGGGTGCAAACGACTTGGAACGAACGCGATATTGACTTCTGGAACTTGGCGGGCGGAACGGGACGAGTGCTTCATCGGCAAGTCATCTCGACTCATGCCGACGGCAATGGGATTGGATTCGAAGTCGACTTGATCCATCGAACTGAAGAAGCTCCTGTGGTCGACATTTTAAGAGAACGTTGGAAAGTCACGGCGTTTAAGACTGACGGTGACTATCATGCGTTCGACATAGAATCGACTCAGTACGCGCAAACCGACTTGCCGCTGATCATCAAAAAGTATCACTACGGCGGTACGGCGGTACGCGGACCTGTCGCTTGGTTAACACCTGAGAAAGAATCCATTTCCGCTACGCCCGGTGCACCAGAGAAGAGCCAAGGCTGTACGTTTCTAAATGATCTCGGATCCGATCGATTGAAGGGGAATCACGAGCATGCAAAGTGGGTTTGCATGACCGGCTCGTCCAATGGTCAGCCGGTTTCGGTTGCGGTGCTATCGCATCCAAGCAATTTTCGATCACCCCAACCAGCTCGCATTCACCCGACAAAGCCGTACTTTGTCTTTTCGCCGTGCGTTGACGGCGAATTTACGATTGATCGAGAGAATCCCTATCGTTCGCATTACCGCTTTATCATTGCCGATTCGGCTCCGAAGGCGGAATGGTTGAACCAACAGTGGAGTGCGTGGGCTACTTTGCAAGCGCCGTGAAACTGTCGACCTGCGCCTGCCAGACTTTGGTCAGTTCCTGGACTTTGTCAGGCATTTGAGTCGCCAAGTTTTTCTGCTCAGCGCGGTCCGTTCGCAGGTCGTACAATTCCCAAGGCTCTGATTTAGCAGCTACTAATTTCCAGTCGCCGACGCGAACCGCGCGATTGCCTTCGTGCAACCACCATAGACTATCGCGCTCGATATTCTTGTCGCTTGCAAATGACGGAACAAGACTTTTGCCTGGAGCCTCGGGGATCGCCTCGCCTTTCCATTCCTTAGGTTTTGTGGCACCGGTCAATTCGAGGATCGTTGGAACGATATCGATAACGTGAGCTGGAGTGTGACGTAGTTGATTTTGACTTTTGATGCCAGCCGGCCAATGGGCAATCAGAGGTGTGCTGATGCCGCCCTCGTGAACCCAAGTCTTATGACGACGATGCGGCGTGTTGGATGCACTGGAAAAACCAGGTCCAAGGCAGAGGTAAGACGCAGCGCTTCCGAGAGGCGATTTAGGATCGTGTCCGCCGTTGCGGACCATGATTTCTGCACTCGCACCATTGTCGGACGCAAACATAATCAAAGTGTTCTCGAACGCGCCCATGGTTTTCAACTGGGCAATGACGCGTCCGATCTCGTGATCCATGCGATCGACCATCGCGGCATGAATGGCCATCTTGGTGGCTTGAAAACGACGCTGTTCATCAGTCAACTCAGTCCAAGGCAGCGGACGATTCACCTCGCCTGGACCAAGTTTCTCCATATCATCTGGAAATGCGTAAGGCGGGCCAACTTCGCGTTCAAGCAAGGACAGCGTGGTGTTTGTTATTCCCTGCTCTTTTTGTTTTGCATAGCGAGCCGTTCGCATGGCTTCCCATCCGGCTAAATATTTGTCGCGATATTTTTCGATGTCTTGCGGCAATGCATGAAGAGGAAAATGCGGGGCAATAAAAGCTATGTAGTGAAAGAAGGGCTTTCTCGCATGGTTGATCGCATGGTCCTTTAAACACTCGACCGCATGATCAGCGGTAGCATTCGTCGCATAGTATCCTTCATCCGAGGGTGCATTGACCGGTTTGTCATCGATCATGTTCCCTTTTGAACTAAAGAAGTTGCCTTGATTTCTCATATCAAGTGACCGGTCAAAGCCACCATCGAGTACTTTGCCATCGATGTGCCATTTGCCGCTGTGGTAATTTCGATATCCAGCCGGCTTGAGGAAATCAGGTAGCAACCTTGCCCAAGTCGGGCGAACGCCGCTACCTCCTCCTGCAACTTCAGGAAGTGCATCGCGATGAATCTGCTGGGCGTAGTAACCGGTCAGCAATGCACCGCGGGTCGGCCAGCAACGAGCCGTGTTGTAGAACTGGGTAAAACGCAGGCCGTGGCTAGCCAACTGATCCAGATTGGGCGTTGCTATTTCGCCGCCGTAACAGCCAATATCCGAATAGCCAAGGTCATCCGCGAGAATAAAGACAACATTAGGCTTGTCAGCAGCTTGCAGTCTGCCACCCATTGCGATCGACAACAACGAAGCCGAACATATTCCGATTGTGAGCCAAAGTTGATTCATCGTCTGAGCCTCAACGCAATGTTGGAGTAATGAAGGTAAGACGGCCAAGCAAATTCTTCAGCCGAATGGTACGGACTTCACCAGTCTCGCTGAAGATATGGTAGCCAATGAATGCAGAGTTGTCTCGATTCGATGTTGATCATTTGCTCTGGCTCGCCAAGTTACTTTGTAACCGTTCACGGTTCAAGAACTGATAGTGCGTTAGTTTAGCTTAATTTGCTACTGTTCAGGAATGGACAGTAAGGACAAAGTTATCGAAGAACTCCGCGTTTTGGTCGCGAAGCAGGCTGCGCAGATCGAGAGACA
>JANODD010000184.1:0-20578 GCA_031412515.1 Planctomycetia bacterium | reverse complement strand
GCGATCCAGTGGAACGATATCGACAGTGATGACGTGCTTGACGTCGGAGAAACAATCGTCAAAAAGAGCTTTGTGCATTATCCAAACATGCAGCCAGCTTCTGATATACGCGTTGAAATGGAGCTCCGTTAATCGGACCGTCAATTATGTTCAACCACAGCCACACAATACTGCTTATCACCAGACAGGTGTTGGCACGTATTGATCTTGGTGGCCGAAAGCGGTTGAGCGTAAAGCAGATCTGGACAGCGCCAAGTTGCGATTACGATAGGATCCTGCCCGAAGTGGCGCGGGCGCTCAAACTTGGCAACCGTAGACCCGGTCGAGTGACCATAGTTTGTCCAGACTTCTGGACTGATATTCTGAGCGTTCCGGCTGATGTTGCAGCCATCGCGAGTGAGAATGAAATAAATCAAGCTCTTGCGCTCGAAGCCGAAGTAGATTCAGGGCTCTCTGCGTTTGATTCGCGAACCACCGCAATACGCATTGGTCTCGAACATGACAGCAGCGAGGATTGCCAGTGGTGCGTTTCCCAGGTGCCGATTGTGCAAATTCACGATTTGTCACGCACGCTTCGCACCCTGAGTGCGAAACTGCATTGTCTCGCGCATCCGCTTGCCGCACAGCTGATTTACTCTGAACGCGTTTCAGTGGAAACGGTCCAAGGTCTGCTCGCTACATGGCGCGATCAAGAAACGCCCGATGCTGATGAACTTCAGGCGTTCGCAACCGCTTGGGCCGGTTGCCTATCTCAAACTCCGCCGCATCCATTGTTGATGTTGGCCAACTCCGAAGTCGCCGGAAACTCGCAACCGATGGCGCTGACGGCTTCGCTTGCACTCCTTGCTGCAGGTGGATGTGGACTATGGCATTGGCAAAGTCAAAAGTGTCTTACTGTGGCGACGCAGGCAATCGAGCGACTGGAAAGACAACAAAGCCAACGCGAAGCGACCGAAGCTTCACTGAAAACCGCTGAAGCCTCGATTGTCCAGCTTCGACAAGAAGTGATTAAAGCCCAAGCCACTCGTCAAGCCACTGAACGACAACTGCAGCTCGCTGGCGTCGTGCATTCACAAAACAACCAACGTTGGATGGCACTAATCGACGCGCTAGCAGAATCGGCAAATGAAAACTGCTGGGTCCAGAAACTCGAATCGAATTCGTTGCAAACGGTTGTGCATGGGTTGGCGCTGGATAATGCTGCCGCTAATGGTTTTGCAGGTCGACTCGAATTCGCACTCAAGGGAAGCGGTTGGAGAACAGCACCGGCGGCGACCAACGTATTGCCTCAAAACTTGATTGCATTCACAATTGTCTTAAAAGCATTGTTGAAGCCCGAGCTTGAGGCAACTGGTAACCCTGAGATATCATCGAAACATGGTTCAGGACCTACCTCCAACAAACTTGCGGGGGGCATCGAGCCATGAGCCCTCGTCAAAAGTTTCAGAAACAACTACTGTCAATCTGCGGTCCAGCTTTAGGCATTGTACTGGCCTATAACTTTACGTTTTATGGTCCCCTACAGCGAAGTTTAAAAGCAGAACGCACCAAGCTGCATAAGATTGAAACCGCTGCCGCCCGTCGACCAAATTCGGAATTGCTCGCTGAGAAACTTGCGAAGGCTGAAGCCGACGTTCAGTCCTTGAACAATCAAATCATCGATGCGAAACAGATTGGATCGCACTTGGTATCGCGTCGAGCCGACTTGCGGAGTGAGTTCCTGCAATCCAGTTCCCCAGCGAGGGCGATGGCCGAAACACTCGCTTTGCTCAGTCAACATGGTCTGCAGTGCATCAACAGTTCACCTGTTCCCGCTAAAGACAATAGTGCTCCTCTCTCCAGTTCGCTCAAGCCAGTCGCCGTGCTGCTCGGTGACGCCGCCAGCCCAAATGCTGACTCGCTCGATCGACGTGAGATGCGGATAACACTTCGTGGTCGCTTTCAGGATATACAAAGCGCTTTACGTGAAATACAAGCTGCCCCGCTTGGAGTTTTCACCGTGTCGTTGGAGATGGAAGACTCCGACGCTCACACCGATATTCGCATTTGGATTTTAACCATCGCGGTTTAGGGGCACTCATGTTAATGGCTGCAATTGCCGAACCTACAGCACTGCCTTTGGCAACGTTGGATTTGGATAATGTCCGAATCGATCCAACGTGGGCGCTGCGAGTGCCTGCTGCCTATGCGCAGCGCAAACGCGTGCTGCCTCTGTGCAAACTCGATGACAAGGTGATGGTGGCTTGCGTCCGCGCAATTGATTCACAAACACACAAGTCGCTAAAAAGCTATCTGAAGTGCGATTTCAGGTTGGTTGAAGTCGATCTCGAATCCATGCGTCGGTCGCTCGCCCGCGTTTACGACAGCCCAACAATGAATGGCGCCGAAGTTGGCGTTCGTTCCGGTGATCCTCAATCCGATGACACCGTTAACGTTTGCGATGAGCTGCTACAAGCCGCCATTCTTCGCGGCGCTTCTGATATTCACTTGGTACCCAATGCAACTTCTCTGTCGGTACACTTGCGCGTCGATGGGGTATTGGAACTTTACCGAGACCTATCGCTTTCCCTCCAGCCGCTTGTGCTCAGTCGACTGAAAGTTCTGGCCGGGATGGATATTGCCGAGAAACGAGCCGCTCAAGATGGACGCATTACTTCGAAGTCGAACAGTTCACGCAGTTCGATCGATATTCGTGTCGCGACCTTACCGACCCGTTATGGCGAACGCATGACGTTGCGGTTGCTTACATCGCATGCTTCGAAACTTTCGCTTTCATCGCTGGGCATGCGAGCCAATGATCTATCGACGTTTAGCGCCGCGACCGCTCGACCACACGGGTTGGTGTTGCTCACCGGTCCAACAGGCAGCGGTAAATCGACAACGCTCTACGTCGCGATCGAGCAGCTTTTAAAAACTCGGGGCGGCAATGTAATCACCATCGAAGACCCGATCGAATACGAAATCCAAGGGGCATCGCAAGTCGAAGTTGACTCGGCCGATAAAGTCAATTTCTCGAAAGCTTTGCGAAGTGTCTTGCGCCACGATCCCGATGTGGTCATGATTGGTGAAATTCGCGATCCCGAATCGGCCGAGACCGCAGTGAAAGCCTCTCTGACGGGGCACCTTGTTTTTAGCACCGTTCACACCAATACTGCCGCCGGAGTTGTTACGCGATTGAAGGACATGGGCGTCGAGCCCTTTTTGATCGCGGCAACTCTTAGGTTATCGGTCGCTCAGCGACTCGTCCGCAAGCTGTGCTCGCACTGTCGCAAACCTCGTAGCATTACAAAAACCGAGGTGCTCGCATTGCAGCAGCCAGCGCTTGCATCGAGCACCGTGTTCGATGCTTGTGGGTGTGTGATGTGCGCCGGTCGAGGCTATACCGGTCGCATCGCACTGTTTGAAATGCTGGAAAGCAGCGAAATGATGGCGAAATTAATCGCTGACGGTGCTAATGAAGATGATCTTTTAAACGACGCAAGATCGCGCAACGTGTCGATGCTGCTCGATGATGGCGTGGCAAAAATCCTTGACGGTACAACCACGGTGGCCGAAGTCACTAGCGCGGTAACACTGTGGTAACCATGTCGAATTACTCTTACATTGCCAGAGATCAGTCGGGGCGAATCGCTCGCGGTGAACTCTTTGCCGAATCAGCAACGGGACTGAAATCGCTCTTGCATGCCCAGGGTATGCGACTAGTCAGTCTCGAAGCGCTGCCAGAGCCTGCCAGTTCACTGTTCGGTGACTTGAGCCCCCGTCGCTGGATGCCCGCACGTTCCCGCGATGTGGAGTTCGCGTTACGACAGTTAGCCATCATGCTCCGCAGCGGGCTAAACTTGTTGAGCGCGTTAAAGTCATTGCAATCGCAAACGGATTCGGTGGCTTTGGCTGCAATTTTGCAAACCGTACATGACCGCATCGCTCGAGGTGACTCACTAGCAAAATCGCTGGAATCGCATCCTGTGTTTCCACAAGTCGTGGTGCAATTAGTCAGCGTCGGTGAGAAGACGGGCAATCTCGAACAAGTGCTTGAGCAATCGGCCACGTATATGACGCAACGGCGCACTGCCATTACAGAAGTACGAGTGGCTCTGACTTATCCAGCAATTGTCGCCCTCGCTGCCATTGCGATCGCGGGCTATCTGACATTCGCCGTGATTCCAGAGTTGCAGAAATTCTTAAGCGCGATGGGGCGAAAACTCCCACGTATGACGCAGTCTCTCGTGGACTTCGCGCAATGGTTTCAAATCAACGGCGGCACTGTTTGCGTTGTGTTCATTTCACTAGTGGTCGGCTTAGTACTTGTCACACGATGGCCGCCTGGAAGGTTGTGGATCGATCGCTGGCTGTTGCGTATTCCCGTGATTGGCAGTGTGCTGCGATTGTCGGGGACCGCAACGCTTGCGAGTTCATTGTCAGTAATGGTTAATAGCGGCGTCAAGTTGGTCGAAGCGATTGATATTGCGAAGAAACTCCAAAGCAACCGCTTCCTTGCAAGTTTGTTGAATAACGCTTCCAATTCAATCATTCGCGGCAAGGCTTTATCGCCGACCTTAGCGGCTCGCGAAGGGTTCTCTCCGGTGCTGTCTAGCATGATAGCGATCGCCGAGCAGACGGGTCATCTCGATTCAACACTGGACGAAGTTGCAAAATTTTGCGACACCGAACTCAAGTCCAAAATCAAACGCATGAGCCAACTTGTTGAGCCCGCCGTCATTGTGATCGCCGGTGGCATTGTCGGCTACGTGTACATCGCTTTCTTCATGGCACTGATGAGCGCTGGAGGTAATTTTAAATGAGATGTTTTTTCATTGTTATCGTCGCAACACTTTGCAATGTTAACTCGGCACAGGACCCGACGGTCCCGAGTGCCAAGATACTTGAGCGACTTGGGCGTGGGCAACCAGCGTCCGTGGTCGCATCCCCTTCGGTCAGTCCATCGGCTCAGATTCAATTGCCGCCGCCAATGCTCAAGTTGAAGGCGGTCGTAATGACAGACAGCGATCATGGCGTTGCCCTGATCGAAGTCGACAGTCGACGATTAAGATTGCGACTGTCACGACCAGCGACTGAACAAGCGAATGCATCTGAGGCATCTACCCAGGCGAGTCTAGACGACGTTGTTATCCAAGGTTCCACGTACCATGTTCAGAGTTTTTCAGCTCGCTCAATTCTATTAAGCAACAGCATCCAGACGTTGCTTGTTCAATAGCAAGACGTTATCCAACAGCGGAGACTGCTGTAGTTGAGTCCCACACGTCTCCGGTTCCCCCTCGCCTCGTACTCGGGGAGAAGGGGCTAGGGGGTGAGGGGAGCAGTCAAGGCAACTCTCGCAGCCGGATCTCTTTAAACTCAACGGGTGCGCCTTCGGATTCCAGGCATAGAAAACCTTCAGAAGGCGAGCATTGATTACCACCAGAGACTTCGATACCGTTGACCCACAATCGCACTTCGCCATTGATGGCGCGGACATAATAGTGATTCCATTCAGGGGTCGGTTTGCTATGGTTTTCACGAGGGAAACTGCGTGAGCCACCGGGTGCAACTGGTGGAAAGGGCGCCATCTTGGAAGCACCGACTGGAAACACATCGCCATGAGTTGTAAACCAATCCGCTTTTTTGCCGGATGATTTTTCATATTGTTCGGTATAACCTTCGTCGAGCACTTGAACTTCGATACCCGCTCCAGGCAATCGACCCAGTGGCAGGTCTTTTAAAACGCTTTCCGGTGCCCAGATGAAAATACCTGAATTACCCGCTTTTGAAAGGTGCCGCCAGTTGGCAACCAGTTCAAAGTTCTTGTATTGCTTTTGAGAGCGAGTGACACCCACTGGTTTACCAGTGCATTTGACCAACGAGCCTTCCCACTTCCATGTATCTTCCTTGCCGTTGACCATGACAAAGTCTTCTTCACCAAGCGTCTTCCAACCCGGCCCCTCGCCGTTGATCTTGGCGAAAGGAGTATCAGACTGAGCTAATGCAAGCGACTGTATGGTAAGAATAACGAGCGTCGCAAACACTTTGTTGCGGATTTGCATAGGAACCTCGGCAGGAATGGGGGGGAGAATGCGGAGGGTGTTATTATACATACACCGTGGTGTTACCGTGGCGGATGCTGCTAGCATCCGCGCCGACGCTGTCAGCGTCGGCCACGAAATCCGCTTCTTGTACCTGACATATTTTCTAATCAACCGTGCATCTGGGCAAATAGTTCTGAATTTCTGTCAGCTTAGATTCGTCGATCGTTGTCTTCCAATCGCCGCCGACAATTTGAAGAAAAGTCAGTTGCTGCATATCTTTGAAAGCTTTTGTTTGGTTTGGGGGCAGGCCCCCAAGAATTTAAACGGAGGAGGAATTCAAGATTCCTCCACTTGCCCTTAGACGGTCGTTCACCCCCCCGACTCCCTCCCCCCGAGTACGTGCGAGGGGGAGACACAACGTTAAGTAACCTATTGTTATCTTGACTGCGAATCAACAATTTCGCGTTTAAACCCTAATAAATTCTTGTCTGGACGCCAACAAAGTCTCGCGTCTAAACATTACTCCCATTCTTCTCATTACTCCCCTTAATCCCATTCTTCTCATACTCCGGTTACTCCCATTCTTCTCATCAGTCCTACTAGCCCCATCCTTCTCATTAATCCCAACCACTTCTGCTAGCCATCAATCTTCCCGCGATCGATCTAGACATTGCGTCAGCATAACCACTATAGCTAGACACTCGACTGTTGAGGCGACTGTTGAAGGCGACTCGACCCTGCTGACCAGACACTGCTGACCAGACACTGTTCATAACATGATGGCATTTCTGACCCGTCATCGCGACCTGATATTTCCGGTTTCGATCATCGCCTGTATCGGAGTAATCCTGGTTCCATTGCCACCATGGATGATGGACATACTTCTGTCGGCGAATATCACGATCTCCGTGGTCGTTTTGCTGACGACCATTTCGATCCGCACGCCGCTTGAATTCAGTGTGTTTCCTTCGTTACTTGTAGCGACAACACTGGCTCGATTGGTACTCAATATCGCGACGACAAGGTTGATTCTTTCCAACTCGGACACCGATGCGCTGGGCGCAGCGGGAGGAGTGATCCAAGCTTTCGCGGAATTTGTCGCAGGCGATCGTATGGAAGTCGGCGTGATCCTCTTTGTGATCATCATTATCATTCAGTTCTTGGTGATTACCAAAGGTGCAACGCGTGTTTCCGAAGTCGCCGCACGATTTGCGTTGGACGGAATGCCCGGTCGACAGATGGCCATCGACGCCGATTTGAATTCGGGAGCCATCGACGAAAAAGAGGCTCAAATACGTCGTGACGGTGTGACTCGGCAAGCGGACTTTTTTGGTGCGATGGACGGTGCAAGTAAATTCGTTCGCGGTGATGCAATTGCAGGTATCATCATTACGATCATCAACATCGTCGGAGGCATTTACGTCGGTATCATGCACGCGGGTTTAACGCTGCAAGAATCGTTTGTGATGTTCACCAAGCTTACCATCGGCGATGGCTTGGTCAGCCAAGTTCCTGCGCTGTTGATCTCGTTGGCCGCAGCGTTGCTTGTCACACGAAGCACCCAGTCGACCAACTTGCCGATCGAGTTCCTGAATCAGTTGTTCGCTCGACCTCAGGCGCTTGCTGTGGCTGGCGTCTTTCTCGGAATGCTCATCTTCACGCAACTTCCTACGCTTCCCTTGTTGACGCTGGGCGGCGGTTGCGTCGGCTTGGCAGTCATGGTCAATAGACAACAGATTGACGCGAAGAAACGGGAGGACGAGACCAAGACCAACGCGGCAGTTGCAAAAGCAAAGCCTGCCGAGAAGAAGGCCGAGGATTTCCTTGACGTCGATGCGATGCGAGTTGAAATTGGTGCTCAACTACTGCCGCTGGCCGATCCAAGACGCGGTGGTGATTTGATGGAACGGATCAGCAATGTTCGATCGATCCTTGCAAGCGAAATGGGAATTCTACTGCCGAAGGTTCGATTGAAAGACAAGTTGAAGCTGCATGAATTAGCATACGAGATTCAAATCGCAGGCAACGCGGTAGCTCGCGGTGAAGTGCATCCGAATCGTTTATTGGCCATTGATGTTGGTAACTGCACTGGCTTGATCAGCGGCATTGAAACCCTCGATCCAGCCGCTGGCCGTCAAGCTTTTTGGATTTTACCGGAACAAAAAGTCCAGGCGAGTCTATACAACTATCAGATTGCCGCTCCAGGCTCAGTCATCGCAACCCACGTACAAGAAGTGGCTCGCAAACATGCTGACGAATTGCTTACCCGCGATGCAACAAAACAATTGGCTGATCAATTAAAAGCCGCCAGTCCCACGGTGGTGGATGAATTGATCCCGAGCATGATGAAGTTGTCCGAAGTGCAAACCGTTTTGCAAATGCTACTGAGAGAAGACGTACCGATCCGACAGCTCGGCTTGATCTTCGAAACGCTTGGCGATTACGCAGGACGCACGAAAGATCCGATTTTCTTGAATGAGTTCGTCCGCAATCGATTGTCACGCACTATTTGCCAACGCTTCAGTGACTCCAATGGCCAGCTGCACGTGATCACGATGGACCCGCAAATGGAAGACCGAATCATGGCGGGCTTTGATCACACCGAACGCGGTTTGATGATCAAGATGTCACCTCAGGTCATCGAGATCACTTGCCGTCAGATTGCTAATCAAGTGCGTTTGCTCACCCAAGCTGGCCACAAACCCATTATCGTTGTTGGCGGTCGAATCCGCGCTGCTTTGCGAGTCATTACCCAGAATTCACTTCCAGATTTGAAGATCCTCAGTCATTCCGAAATCACCCGTCAAACATCGACAATTTCAGTTGGGTTGGTTTCCGACCCAGTCACCAAGGCGTAGCAAACGACTATGGACATTCGAACCTTCCGCGCCGCAACATTGCAAGAAGCTCTTGAGCAAGTGCGAGAAACGCTCGGCCCTGACGCAGCCGTTCTGCATACTCGTCAAGTAAAGCGCAGTCGGATGGGATTGTTCTCAAGCAATCTGGTGGAGGTTGAAGCCAGTGTGGAAATGCCGGTCGCCAGTCGGTTTGCTAAACGCGTTAAAGCAACACTGCCTGACCAAATCGCGGTTCCAACAGTAGCCCGCGTGTCGGCTCCGGCGGCCCCAACACCGTCTTCAGAAGTTGCACTATTGCAGCCACCTGCGGCTGTAGAAGTTGCACAGCCCTACACTGAGGATTCAAGTCCGCCTGAAGCCACTGAAAAACAGTTTATTGCGCAAGAGACACTTCGACCAGCCTCTGAATTGCATTCGATCGAAGAAACTGCGGTTGGTAGCTCGTCGCGGCTGCCACCCGCTGTGTACGAGACGCTTTCAGAGATGTTGGATGCAGGAATTGAGCCCAGCCTAGCCAAATCGCTACTTCAAGCTGCTTCAAAGATGCTCGAGATCGAACAACTGAACGACATGCTGCTCCTGCAGGGGCGGATCTGTCAGATAGTAAGCAAGAATCTACAAATTGCCGAGCCGATTGCATTGCGTCCTGATCAGCAAACTGTAATCGCGATGGTTGGCCCTACGGGTGTGGGTAAAACGACAACCCTTGCGAAATTGGCGACGAATTTTCAGTTGGAGCACACTTGCGAAGTTGGGCTGATCACGATGGATACGTTTCGGCCAGGCGCGGTCGATCAACTGCTGCAATACGCCGAAGCCCTGGACGCTGCTTTAGAAGTAGTCAGCTCGGCGAGCCAATTCTTGCCGGCCTTGAATCGGCTCAAGGATTGCGACGTCGTCTTTATCGATACTGCCGGTCGATCTCCGAACGATGCAGAGCAAATTAGTGAACTGCAACGGTTGCTCGCCGCTGCCAAGCCAACCTCGGTGCAGCTGGTTGTTAGCGCTACAAGTTCTGTTGCTCACGTTCGAGCTGCTATAGAAAAATTCTCGACGCTTAATCCTAATGGGTTGGTGATTACGAAGCTCGACGAAGCGATCGGATTCGGAGCTTGGCTGTCGATTCTTCAGCACTGCGAGTTGCCCGTTAGCTACGTAACTCACGGTCAACATGTACCGCACGATTTCTCAGCCGCGAACCGTCGCCGATTAGCAAGTCTTCTACTCGGACACTCCAACCAAACCGTTTCTTGAAATCCGTTTGTTTCATTGTCGCCTTTTGCTCCGCAAAAGTAGCGTCGGTCCTGACATTGACATCGAAGGCTCCGGTCTGCGTTGCAGTACTCTTGCTTCAACACAATGTAACTTTGGTTTTACCATAATAATGTAAGGATGGGACTGCCGAATCGGTGAGCCGTCGGCGCTAGCGGCGGGTGATCGGAGTAGCTGTCGTTCATGACTAGTAGTTCATCTAATATCCATACTCTCGATGTAAGTTGCCGGGCATTGGGTAGGCACTCATCGGTGTAAGTCATCCGCTTCGTTCACCCGCGGCTAGCGCCGTCGGCTCACAGTCCCGTCAAGCACGAACGTCCAGATGCAGAAGAAAGCCTACTGCCGCGCACCTCCGGTTTCTCACGAAACCAGCTACAATTCACTATGCAAACAGCGTGCGATCAAATGTAATTGAATAAAGACAGCTTGGTGACTTGTCCCATCAACTGCAGGGACGCTTCAAGTGCCGCTTGGCGGCCCGTCAGCTCGGAAGTTACTTTCACAAAATCGGCATCCAACTCATCCGACTCGACTTGCTTGAGTGTTATTTGTTCGTCCGCCGAACTGCTCTTGATGCTCTGAATCGATTGCTGACGTGCGCCAACAAGCCCGCGGGCGAGCGACAGTCGTTCCAGATCGGCGTCGATCGAGCTGACGATTTGCGGCAAATCTTCGACCCGCTTGTTGGTTACTGCCGATTTCAAACGGGTTATCGAACTGAACACACCTTCGACTTGTACGCCGCTAATATCGTCGCCTTGGATCACACTATTGGTACCCGTTGTAACACCCGTGGCGGATGTGGAGCCGCGAGCAACTAAGCCCAGTCCAGAAGCGGCTTGGCTGCCTCCAACGTTTGCAATGGACAATGCCTGGGCACCCACTGGGGCGGACAATTTCAGGCCGTTACCGTTGGCAGCGAGCGAAGCGACGACACGTGTTGCTACGTTAAAGTTGGTTGAGTTATTGTTAATGCGATTGATGACATCATTCACGGTCAGCGCGCCATCGAGATTGATGCTGAGGTTTGTTCCATCGGTACGAGTGATCAGCAAATCATCGGTTGTATCGCTGATAAAAACGCCTTGGCCAAAGTTCAAGCGGCTTAGCGGAGTATCCGTGTCAAGAGTTCTCAGGCCTAATCTGCTCGCCAAGTTGCCGCCGTTCTCACCGATCGTTAGCGTTGTTCCACTTTCGGTGCTACGAATTGCAAGGTGTTTTCCAGTCGGATCGAGACCCGCTTCGACCTTGGCACCTGAACGACGGATGATATTTAAAAGGTCCTCTACGGTGTTAGCGCCATTGGAAGATATGGTATAGCTCTTAGTGCCTTGCTTGATAATAAACGATTCTCCGGGAGCAATACCCGCACCGCCGAGCAACTGCAGAATGGGCGTGTTCAAATTGGTTTTCGGATCCAGGTCTTTTCCAATAATGGGCGATGTCGTGAGGTTACCGGCAGTCGCAATTCCGAGGTCTCCAGCGGTGCTGCCGCCGCCCACTTCGCTGACATTGATGAACCCCGGCTGACCATCTTGAAATGCAATCTCGAGTCCGCTTGCACCAATTGTTGCGAGGAGCGTGCGACCGCCGAGTTGCTTGGCGTTGATGGCGTCGGCAACTTCGCCCAGATTGTAAACACCCGACAAATCAAGCTCGAAAGTTTCAGCGTTGTTGCTGATCGCAATTGCGCCGCCGCGGACTCCATCACCTCGATTCAACAACGAAAGCCGTGTGGCAACGCTGAGGCGAGGGTTCAGATCCTCCGTACCGACAACAAAATCGCTACGGACACCAAAAGTATCCTCGGCAGTAACGTTGGCAGCTAAAGTTGAAGCCGAACTCGAAATTGTCAGCAGTTCGTCGGTTTTACCGGTAAATCGCATTGAGTCGTTAACGGACGTGAATGGTCGCGCGCTAACGTTGCTGCCTGCAAAGATGTACTGATCTTGGAACTTAGTGTTTCCTAATTCCGTTAGTCGCGCATAGGCCGCTTGCAACTGGGCGGTTGCGCCGGAACGTTCCGCGTCCGACAGCGTGTTGTTTCCAGCTTGAACCGCCAATCCGCGGATGTCGGTGACGATGGCTTGGGCCTCTGATAAAGCGGTTTCCGTCTGCGTCAGCAGAGTGTCAGCGCTTTTGAGGTTCGTATCGACTTGAGCTTTAAATTCGAGCTGTCGCTGAGCGGCGAGGGCTCTAATAGCTGCCCCCGGATCTTGACTGGGACGTTGAATACGACGGCCAGTACTCAATTGAGACTGAAGATCACTGATGGAACTTTGGTCGGAGTTAATCTGATACACGAGCCGCGTAATGGATAGCGCGGATGAGGTTCGTGAAGTGCCGACTGGATAAAAACTGGAAGCCATAATTCCCTGCGTCGCATGCGAATGGGGATTGTTTCAACTATAACTTCATCAGTGTGTCGAGCAAGTCGCTCGATACTTGAATAACGCGACCACTGGCTTGGAAGGCTCGCTGGTAATAGATCATCTTCACTGCTTCTTCGTCCAGGTTCACACCCGTAACGCCGAGCAGTTTACCTTCGAGCACTTTGTAGTAGTTTTGCAAACCGTCGGTCACACCGGACTGAACGTTGATTTCTTGGGTGGTGCGCACGACCAAGTCTTCATAGCTCTGCTTGATCGATCTTCCGTCCAGTTGTGCCAGCGGCTCGTCAAAGGCTTGAGCCAACTTGAGAGCGTTGTCCGTTCCGCCACCGACTCCGGTACTGCTGGCGGCAAACATGCGAGGATCGTTGGCAATCACCGAGTTCACTGCGATCGTCGACGCAGAGTCGCCTTGGAAGAACGTGTTGATACCAGCGGCCGCGAGGATATTGGTGGAGTCGTTTTGAAACGAGAACGTTATCTTGTCTGAATCGGATTCGATTCGCAGTTTGCCTTCGGGTGTCAATGTCGCGCTGATACCCGCAATGGCGTCGATCGAAGCGGTAACATCCGCGAGCGAACTATCGTTGGTGCCACCGTTCAGTTGCACTCGAACCACGTGTGTCTGCGTCAAGCCGGAGAGCGAATCGCGGACTTGAATCTCGAATTCTCCGTTTTTGATTTTCACCGGCAGTCCCGCAAGGTCCATTGCACCCGTCGTGTCGTCAGCAGCGTTGGTACCCGTAACACTGCTAAATCCGGTCAAGCCTTGGCCCTGCGAGTGAATCAAGTTGAACTGCTGGATTAGATCTTTTGCGAATTTGTCCAGGGCAGCCGAAGCGGTGCCGGCGGCGCGATCGCGCGCATCGTAGTAGCCCTTCAATCGACCGCTTGAGATCTGAAGCGGAGAGTCTGTGTCGGCCAAATGCAGTTCAGTCACTGAGTCGGTAGCCCGTTGCTGAATGCTGACTGCAACTTTCCGTTGAATGCCGTCAGACACCAAGTACTCACCACCAACAAAGACTGTGACCGAGCCGCTTTGCTGTTCCGTCGCGCGGATGTCGACAATCTCAGCAAGGCTATTAAGTGTCTGTTGACGTTCGTCGCGTAGGCCTACCGCGTCGCTATTGACGGCACCTCCACCCTCAATTTCAACGATCTTAGTATTTAGTTTTGCAATGCGATCGGTCAGACGGTTAATCTCATTCGCGGAATCGCGAATGCCTTGATTGAGTGTCGTTTTTAGACCCCGCAGTTTTGCGTCCGCTCCTCGAATGTCACCGGTCAGTGACTTGCCGCGTTCAATGACCATTCGGCGAAGCGACGCGTTGCCCGGCTGGTTGAGTACGTCTTGAATACTGCCTGAGAAATCCGCCAGCTTGGTGCTCAGGTCATTGTCGGAGAGTTCGCTAAAGACCGATTCGATTTGACTGTAAAGGTTGTCAAGGGCTTTGCTGCTTTCAAGATTGCTCAGCGTGTC
Organism: Planctomycetia bacterium; assembly: GCA_031412515.1. Classification (GTDB taxonomy): domain Bacteria; phylum Planctomycetota; class Planctomycetia; order Pirellulales; family Pirellulaceae; genus Aureliella. The sequence continues at coordinate 6,552 of JANODD010000184.1, read as the reverse complement.
TCGCAGTTGGCTTGCCGTGAAGTCGTCGAATTTCTGGACAACTCCATTGGCATGCACACCGTAACCGAGCAACACACCACCAACGAGAACAGCCGGTCCTGTATTTTGCACCAACTCTTGGCGAATGTATCCCGGAGTGTTCGCGTTGGCAACGTTGTTGCTGACAACCTGAAGCCCAAGCTCACTGACTTGCAGAGCGTTTGCAGAGGTTTGGATGGTTGCGAACAGGGACATGGTCAGGCTGCTTCAGTGGGTCGCTACGATGCAATGTATGGAAAACTGTATATGGAGACTGAGCTTAAATCTGAGCGTCGAGTAAATGCCCACCACTGGTATCAGCGTTGCTAGTCGATGAGTAAACACTGGCTTCCACTTGGCCATACGAAAGCAACTGAATGGACTCGCTGGCAAAGCGTTCGCATTGGCTGATCAAGACCCAGATCGACAAGTGCAATCGTCGCAAGTGATCCATGTGCCGTTTCGCGGTCCGAACTCTTTCGCGGCGCGCACGTATCGACCAACTCGGTAAAGCCTGAGCTAGTGAATACAAATCAGCGTGAGCCATTCCTGCATTCTTAGCGTCATCCAAAATCATCTGGCGTCCACGATGCAAGCCTTGAATCTCAGCGAGCAACCCGTCCGCCGCGGCAGTCAGTTCTTCTAAACGTTTATAATTGCCAGTGACTGCGGCGTGTTCTTGCTGAGTAATCCAAGTGGACCAGCGGCTACAAATGTCCATCAATTGGGTTAGATAGTTGTCGAGGCGATCATCCAACGATTCCATATTCACCCCTCTCCGATCAAACGTTTCGACGCAGTATCACACTTCTGTTCATCGGCTCGAACATTAAAACGATCCATCCAGAGCGAGAATTCTTTTGCGATTGGCGTACTTCACTCGCAAAAATATTCTGTGCACTTTGCGTAAACCAACTTCACTACCCAATCAACCGATTAAAATGCTACGATACCGCGCTGCTCCTTTTGCTAGCCTTCAACCCACCTACCGTCCGCGAGTTCACGAATGAATAACCCACGAATGAATAACCGACTTTGGTTCATTAAATTTTCCTCCGTGCTGCTCTTGCTCAATGTAATCACCTGCATTCACGCCGACGGGCCGGCTGACAACACAGCGGTTCAAGTTCGCCCAATCCCACCGCCGGGAATCGCGTTGCCTGAGCAAGTGAAGTCCGAGTTACTGATTAAGTCCAAAGACGTCCGCGAAGCGTTGTCGAAACTCAATCTCGACGATGTATCCAAGTCGCAAATCGAAGTGATTCCGCGAGCGATTGAGATGGCTGTCGAACAGGGGATGTTTTATGTCGACAAAGAGTTCGCTCAAGCAAAAGAGCTTTTGGATTTAGCACAGAAGCGCGTACAAGCGGCTAGCGAAGGAAAACGTAAGTCGCAACTGCTCGAAGTCACGCTGCAAAAATCTTCGGATAAACCCACACTGCTTTCTGGCGGTTACCGTTCACGCATCGACGGTTCCGTTCAGCCTTACGGTTTGGTCGTACCGGTTGGTTGGAAAGCCGATATTTCGAAACCCGTGCGGCTCGACGTCTGGTTGCACGGTCGCGGGGAAAAGACCAGCGAAGTGGCCTTTATGCATCAACGCATGCATCAGACCGGTGAGTTCTCGCCGCCAAACACATTGGTGCTTCATCCTTATGGTCGTTATTGCAACGCGTTCAAATTCGCTGGCGAGATCGATGTGCTGGAAGCGATCGAAAGCGTGAAGCAACTCTATCCAATTGATGACGCAAGGGTCGCTATACGCGGTTTCTCGATGGGAGGTGCCGGCTGTTGGCAGCTTGCTGTGCACTATCCACAGCTTTGGGCAGCGGCCAATCCGGGCGCGGGCTTCTGCGAGACGATGGAGTTCTTGCGAGTTTTTCAAAAGGAAGATTTTAAACCCACCGATTATCAGCGCAAGTTGCTGCATTGGTACGATTGCCCTGATTGGACGAACAATTTGCGTAACGTTCCCACGGTCGCTTACAGCGGTGAAATCGACAATCAAAAGCAAGCCGCTGATGTGATGGAAGCGGCCTACAAATTGCGAGGCATGACGCTGCCGCATATCATCGGTCCTCAAACCGCGCACAAGATCTTAGACACATCCAAGCCACTGATCCAAAAGCAACTGGACGTTGCCCTCGATGCAGGACTCGCGACGGTTCCTAAAACCATCGACTTGACGACTTATACACTCCGCTATCATGAGCTTGCTTGGTTAAGTATCGAAGGACTTGAAAAGCACTGGGACGAAGCGATCGTTCACGCAGAACTGAGCAATCAAAAGTTACAGATGCAGTCCAAGAACATTTCTCGCATCAAACTGCAGTTTGCCAATCAAGACTTTCCGTTTGTCAGCGACCAACCAGTGAGCCTGGAAGTGGATGCCCAGCCTGTCGTCGCTCAGTTTCAACGCGTCGGTGAATCCAAGGTCCTGTGGTTGATCAAGAATTCAATTGGAATGTGGGAAACGAGCAATAACTCAGGAGTCGCCGAAAAGTCGCTAGTAAAACGGCCTGGGCTTAGTGGTCCGATTGACGATGCGTTTATGGATGCGTTCGTATGGGTTCCACCCACCGTGACCGATGCAGTCAAGCCAACTTGGTACGACACCGAGTTCCAGCATGCGACTCGGGAGTGGCGCCGTCACTTCCGCGGTGATATCGTAACTAAATCTGAAGTCACCGATGAGGACATTGCTAATAACAATTTGATCCTATTTGGGACACCAGCAACGAACCCGCTGATTGCAAAAGTTCTCGCTTCACTTCCAATTGAATGGACAGATACCAAACTGCGTGTGGCTGGAGTCGATTACGACGCCAAGACTCATGCGCCGATTTTGATTTACCCAAACCCGCTGAACCCGAAGCGTTACATCGTGATCAACAGTGGCTTTACCTTTCGTGAGTTTGCGTACCTCAACAACGCTCGGCAGATTGCAATGCTACCTGACTGGGCCGTGGCCGACGTTTCAAAAGGTTCAAACTACGTGATGCCTGGGAACGTGATGAGTGCTGGTTTCTTTGACGAGAAGTGGAAATGACAAACAGTCCGAACTTGGTAGCTGGTTTCGTGAGAAACCGGCCGCGGCAGTTCGAAACTACTGCTTTCAGGGATAGAAAAACGAAAGTTCCAAAAAGTCAAATTGTGCTTTTGACACTTTTTGATGGACTTGATCACAAGCCATGGGCGGGAGCTGGGCTGTCGGAAAGTCGTGAACAAACGCAGTAGCGGAAGCCGTCAAGGCTTTCGGGAGTTGATATTGCGGGCCAAAGTTGCATGCACGAAATGCTTGACGCATTCCGCTACCGACTTTTCGCCATACCAGGCGGGAGCCTATTCAAAAAAAATAGCCCGCCGAAGCGGGCTATTTTTATGTTGGCAGAAAACATCAATCTAACAGCAGTTCGAGATTCGAATTGCTTTTCTCGATAGTGATTTTGTACTCCGACTTGCCCTGAGCGTATTTCTTGCAAACTTCTTTGTAATCTGGATCATCACTTGATTTGCCGCCCATCAAGGCTGCAGGATCAGAGGCTGTAACGATGTAGGTTCCATCCGCCACACCACCGGTCGAGCCCACCTTCAGCTCAAATTTTCCTGATGCATCCGTTGAGCTCGAACTGGCGGATTGCTTCATGGGATCTGTGGGCATGAACGTAAGATACAGATTGGCAACTGGTTTTCCATTGTGTTTTACAACGCCCTTTATTTTGTTTAGATCGTTTGAAGGACCGCAACCGAGAATCGTAAGCGAAAGGATGCCAAGCAAAGCAAAAGCAAACAGCTTGTTCATTGTGCAATTCCAAAAATGGGGAGAAAATACGAAAAAAGCGCACAGGAAATCCTGTGCGCTTCGACTGGCAAAAAAGGGCACTACTGTTCAGGCGAGTAGACTTCTCCGCCATCGCGAGTGAACTGGTATCGCCATGGAGCCATGGCGATCGTCTCAGGTTGAAAACGAACACTGCAATCTACCATCGCAACCTGTACACCGCCGGTGTGCCAGCTGCGTGAGGCTCGTCCTGTTAACCCGAATCCTGCCGTTGAAGTCCCTGCTGGGCAGAGTGCACTTCCGGTTCGACAAACTTGCAAGAGAGGGTCCATGTTTGGAGGATAGAGCTGGGTGCCCTGATTGCTCATCGCCAACCCTTGAGACTGATGGCTTGTCCACAAGAAAGGGTTCACTGGATACTTAAACTTTGGAATCATGGATGCTTGTTCTAAGATCATGAATGTATTCGATGTGCCATCAGTTACGGCTGCTAATCGTACGTAACTCTGCTTGTGAGCAATCCCGTTTGCTATTAAAGCACGCTCAGGACAGCATGAAGAGATTGCTGATCCCCCGTTATAAGGAACCGGATCGCCAGTTGCATTGCCACCTTGCCCTGCATTTAACGCATAGTCCTTATATTTACCTGTGTTTGGTTGGGGAGTACTTGGACACGCATAACTCGACGGCATCAAGGTAGACACGACCTTGTTTACCTGGGCACTCGGCGTCGCATCCACGCCAGTATCAAAGAACCAAGCATCTCCTCTTTCTTCAACGTACGGGCGGCTGTTGAAGTTGATCTGATTGTACAAGCTCTGTGCTTCCATAAAAGGAAGAATGTAAGCCGACCAGCTCCACATTCCGTTGAAATATTGACCATTACCCTCCCCGGTGCCACCTGCGCTGCGATCAGCGCCTGTGTTCACAGGCGCAAAACCAGTAACGCCCGGCGGCAGTCGTTTGTAAGCACTTTCATAATTCGCCAGCGCGAGTGCCAGGTTGTGGATGTTATTACCACACTGCATCCGCCGCGCGGCTTCGCGGGCCGCTTGAACTGCGGGCAATAAGAGTCCAACCAAAATACCAATAATGGCAATGACCACCAGCAGCTCCACAAGAGTGAAACCTACGCGTAAACGTTTCATAAGGAATCTCCAGGAAAGTAATAACCGACAAAAACTGCACTAAGGGATATTCGATGGCTTTAAAACCACCTAAAGGGGTAATATCGAACATGGCCCCATCATAGTCAAGTGCTTTCCTAAATAAAACCTGGGTTTTGCATTCACGTATTAAGTTACGTACATATTGCCCATGTGCGAGAATACCTGCACGACGTGCTGTCGGATTCGATTTCCCGCAGAAACCGCTAAACTTTTAATAGCTGTACTCCATGCTGGATGCCGCCCCGATGCTTTTTTAGAGTCCGTTCCATGTCGACGATCTCCTTCCCTAACTCGCTCCAGGCACTGAATTTTGACAATCAGTTCACTGGCAACTTGCCTGCCGATCCAGAGTCGCGGAATTTTCGCCGCCAGGTTGTAGGAGCTTGCTACTCGCGCGTCAGCCCAACGCCGGTAGTTGCACCGCACTTAATTGCGCATTCAAAAGAAGTCTGTGAACTGCTGGACTTAGATAGCCATGCAGCCAACAGTCCAGAGTTTGCGGAGGTTTTCGGAGGCAACCGTGTGCTGCCAGGCATGGATCCGTTTGCCATGTGTTACGGCGGTCACCAGTTTGGCAGTTGGGCGGGCCAGCTCGGTGATGGTCGCGCTATCAATCTAGGCGAAGTGGTCAACGCGCGCGGCCAGCGATGGATGCTGCAGTTAAAAGGCGCAGGCCCAACTCCCTATTCCCGAACCGCTGATGGACTTGCGGTATTACGATCCTCCGTCAGAGAGTTCTTATGCAGCGAAGCGATGTTCCATCTCGGTGTCCCCACGACGCGAGCGTTGAGCTTAGTCGGTACAGGCGAGTTAGTTGAGCGCGATATGTTCTACGACGGCAACCCGCGGCGCGAACCAGGAGCAGTGGTTTGCCGAGTAGCACCCTCGTTCACTCGTTTTGGTAATTTTCAAATTTTCAACTCGCGCGGCGATTTGGAAACACTTCAGAAACTCGTCGCCCACACCCTTCGAATTGATTTCTCATACCTGATTGATACCGCAAGCGAACCCACAGATGAAACGATCTGTAAATGGTTTAGCGAAGTCAGTCGACTGACCGCCGAGATGATCGTGCACTGGATGCGAGTCGGTTTTGTTCACGGTGTTATGAACACCGACAACATGTCGATTCTTGGCTTGACCATTGATTACGGGCCCTACGGTTGGGTTGAAGACTATGATCCGTATTGGACGCCCAATACAACTGATGCAGGCGGCAGGCGATATCGCTTTGGTCAACAAGCAGAAGTTGCCCACTGGAATCTATGGCAACTTGCCAACGCCATCGCACCGCTGGTCACAAATCACGAGCCACTTCAAGAAGCTCTCAACCAGTTCCCAATCCATTACCAGATCCTGTGGCAAAAGATGATGGCTGAAAAACTGGGATTGGTCGAGTTTCGCGGCTCGGCAAACGGCGACACAGGGGATCTGAAGTTGATCGATGAACTCCAAAGCGTCTTGCAGCTAGTTGAAACCGACATGACGATTTTCTTCCGGCAGTTGGCTAACTTAGAGTTGCAAAACCCAAGCGAGCATTGTGTCGATGCAGCGTACTATTCGGCGGAGCCGTTACCAGAAGAG
>JANODD010000183.1:0-13018 GCA_031412515.1 Planctomycetia bacterium | reverse complement strand
GGAATGAAACGCTTCTATTCGAACCCAAACGCTTCGGTACACTGGCCTTTCCCAATCGCATCCGGATTCCCGGATGCGATTGGGAAAGCCAGTGGCACACGAAATCGAAATACGCAACATCAAAAGGCGCTAGCCGCGGGTCTCGAAGTTGTGTTCTGCATGATTAACAGTCCATCCAATGAATTCTACACGGTGAATATTGTGTGGCAGTGAATCGTTCGGCATTTCTCAGTCACCGGATAGTGCTAAGTCTCCCACTTCGGCTCACCCGCGGCTAACGCCGTCGGCTCACCCGTGGCTAGCGGGAAAGGCTCAATTGGCGGCTGACTTCGTCCAAAATCATCGGTTCAATTTCAGGTGCCCAAACCGTTGGCAGACCGTAGTAAACCATGGCGCCGCCGCCCTCGTATCCACCCTCAGCTAATACACGGCGGGAAGGAATGTAAGCCATAACATCGTTGGCGTATGCCGTAACCCAAGTTGCTCGCTTGGCGGTAGGAAGCGACTTGATGGCAATTGCGTAATCGACGACCACTTCACCGCCCAGTGCAATCCAATCAAGCGCTTCACCAAGACGCCATGAAGCGACTGGATAGTCATAAGTCGTGGGAAGCGCCGACCCCGAGTCGAGTGTCTGAAGCAGTGCAAGGGCGCGCGAGCTAACGTACTTATTGTCGGATTTGCGATCTTGTTCGATCTGCTCTCGCGTTGGCAGAGTCCCAAACGGAACCGGAATCCGCTTAAACTCGGTTTGTAACTGCGGTGCGATGGGCTTCACATCACCTCGTAAGGTCTTGAGAACAGCAGTGGCCAGCCGATGACCGTACTCAGTCGCCAGTTCTACAGTTCGGCGAGGCAATGGATTTTGGTCGGCACCACAACCCGCCCAGAACAAAGCAGTGCACCCTGGCAAGTCGGTTTCGAGCTTGGATTGGGCAATGCCCGCGTAATCGCCACTCCACTCCATCCCGCTCAGAGTCGTGCAGTGGCAGGCATAACCAAATACGACCGCAATTGGCTTGCCAGATTGCTTGACCAATAACACAGGCACGCTGTAATCCGACGGACCAACCAGTTTATTGCTCGCACGCAAGTCCGGTACATCTTTCTCGACATTGGTACGCCGATTGACCGCAAAGTTCTCACTTCCTTCGCCAAAACTAACTTCGCTTGGCTTGAGATCTTGCTTTGCTTTCTCGACGCTGGAGCTGATCTTCTCAACCAGTAAGGTCGCATATTCATCGACAAGCGCGCGATCCGCTTCGCTGAACATCATGTAGTGCATGGGGCGCAGGTTCCCCGCAACGACCGGGCCGCTGTGAGTATGTGAAGCTGCCAGCATGATCTGGTGGCGCTCAAGTCCACATAACATCTTGAGTTTTGCGCAAACGCGATCGGCAAGCACTGCGTTAATACCGCACAGATCAAGCGTAACTAGCACACAGCGATTGCCACTGGCGTCTTCGAGCATCAGGCTTTTCGCCCATAGATCCTGCAACTTGCCAGTTGCATGCGAAGAACCTCGGGAAGCATAGCCGGCCATCGGCATGGACTTGGGAGGCGTGATGATCTCGCGTCCAACACCCGCTTTCCATTCGGCTGCAAGGCAGTGTGACGTCATCGATAACAGAATAAGCGCCAGAAATCGCAACATGGTTCAAGAACTCAAATTAAAGTTAGTAACCGGTGGAGTGTACCGCCAGCGGCACACTCCAATAAACAAACATTTCGAAACAAATCACTCAGCTAATCGAGCTGCCTCACAGAGCCTGTCCGAAAAGGGGTCTGACCCTCTCCGCTGATGACATAAACTTAATGACTTGAATCTAAAGGGTCAGCTTGAATCTAAAGGGTCAGACCCCTTTTCGGACAGGCTCTTAGTGCAAACCACTCATCCTCAGCGTCTCCGAATGCGAGGTCAATCGAGTCGAAAGATTGAGCTTCGGATGAATCGCTTTGCGAGCTGTTCCAACGCACATCGCCAGCAAGCACATCAATTGTATTCGCGGCAAGCATCGATTGTTTTAACTCTACAGCGACTGAACTGGCGGGGGAATCAGGTCTCGCAAACAACCCACCGGAATTGGACGAGTTCCCACGGGTAAGCAACGAACTTAGTCGTTCCGTTCCAGCATTGAAATCGATAGGTGCCGCCAAGAGTTCGGGGCTGTCGTGGTCTTCGAAATCGCTGTTGATCTCCTCATGATCGTGGGCCAAATCCCCGACATGGGCAACGCCATTGATCCAGGTCATCACCGGAACGGCAAGTTCCTCTGCACTAAGGAACTCTGGGGGCACAAACATCCACAGTGGATCAGCGACGGCAATCAACTCAGTTTGGCCGCTCTCGTCGTCGCCAGCTGCAGCCGCGGCGCCATCATCATTTTGAATGGTACCGATCACGCTCGCTGTCGAGATCGTTGCGCCTAACGCATTGGACAAAGTGACTCGGAACGTTTCGTTTGGTTCATTTCTCGAGTCCGCTCGCACATTGATGGAGATGTCTACCGCCGCGACACCTGCAGGAAAATTGACGAGAACATTTCGGGTGTATCCGGAAGTGAAATCGTTGCTGTTGGTGCTACTGGTCCCAGTGCCGGAAACTGCATAACGAACGCTCGAAGGGGCTGACAAACTGCCCGATCGAGTAACTGTAAATACGAACGGTGTCGATCCTGCCGAGGTTCCTTCTGGTTTGTTGGCGCTGGTTGCTAAAATTCCAATGGTAGGTGCAGCAACCACAGAATCATCGTTGAGAATTGTTCCAGTCGCTGTAGCAGTACTGATGACGGTGGCTGCGCTTGGACTCGACAAGCTTACAGAAAATCCTTCATTACTCTCGACCGTAGTGTCGCCTTGCACATTGACGCTGATCACCTGAGAACTCATCCCTGGAGCGAACGTCAACGAGCCAACTGCAAACACTCCCCCGACAAAATCAGATGCACTCGCAGGCGATGCTCCAGAGCCCGATACCGCGTAATTCACGGTCGATGTGCCCGTCGTATCCCCGGTTCTGTTGACGGTAAATGTAAATGCCGTTGCACCACTGTTGCCTTCGTTCTTGGAAGCATCGGTAGCTACGATTGCTAACGCATCGCCGCTCATGGCCCCTACGGTTCCAGAGATAGTGTACGCGCCGAGGCTCGCATAATCGCTGTATCCTGTCGGAGTCGCGGCCGTGGGGGTACCTGCTCCAACACCATCAATCTTGAGAAAGTACTGACCTGCGGCGAGAACGGTTGTGATGCTGGCGTTTAGAGCTTGAAATGGATTGGATGACGCGACCAGCGCACCGCTGGAATTGTAAAGGCTTGCTTCGATATCCAGATTCGCGCCAATGGCGGCGGGATTAACGTTTAGCGTAACGTTGCCACCACCCGTGTTGAAACTAAAAAAGTCGACATCAGTCCGAGTCGAGATTAGGCCGCTGCCAGAAATAGCGGTACCAACGGTAGTGAGTGCTGACGCAGTTGCGGCGTCGTTGCCGTAGTCATCGACTTTGTAACCAAATCCGTTGTAGTTGGTGATGACTTGAAGGTCGTCAGGACCCTTATTGTAATTCGCACCTGCCCCTGCATTGTTTGAACCGGTGTACTCGCCCTTGTCCCATTGCGATACATCGACATAGTACCCAACGCCCATAATTGTCGACCAATAGGCACTATCCGTACCCAAGCCATGCCCCTGGTAATAGCTTACGGAAGAAGTGCCATCGTGGGCCAATCCAAGGCTATGCCCGACTTCATGACTGACCGCTTCAGCGACTCCAATTTCAGATGTGTTGAAGACAAAGACCGGTGTGTCCGAGTTCCAATCAAAACTATCGATGTAGGCAATTCCACCGCAACCGCAGCTGAAGGCAACATCCTTTGTGACGACGACCCGCACTCCCCATTTCGCATCGGCGCCGCCCGTGTTGCGGAGATCCTCTACGGAAGGCGCAACCGTTGTCACGTTGACTTGGAACGGCGCAAAATCTTCAGCCACACGATAGAACGTCCGCTCAATGACGCTTAACTCTCCAGGGCTAAAATTGGCTATATCCGCATCGGAACTGTAGGCAGGTGAGTTAATCGTAGCTCCACTGTTCCACGAAGTTCCGGTGGTCACATGGCCATCGAAATCCAAATAAATGGTGTGATTAGCACCCGGCAAGCTACTGAAGACCGGAACATCCAGGGCCATGTTCAGACGCGGCTCAAGTAATTCAAACGAAAGAAGAGAACGCTTGTGAAGTAGTACTGAACCGCGCCTAGTTAGTCTTTGCGACATGACGACTCCATACGATTAGACGGAAGATGAGGGTTGCGAAGGGTGTCGAATATCACACATCTTTACACTTATGTCAAATTTTAAGTGCCGCCAACCACAACACGATCGCGACGAAAAAACGCCAGCTCCATTGAGCAAATGAGACTACCTTCCTGCTCAGCTAAAAACTGAACGCCGTTATTAAACGAAATGAGCCTGGATGTACCAGGCTCATTGAATCACTCCGCAATAGGATTTAAGAAGTCGCTTTAGTTTGGGCTGCGTGGTTTGAAGTCAGATACCGCTCCTGCTTTGGGCGGAGCGCCTTTCAAACGTTCAATTGGGAAATCGCTCCCGTTGATCTTGTTGCCTAAAGACTGGATACGATCGGAGTTTTTAGGCTTCAAGTAACCCATCAAATTGTCGAGCGAAATTTGAGTAGCACCGAGCGATTTTGCTTCTTTGATAAACGCCGCGTACTTCTGCATCTTGGCCTTTTGATCGGCGGTGATGTTCTGGCCTTCACCACCTGTATCAGTACCCATCACAATGAACGCAGTGCCGGTGGTGATTTTGCCGTCTTGGGCTAACTTGGTATCCATCACCGCATCGACTCTGCCGTTCGATGCCTTGATTAGATTCTTAATCATATCGGTATCGTCTTGATAATTGTTATCAAAGTCCATCGATCCGACCAAGGCAAAACCGACAGTGCGACCCGGACGCCAAGCAGGTGAATAGACTTTATCGCCGGTCAAAATTGGATTTCGGTAATTCAAATCCGTAGCTTTAGCTTGCGACGAGTGAGGCCCGGTCACACTGGTGATAACAAGTCGTGCTTTGGGACTCGCTTTGCTAACCTTGGTTGTATCGGACGAAATCACTGAGAACGGCACGCCTTCCTGCAGACCGTCAGCGCTGCCAATGTTCAGCCAAACCAATTGGCCCCCATCCATCAAACGCGTGATTTCACCTTGTGGAGCGGCGAAGTCGTCCTCGCGAAATTTCTGAATCTGCTCGAGCTGGTCAGCAATCACGGCAAGCTGTTTTTTGTTACTTGCATCCAGCGTTGCAATGGTCTGATCTTTTGCGGTCAGTTTCTTGTTAAAGTCCGCTTGGAACGCGGCGTACTGATTTTTAAGCGCCTCTTTCTCACTGTTCAACGATTCAACTTGCTTGGCGTGCTTGGCTCGTTCAGCTTCCAAATCTTGCGAGGCTTGGAGAGCTTTCTTTTGAGCGTCTTCGCGAGCGGCTGTTTCACGAGCAAGTGTATCGCTTTGCTCTTTTTGAATTTCGGTTGTGCGTTTGCGAGCGCGATCGATTTCTTCGTTGCGTTGACGAAGCGTATCCATCAAGTACTTGGGCAACTTTAAGAGGTCGCCTTTTTCGTTCTTGGAAAACACCTTCATCTGCTCAGCAAAATCCTTTTCGACGACGCCAATATCTGGGTCATTAGCCATCTCTGTCGCCATGGCGTCGATTTCTTCTTTCGTATGCTCGCCGTAACCAAGCATCGACTTCAAACGACGGACCCGAGCTTCGCTCTTCTGATACTTGGTTCCCGCGTCAGCCAGCTGTGTCGACATCTCCGCGCTCCGCTTGGCAGTATCCGCGTAGGTGCGATAAAGAAAGAACATCCCAAGCATTAAGCCCACGGAAATGAAGGCCATCGTGATGACATAAGCTTGCCATGCAACGAGATTCTTGTCACGAACTGCCATTAGAACCACTCGAGAAAAGAGGTGAAAGAGAGTCTGAGAAGGCCTTGAGATCAGCCTCCAGTATATTAAGCCCCAAGTCACTCGTCAAACTTTTTGAGTTGAAAGCCTGCCCCTCACTGCCAGATACCTGTACGTGCACCGGACATCTATCTAAGCCGGACACGTTTACGTGGCAACACGCGGGACCGACACCTACATGGGACCGACACCTACATGTCCACGTCACGTCTAACTGTCGCGCTAGCGGCCGCAGAGCAGGTTTTGGTTCCCCCTCGCCCCGTACTCGGGGAGAGGGGGCTAGGGGGTGAGGGTCCTACAAGCCTTTTTAACGATTAAATAGCTTGCAACGCGCACGCTCGACGATTGCGCAAACTATAGTGGATAAGTGGTTTACGACGACGCATGAGTGGCTAACTACCCAAAAAAAATTTCGAAATTTCTTAAAGTCAAGCAGCAATTTGACTTGTCGCTACCAGTCGCGCTCGCAGACCGTGGCGTACATTTGCTAATAGTTTTTGTTTTCGGCACAATGGAGCAGTCGCCACTTTGGGTGACTGCGATCTGGGTTGGTTCCTGCAATCGAAGAGTGGATTATGTCCAAGCGAAACACTTTACGTTCCCTGCTCCTCGTCGGCCTAGCCATTCCGGCGATCCCGTCGTCGTTCGCTCAAGCACAAGTATGCTGCGAGCCCGCCTACCGTGTCCAATCTCGAACGATTATGGAAGAACAGCTTGAGACACGTTTTCGCGTCGTATATCGAGACGAGTTTGAAGAACAAGAGATCACCTCTCAACGACCGGTCCTACGCACTCGGATCGAAAAACGCCCCTATACGGTAACTACCCCCGTCGTCGAGACGAGCACAGTGGAAGAAAAGTACACTGTTCTCAAGCCCGTCACCAAACGCGAATGGGAAGATCGCAGTTACCAAGAGACGACGTATGTCACTGAAACCGCCGAACGCGAAGAAGCCTACACAGCTTATCAACCGGTCACCGAAACTCAAATTCAGACTCAGCAGTACGTAGTTCAACGTCCTGTGACTGAAACGCAATATCAGACTCAGCAGTACACAACTTATCAACCTGTTACGACCATGCAAACCGCAGTCGTTGATCAGGGACAGTACGTTGCACAGCAATACTACCAACCCGGTGATGTTCGTTACGGGCTGCGCTACCAACCAGGTGGGCTGACATATGATCCAACTGGAATGGGCGCCTACCGTCGTGGCGGCTTTGGATGGGTACCCTACTCAGCACCCGGACAAACCTACGCTCAGCTCCAATACCAACCCAATCCAGTGCAAGTGGCCGTTCCGCAGACCAGCTACATGCCACAAGTTGTCCAGCAGCAAGTTCCCGTCCAAGTGACACGCATGGAAAGCCAATTTGTTCAACAGCAGATTCCCTACAGCGTTACCAAGTACCAAGCCGTTGAAGCCCGCCGCCGCGTTCCTTACGCAGTTCAAAAGCCAGTAACGCGTACTGTCGACAACAAAGTCGCCGTTGACAAAGTCGAATGGGTCGAGCAAGAAATGGTCCGACCTAAGACCGTCCAGAACACCAGCTACAAAGTAGAGACCAAAGAACAAGAAGTTACGGTCCAATTTTATGAGACCGAAGAAGTGCGAACTCGGGTCAAGGTTCCACGAAAAGTCGCCGAGTATCAGCCTTACACTGTTAAGGTCTTGGTACCTCGTACTGTACAAATGCCAACGACGCTCAGCTATGTCGACCCATACGCAGTTCCGATTAGCCAAGGACGCAATTCCTTTATGCCGATTATCGGCGAAGTGATCTCTCGCGGTCCTGGCGTTCCCGCCGAAAGCTCCAGCTCCAATGCTAGTTCGGCCCCGCAGCAGACGCTCAAGAAAGTTGAAACTTCTGATCCAAAGAAAGATGACAACAAGAAAAGTGATTCTGAGAAGGATGGCTCTGAGTCAGTTACCGCGCCAGCCCCAGAACTGGATCTAAGCCCATCCAATAAAAACGGTTCTCCCAAAGCGTAGCTTCGTTTGACCCATAGCCAACGGCGCCGGGTTGGCTTGAAGCAAAAATCACAAGTTAAGAAAACGGTCCAACGAGTTAAGACTCCGTTTCAGACGCCGAAGTAAACTCTCTATAACGAAGCAGTAGTGCAGCTGCGACCAAATAAGCGACGGTCATTCCCAACAACACAGCTACATGCCACGCTGCACTTTCATCACCAAAGTACGCTACGAAAACTGGATTGCCACGAGCTGATTGGACATCCAGTTCCATCCATCGCACCAGGATACACCGCAGCCTGTACTGGATCGTAAATAGATTAATCGCTGCCGGAATCAGTGCTGCACCCGCTTCGAAGACAACGGCATATAGAATTCCAGCGACCATCGCGCGCTTGGGAGCGATGACTCCGATCAATAGAAATACGGCTGCGTAAGCTAAGCATGACAAGGTTGCAAGTCCGCATTCAACCGTTGCCAAATGAGCCACCTGTTCACGCCCGATGACGTACGATCCAGCCGCAGCAGAGAGCAAGCCAACAGGTACCGCCCAACTGATCGATACCAAGTACTTTCCAAGCAGAACGGCGATAGGTCCATAAGGCCTGACCGCTAGATACACCCAGCTCCTCCCCTCAAGTTCAGCAGACAATACCGGTGTTGCCCATAGGAAGACACTCATCATGCATGCTACGCAAGGTGATAACGCGTAGATAAGAATCGCTGCGACTTCGATCGGTGGCTCGCGCCTCGCGGCCGAACTAATGAGCATCAGTAGACCTGGCGGAAACGCCATCAGGGCAACCATCCAAGCCAATCGTGGAATTGTCAAAGCGCGACGCCATTCGAACCAAAATACTGCCGGGATGCGTTGTAACGTGTTCATGCCGTTCCTCTGTGAATCTTCATCAACGAATTGAACACATCTTGCATTGAATCTTCGGATGCGCGAACTTCAGAAACCAAATAACGATTTTCAGCGACCGCTCGACTGAGAAATTTACCGAGCTCTATCGACGATGCCGTCTTTAACTGCAGTTCACCATCCCCCGCTATTTGGACCGAATCCACCAACGCTTCGCCAATCAACTCAGCCGCCAGTTGACGTGGAGCATTGACACGAACTCGCACTTCCGATGGCACATTAGTCAGCAGAGTATTGATGTCATCGGTCGATCCAGATGCGAGCAAGCGCCCACCGCTTAGCAACAAGAACGAACGCGTCAGCGATTCGATCTCATGCAACACATGACTGGACACAATCAGGCTCTGACCGTCAGCGATCCATTGCTGCAGCAACGTGGTCATCGTATGCCGCGCGATCGGATCCAGGCCGCTGAACGGTTCATCCAGTATCAAGAACTCCGGCTCGTGCGCGATCGCTTGTGCCAAACGTGTTCGCTGACGCATTCCTCGTGAATAAGTCGATATCCTGCGGCGCATGTGCTCAGTCAGATTGACTCTGTCCAGAGCTTGCAGAGCTAATCGTTTGGCTTCACTGGCACTGAATCCCTGGAGACGCGTTAAATAGGTAACCCACTCGATCGCCGAAACGTCAGCGTACATTCCTTCAGAGCCAGGCAGGTACCCCAGTCGCTTGAGCAACGTTGGACTTGTGCGGGCCGACTCACCCAACACATGAACAGCGCCGATGGTCGGAGACAATTGGCCAGTAATCAGATTCAATAACGTCGTCTTGCCAGCTCCGTTGGGCCCTAACAAACCATGTGCACCTTTTGCCAACGAAAGCGTAATGTCATTCACACCGATAACAGTGCCGTACAATCGCGTCACGTTTTGCAGATCAAGTAACATTTTTACCCCGCTAAAGTCGTCTTTCGCTCCGCGAAAGAAACGTAACACCGATCTTTCGCGGAGCGAAAGTCGACTATTGGCCAATGCGATCACACACGCATCGGAGCCGTGACGCGACGAAACAGGATCGCCAGTGAAACTACGGATACAGCAATCAGCAACATGAATGAACGCTGCGTCATCGCCGGATCGTCTTCAAATCCAAACACATAGGACTGAGCCACACCCAGAACCTGGTATGGCGATGTTAATATCTGCCAACCAGCTTCAAAAGTCTCTCCACGCTGAGCAGCTTCGAACCGCGGCCATGCAATAAGCGACGAGTAAGTCACATGACCGATGATCCACATGGCGAACCAACCAAATCCAGCATAGCGACTCTCCAGCGTGATCGAAGAGAAGGCCAACGCTACCAACGTCGTCGGAACAATCAGACAAACTGACGCCAACACGATTCGCAGCGGCAAGTCCCAAGTCGATAAGACCACTTCCAGCGACGGAGATAACATCACTCCGAGTACATAGAGAATCATCGCTGGCAGCGTCGCAATCGATAACAAGTAAAACGCCACGACTCCAATTTTTCCCGCAATGTACTCCAACCGTGAAATCGGTCTTGCAAAGTAGATCAGATAAGCTCGCGTTCGCAGGTCCTGGGAAATAAGCGGCGGGGCTACTATGCCAACGACCACAACCATTAGCAGTGCTTGCGGGTAACGCATCAATGTCAGCAGCAAGTACGACCATACGTCGTGTCGAATCGCGTCGAACTGTTCAGGCGTTGGCGAACCCGACATTCGACCGATGGCTTCTTGCAAGTGCTTTGCTTGGGGCAATCCGCGAGTGAAACCTGAGAACACTTGCCAAGTTGCTGGATCGCGACTCGATTGCTCAAACAAGAAAAACGGGATCGCAAAAAATAACAGGGGCAACAATGCGACGAACAATAACCGCTTGAGCCAAGTCGACTTCGATGCGCGGCGTATCCCAGTGGAAGAAATCGTTAACCAACGACTCCATTCGCTAACGCGGCGCCCCTCCCAAGCCCTGTAGCCTGCTTTATGAATTGGCATTGAGGGCTCCCTTTGCCTTAGTCTGAACCGCTTCCAAAAATATGGCTTCCATCGAGTTTCTCGCCGGGGTCAATGACCGAACAACTACACCCAACTGATCAGCGATGGTCCAAATTTGACGAAGCCTCTCTGCTGAATCGCCGTCGACAATAATCGTTCCCATCGGCCCAAGTTTGGCATCGAGATTTCGAACTTTCAGTTCGCTAAGAAATCTATCCGGTGATCCCAAAATACGAATTTGCAACGCCGGTATCGCCGGACGAGCTAACTCGGACATTTCTTTTGCGACGGAAACTCGCCCCGACGCTAAGATGACGACAAAATCACTAACCTGTTGAACGTCGGGTAAAATGTGCGTGCAAACGACGATGTTCTTCTGATGAGAACGTGCCAAGACTCGGATTCGACTGAGCATCATCTCGCGTTCGTCAGGATCCAGACCCGCAGTTGGCTCGTCGAGAATCAACAGGGGTGGATCATGCACCAAAGCTTGAGCGAACTTTAGCTTCTGCCGCATGCCGGTTGAGTACGTTTCGACCGTGCGGTAGCGTTCCTGCCCCGCCCCGCAAAAGTCCAGTATCTCATGCGCCCGCCGCAAGGCTTCGATTGCAGGAAAGCAATTTAGTCTGGCTGCGAACTGCACGCACTCGACACCGGTTTGACTTGGCAAATAACAATCGTCTTCCGGCATATAGCCCACCAACTGCCGAATGCGTTTGCTGTCCCGCCAAACAGGCATCCCCAGCACGGTCCCTTCTCCAGAGGTTGCCCGCAGCAGGCCAAGCAGTATCTTGATCAGCGTACTTTTTCCTGCACCATTGGGCCCGAGCAGTCCCGTGACTCCCGTTGGAATGTTCACACTTATATCGTGGAGTGCTTGGAACTTGCGAAACGACTTCGTAATTGACCGCAACTCAATAACGCTGCCGCCACTTTTCAAGTCATTGGTTAAAAGATTCAATTGGGAACGTTCTGATATAAGCGGGTTTTAGTTACGGGAGAATGAGGCTCTGCCGAGCAAGTCTTGGCATAACAAACAGACCTTACTGCGATAGTGATCACGAACGCGTGGTCCCAAATATTCCTAAAGTAATGCAAGTCTTCAAGTGCAATTATGTCGAACTGGCTGTGGAGACTCGCTCGGCAGAGCCGCCATATTCTCGCAAGATTACCCCGTGGTTGGTCAAAACTAAACTTGGCTGGAGGCTGGGATGGCTGAAAGTCGGTAGCGGAATGCGTCAAGCATTTCGTTCATGCGACTTCGGCCCTGCAAATTCAATCTCCGAAAGCCTTGACGGCTTCCGCTACGGTATTTATCCACGACTTTTATCCATGCCAGCTGGAGGCACTAGTCTATTCGAACGCTCACTACGTTTATTGCTAGTATTCAAAAAATTTCAGCCGATCGCCGTACAACACAACAAAATCCAGGCTTCTACTCACGCAGAAATCGTTAAATTTGTTTTTAAAACGAAAAAGCGACGGCAAGGAAAGGCTTGTCGTCGCTCAGCAGTTTGTACAATCGATCGACCGGTGTACGCAAAATTCTCTAGCGGCAGCGACGATAGCCACCACCATAACTTCGTCCGTAGCCTCCGCCATATCCAGCACTGTAGCTTCGGCCGTAAACCGGATATGAAGATCTATAGTTGCTGTACCCACCATACCCGCCGCCGTATCCACCGCCGTACCCACCTCGGTAGCCGCCGTAATTTCCATAGCTCAAGCCTAGCCCCGAGCCATAACCATATCCGCCCCCATACCCTCCAAAACCACTGCGATAGCCGAGAGATGGTCCAACACCAAAACCGATGCTAGGACCATATCCGTAGGCACCTCGTCCATAGCCCATTCCGCCAAATTGTGCACGCGAATCAGAAGCCATTCCCGCAACGAGTGCGACCACTAAGAATGCTCCCAACAAAAACCGTTTCATGATTCTGCCTTCCGTTAACTCGCAAATTTTGTTCGCGACGACCACAAAGTCATCGTTTAGCTAACTTTAGCGAGCCTGCAAAGTAGCTATTTTTCCCTTTGCAGAGAGTGCACATAGTGTGCCAATCAGCTGTATCGCATGGCATTGATTGGATTAAGCCTCGCAGCCCGAAATGCGGGAAATACACTAGCGATTGTGCAAAAGGTAACGGCGACAACCGCAGTAGTT
>JANODD010000182.1:0-2353 GCA_031412515.1 Planctomycetia bacterium | reverse complement strand
AGTTAAAGTGGCCCGATGTCGCTCGAGAGTTACGTCAGCAAAAGAAATTTCGACAGCTCACCGGAGCCTCGAGGAACGGAACGGGTTCTAGGAACTAAAAACAGACTTGTTTTCGTGATCCAAAAACACAGTGCGCGCGTTCTTCATTTCGATTTGCGGCTTGAACTAAACGGAGTTTTTAAGAGTTGGGCGATCCCCCTGGGGCCATCTCTCGATCCGAAAGTGAAACGTTTAGCAGTCGAGGTCGAAGATCATCCTCTCAGCTATGGAGGCTTTGAGGGCGTCATTCCCTCCGGCCAATATGGTGCTGGTAGCGTTATTGTCTGGGATCGTGGCACTTGGCATCCTGAGACTGATCCGAGTTCTTCACTCGCCTTGGGCAAGATAAAGTTTCGGCTCAACGGTGAGCGATTGAGAGGCAATTGGTCGCTCATAAGAACTCGCCAACATGCAACGCAACCACAGTGGCTACTGGTCAAGTTGCAAGACGACGAAGCGAGTACTACTGTCGATGTCGTGAGCGCATTTAGTAACAGCGTGCTCTCGAACGAGTCACTCGCTACGATTGGCCGTCTACCTGATTTTATCGAACCAAAGTTACCGTCGCTCACAAAGTCCGCCCCTTCTGGGGACGTGTGGTTGCACGAACTGAAACTCGATGGTTACCGTATGCAGGCGCACTGGGGAGCGGATCACGTTCGGTTGTTGACACGAGCGCGTATCGACTGGACATCGCGTTTTGGTAACCTCGCTAACGCTTTGTCAAAGCTGCCGCGAGATATTGTCAAATGTTGTGTTCAAAAAACTTTGAATTAGGCGGCGACCTGTTGGATTCCGTTGACGAATTTCTTACCTTCCAAGAGTGAAACGATGTGCAGATGACCGTCCAGTCGACGCCATCTTCGCGATGCTGCTTCGGCCAATTTGAACATCATCACTAAGCTCGTTTTGCGTGTACCACTACCCTTCGTCTTTTTGTGGCGGAGACGAATCGTGGCAAAGGTGGATTCAATTGGATTGGTGGTCCGTAGATGCTTCCAATGCTCAGCCGGGAAGTCGTAGAACGCCAACAACTCCTCCTTGTCCTTCTTTAAGCACTCCCATGCTTTTGAGTATTTTGCTCCGTACATCTCTCCAAAGCGTTCAAATGCCTTGAAGGCGTCTTCCCTTGTTTCTGCCATCCAGATTTCATGGAGGGCATCCTTGGCTCGTGGCTGCACGCTCTTTGGCATTTGATTGAGGACATTGCCGCTCTTATGAAACCAGCACCTTTGCTCCCTGATCTCCGAAAACACCTTGCGAACAGCGGCCCAAAAACCAAGTGCTCCATCGCCGATCGCAAGTTTTGGATCGATCGACAATCCGCGATTCTTGATGTCCGCCAATAGTTCTGTCCAGCTTGCTTCGCTCTCCCGGTAACCATCTCGAACTGCAATCAATTCCTTCTCTCCATCGCCCGTTGCGCCCATCACAACTAAGATGCATTGCCTTTGATTTTCTTGGTCTTCCAAGCGTACATTGACATGAATGCCGTCAGCCCAAATGTACACATACTTCTTCCCCGAAAGGTTTCTTGCATTCCATGCTTCGAAGTCTTTGGTCCAGCTTTCCTTGAGTCGAACGACCGTGTTGGCGCTTACGCCATCGACGGGAGATCCTGTCAGCGATTGCAACGCCTCGGAAAAATCGCCAGTCGAAATCCCCTTGAGATAGAGCCACGGAATGAGTTCATCAATGGCTTTTGAACGACGCAAGTACGGCGGCAAAATGCTTGAGGAAAACTTGATCCGAGATTCGGCATCGGGAGATTTATCCCGAACGCGCGGCTGATGAATCTCCAAGTTCCCCGCTCCGGTAACGACTTCCCTTGAGGGCATGAATCCGTTGCGAACTACCATTCTACGCCCACTTTCATCGACCATCGCTGAATACGTTTCGAGAAACGAATTCACCTCATCCTCCAAAGCCGCTTGGAGCATCTTGCGAGCCCCCTCGCGAACGATTTGGTCGAGCATGCTTCTGGCACTTTCGACCGCACCAAGTTTCAAAACTTCTGCGTTGCCCTCTGGCTTGGAACCACTCGATACCGTACCTTGATTCATGGCGTATTCCTTTGCCCTCGTAGGGCTGCTTGTGAAAACAAAACTATTTACACCAGCAGGATACGCCACTTTTTTCTCATTTCACAGAACCCAACATTTGGTTATATCTCTTCGCGACCTGAAAGAAGCGGAAGTTCGCGTTTCGATGCTCACAGGAGATCGCAAAGCCAATGCGCAAACGATCGCGATGGAGCTGGGGCTAGATGTTCAGGACGTTCATTGCGAAGCGACCCCGGAGTCCAAAGCGGCGC
>JANODD010000181.1:0-6012 GCA_031412515.1 Planctomycetia bacterium | reverse complement strand
AAAACATATTGCCCAGTTACGTTTACTCGGCTATCGCCCGTTGTAGTCTCAACGACGCTCGACGAAGGGGATGCGGACGGGTCGTAGGAAACTTGTCTGTTCAAGTGCGTGCTGTAATTGGCATCGCGAACTTTATCTGTTAAGCGATCTTCCCCACCCACCCATCGGTCGCGAATCTTAAGGTCTCCAAACGAAGCGTACGAGAAACTCTCGTTAGGCTCGGCACTGGAAGTACCAGTGGAATCAACCGGTCAATTACATAGCCTGTCCTCTTCTTTTTTGCCGCTAGATTGACTGACACGTGATCTTGAAGCGGTTGCTGATTCAGCGCCGCGGCAATGAGAGCCTCGCCAGTCACTGCATTTCGAATAGCGGTGCCGCTGGACAACGCTGGCCCTGACCACGGTTTTCGCAAGGTGATTTGATTGCCAGTGATGCCACCGACATCCCACATTCCGTCGACCGCATCGATAGCGAGATTGCGAGTGTAACTGTAATCGGGATAGGTGACACCCGCGGAATTTTTGTATCCGTACCAAGCCAGTCCGCGATTGCGTGGGTCAACTGAACTGCCAGCTCAGCCTTGCGCCGACACGAGCACAATCGTCGTGTCGCCAGGATTGAGCGGTCTAGCCAACTGCGTATCCTCAGCATTAGCATAGTTTTGAACATGAGCCCGATCGATAACTTGATGATCGGCATCTAAGGCCATATAGCCAAGCGAATGCAGTTGAGGCTCGATGGCTGTGGTGCCTCGAGTAGCATCGACTTGCAACGAGTAGTTGGTCGCTAGATTGATCGGGATTAAATGAGGTGATATCTGCAAGTCACTTGAACGATCGGATTGGGCGTAGTACACCGAATCGTTCACAAAACCGAAACGCATGTTAGCAAACACGCCGCTTAGGATAATGGATGCCGTGCCGGCTGGTAGACGTCTCCCTGCAAGACCAAAGAAAGCTTGAGCATGGGCTTGCGCCAGTCGGTTCAGACCTTCCGGCAGTTGCGTCACATACGGGATGCTGACCATTCCTAGTGATTGGTTCGAAGCATCGAACGCTTCGACTGCGATCGAACCATCGCCATTGCTCATCCAGAATTCGAACTGGTAACTTTTACTAGGATCAATCAGCAGTCGAGGCGCTTGGGATGGCTCTTTCGGAGTCTCCAAAGTTACGGTTTGGTCGCCAGGCAAATCGACTCGGAAATCATAGGCTGTCAGGCCGGAAAGTTCAGTGGTAGCAGCGACAGGGGCGGCGGTGTCAAGAAAGAACGGTGACGCGTACAAATCATTTGCGCTGTTCGTCGTATAAAAATCCGGTGACGCAGCCAACAAGCGTCGATCTTCCAAGCAATCCAGGGTCAAGCGTCTCGAACGTTTAGGTCGATTTCTACGTGACATTAGGTGGGCTGTCTGTATTTTGAGGAGAGCAACTGAGGAGGAAAGTCGAGATAAGCTCAAACACTATAACAATATTGTTTTTATGGTGCAAAAGTGGGGTCTACTTCCATACGCTTCTAAACATCTTTTCTTGGAGGTGCTAGCTGCGGATGCATCTGTTCTAACCATTCCAAAACCTCATAATGCAATAATTCGGCAAACTGAATAAGTTCCAAAGCCTCAGCGTCACTTGTCATCCCCGCCAGGTCATATTCAACTGTGTTGCGTTTCACGCGACATGTCTCGAGATAATTTGCGTCGTCTACTTTTCCATCTCCCAAAATAATCGGAAGAGCGGCGATTGTTCGGAAGTGCTGTAAGTTCTTTTCTGCTTTGAATCCTGAAGCGTACAGCAGTACGGTACAAAGCTTGAGCGCGGCGTTGTAGGCGATCCCAAATTTCCAGTCGCTTGACAGCTCACGTGACTTGGCATCATGCAGGTCACGGCGAATAATTGAAAACAGTCCAGAAATCTCTAGCGAACTTGTTTTATGCGGTCGTAGCCAACCGTTATTGTTCCAGTCCTCTAAGTCCATCTTCAGTACCAATGATGAATTCTTTGTGTGTCTTCATAACTGCCGCAATGAAATGATCGTTCTGCCGCAATCGCTTGACATATTCTGATTTGCTGCAAACATGCGGATTGATTTCACGGCCAAGCTTATTGGTCAAACCAGAGAGCATTTTAACAACTGCTCGCAGGCCAATGTTACCAATGACAAATAAATCCACATCACTCGCTGCCGTTGCATTCCCGGTAGCAATTGAACCGAATACAAATGCAAACTCCACTCGATCGTCTAGAATCGCATCGCGCAGAACGCCATGCCACCCACAGCTCTTTCTAACGATGTTAGCCAAATCAGAGTAAAACGGATGGTCTCGGTTCGCGATGACATACGTTCGATTTCCGTCAACTTCGTGAATTACAAGTTCCAAGTCTGTCAGTCTTTTTACTTCTCGCTGAACGGCAGAGAAAGAGCATCCAGTTTGCCGTGCAAGCTCTCGTAGGTGAAGCCTAGCGGTTGGTGTTCCAAAGACTCGACGTAGAACCTCTGCCTTCGTGCGCGATGAGAATAAGATTGAGAGTGTATCCATAATGACCCATTATACGGATCAATTGACCCGATTCAAAGGTCAATTACACTTTCGAATGCTATTTTCGATGCGATTCGTAGCTGACTTTGCAATCAGGCAACGAATCCAAAAAGAGCTTTCCATAAGGCTTGGTTGAAATTCTTGGATCGAGAATAACAACAATGCCTTCGTCATGTGCGGTTCTTACCATTCGGTTTCCTTTCCCCTAACCACGACACACATTGTGATAAACCTGGAAGTCAGAGTACGCACCCTTGTCTTTAAGCTGATTAATAACTATATCAGAGTTTTCAAAACCGTTCTTTTCCAACCATTCCCGAGTAACATCAAATGTTCGGACGTCAACGCGTACGTCCGCCTGTTTGGACTTCAAAAACTCTTCTAGGCCTCGCAATTGGTCGCCGGTTAATGAAAACTCCGACCATTTCTTAAGGTTCGACTGGATCATGGCGAGCCGCTTTTGTTGCGGCTTCGATGCCTTGCCACCAATCGCAATCGAGTTTCGAAGACACTCGAGCGCAGAATCGTATTTAAGTAAGCACTCGTAAGCTAAAGACAACAAGTCCCAGCCTTTCACATTGTCTGGCTCCAACTCAGTCAGAACGCGAAGTTGACTAATCGCCTCTTGAAGTATTGGAATTGCTTCTCGCACAGGCGCTCGTCGTTCGTAACTACTCTGTTTTGAAAGACGCATTCCTTGCCGAAGTAGATCTTCAATTTCATCTGCCCTGGCCATCTTACGGCGCTCCCAAAATACGACGAACCGTTTCTTCGAGCTTGTTCAATTCACTTAGCTGTAATCGTGAATTGCTGTAGTCGTATCCTTCGCGAGCAGGGGTCGTACGCCCATGCCCAAGTACATACCCTGGTGGATTTCTCGGCGAGCTTGATCCATTACCTGACGCAATTCGACGACGTTCGTTTTCAAGCCAACCCCTCACATGTTTCGGTTGACTTGCATCAAATTCATGTAGTTGCAGTTGATCTGTTCGAAATTCTCGACCTTGCTCCTGCCCTAACCTACTGCCACGATTTCGCACTCCACTAACTGGGGGAATCGCATTTACAGCCGTTTTGATGCCGGGTGTGTCGAATACTTTTTTCGCCGAGGCTGGCACGCCGGGAATAAGGCCAAGGTAGTTCAGCGGGTCCGTTGGATCGAGAACGATGTCCTTAGCCGTCATCGCCCAGTCAAGCGGCTCAAGAATAATTGTACCTGGAATGGCAGCGATGTCAGCAACAATTCCAGTGACGTAGATGGCTTGATCACCGGCATCTCCCGCCTGTCCCGCGAACCAACCGAGCAGACTGTTGCCGGTGTAGGGATTCGGTGGATAGAAGGTTGGTTCAACGACCGGTGGTTCTCCCGAATCGCTCGGCTGTGCGCCGCTGCCATCAATCCACTTTTCATAGTCGGTACGGGGATCGTAATTCGTTGGGTCATAGACACCCTCATGATACCCGCCGTCAGCGCGGTACCAGCCCGTTCCATCGGCAACGTTCAAAATGTCATAGTCGTGGAAGAGTAAAACTCCGTCGCGAGTGTAGCACCAATTATCAAAAACATATTGCCCAGTTACGTTTACTCGGCTATCGCCCGTTGTAGTCTCAACGACGCTCGACGAAGGGGATGCGGACGGGTCGTAGGAAACTTGTCTGTTCAAGGAGGAACCTAGCAAGGTGCCAGCCACATTTCAGCTTTTCCCTAGTGGCTGGAACCTATTGAAGGTTACACCCTTTAGTTTACTGAACTTGCAACCGGAGTTGCGAGGTACATGAGTGGCGCCATCCGTGGGAGCCTTTCGAAGAAGGTCGACTTGCGGCCCTTCCTTCGTTTTGCTCAGCTCGTTGTTCGAAAGTCCACGGAATTTGAGTGGTGCGTCCCAGATCGTTCCCTTAATTGGGGCAACTACGAATCAGCGAATTTGGCTACGGCAGTCAACAGCTCCTTTTCTTCAAGTATATCGCCAAGGCTTCGGAATACCTCGAATTCTATGTTTCCTTCCGAATCAACTTCAATCTCCCATCTCTGTCCAGGTACGGCTGCCTGGAACATGTGATATCCATCGCGCACACTTCGTTCGTCGTAGTTGATTTTTGCGTCATCGAAAATACGTCGTAGTCGCGAAATCGTCGTAGTCTGATTTGTCATCGGTCAAACCTACCATCTGTAAGCAGCTTCTTGATTGTTTGAAATCCAGCCTGTTTTGATTTCGCTGCCGCTTCGATTTGCTCCCAAGACATCTTCATGATGCTGCTCCAACTCGGCGAGCCCGCAGGGAGATCTGCGTTCTTGATACTTCCCTTCTTGGTCTTTAAGATCTGCTCCACAGTTTGACCTGCAAACTTATGGAGCTTGGCGACGATCTTTGCCGGAGCGGATGCGATCGTAGTATCAGATAGTTGCGAGGTACATGGGTGGCACCATCCGTGAGAGCCCATGGCCTGTCCATTATTTACCTCTTTACCTAATTCTTTACTTTACTACTGCTAAGCCCAGTTGTGAACTACTTTCGAAACGTTCCGACTGGTACACAAGCCTCCAGTGTTAACTGCCATTTGCCACTAACTTTGGCAAAAAAGTATGATTTATCAAAACTGCTCCCAAAGTATTGCCAATGCAATACAGGCTCCCCTTCTTGAATTTTATGTTTCAAACTTGGTTGAAGGCCCCATCCTGACCCCAGCGGAACGACAGACTCGTTTACCTCGTCCGGTGTACCAAATTCTGCTTCAATATCAGCGGGTGTTTGGTGCATTACTTCATTTCCCTGCATTTAGCGAAACATTTTTAAGAGGTTTGCGGTTACTTCCTTTGAGACATTCATTATTCCTCCAAAATTTTTTGATCCAAAGACAATTATTTTGCCTGCCTCCTTAAAGACAGTAAATGCTTCAGCGCCTGCTATTTTTGTACCGTTGACAACTAGCCCTAACCGGGTGCCTAATGCCGAATGCGTTGTATTAGGCAACGACACCTGAACTATTTTACCATGTAGTGCCCAACCTATCCGCGAATCTTTTTCGGCGAGCAGTATGCCATTGGACGCCGTTTTCGCGGCGGTAACCGCTTTCAAAGTGCCGTTAATGGCTGCGCCTCCGAGCAATGTACTTCCTGCCATTCCAAACCAACTGCCAACGTAATATTCCGTTGAGTTCTTGTCCACCGTGTCAAATCCGACCAGTTTTTCGCGAATCGCCCAGCTTGCACCGAAGCTCAAATAATCGCCGGTCCCGCTAATAAAATTCGCCGTATCATCAAATCCATCTCCTGCCTGTCCCGCGAACCAACCGAGCAGACTGTTGCCGGTGTAGGGATTCGGTGGATAGGAAGTTGGTTCAACGACCGGTGGTTCTCCCGAATCGCTCGGTTGTGCGCCGCTGCCATCAATCCACTTTTCATAGTCGGTACGGGGATCGTAATTCGTTGGGTCATAGACACCCTCATGATACCCGCCGTCAGCGCGGTACCA
>JANODD010000180.1:0-12289 GCA_031412515.1 Planctomycetia bacterium | reverse complement strand
CAGCCAAGACGCGACGAGAGAAACTGGCGGCTTGGATCACGTCACCGAACAACAACTATTTTGCTCGCAGTTATGTCAATCGGCTCTGGGGTTATCTGACCGGTGCTGGCTTAATGGCTCCACTGGATGACATTCGAGCTGGTAATCCACCGACCAATCCAGAATTGCTGGAACACTTGACCAATGAGTTTATTCGATCGGGTTTTGATACCGAACACGTCATTCGGCTCATCTGCAATTCGAGAACTTATCAGTTGTCGGTCGGCACTACGAAATGGAACGCTGATGACACGTTGAATTACTCCCATGCCACCGCGCGTCGGTTGCCGGCTGAAGTGCTTTATGATGCGGTGTATCAAGTTACTGGATCTCTGTCGGATATCCCGGGAGTTGCTCCTGGAACTCGGGCTGCGGCTCTGCCCGATGTGGCCGTGCAGCTCGCCGATGGATTTTTGAACAACCTCGGACGTCCGGTGCGTGAGAGCGCTTGTGAATGCGAACGCTCAGGTGAATTGCAGCTCGGACCTGTGATGGCGTTGGTCAGCGGACCGACGGTTGGCAAGGCGATTAGTGATCCCAAATGTGCGTTGCCGAAGTTGGCGCTGACAGATATGAGCGAGTCGGACATGATTCGTGAAATTTACTTGCGAGTTCTCAATCGTCCCGCTGAGCCGGCTGAAGTGAAACAGATTCTTGAGAACGCTGAATCGATTGTCGGTGATCATGCCGAGATGCAACGGCGTCTGACCGAACGGGAGACTTGGTGGGTCGATGAACGCGTCAAGCTTGAGACGGCTCGATTGAAAAAGCTCGAAGAAACTAAGCTCGCTGCAACCGTTCGAGAACAAGCGATTGCACCTGAGCGTGAAAAACTGGAAGCTGAGCGGATACAAAAAATTGCGGCCACCGAAGCGGCACTTAAAAAGGTTGATGAGGAAGGTGTTGGGATCGCCAACAAGTGGTTATCGGAAAAGACGAGCAAAGTAAGCTGGTTCCCAGTGGCTCCAACATCAGCTAAAGCAAGCAACGGCGCGACGCTGGTAACGCTCGCCGATCGATCTGTGCGAGCCAGCGGCAAAGCGGATAAGGGAACCTATACGTTGACTTACCGCACGCCGCTTCGCAACATTCGCGGAGTTCGCTTGGAGGCGTTAACGGATGAAACAATTAAAGGAAACGGTCCCGGTTTATCAGCCAACGGCAATTTCGTAATTTCTGAAATCGAAGTCACGGCAGCTCCGATCGCCGATGAAAAGGCGGTCAAGAAAATTGAGTTTGGTTCTGGCAAGGCGGACTTTACTCAGGAGAGTTTTGCGATTGAACAGGCGTTCGACGGCAAGCGGAACAAAGATCGCGGCTGGGCAGTATCGCCACGCGGTGCGATGACGCACTGGGCTACTCTGACGACCAAAGAGCCGATCGATTTCGAATCGGGGGCCTTGATTACAATCGTGTTGCATCAGTTACATGATGCCGTTGATCATCGCTTGGGCCACTTCCGAATTTCGTTTGCGATCGATCAAGGCGAAATCGATTTGGGATTGCCCGAAGAATTCGCTGCTTTGGCGTCGACTGCTGAAGCAACGCGGAATGCGGAATCGCTCAAGCCGCTGCTGGCTTATTTGCGCGCGAACGACAAGCCATGGTTGGACGCACAGGCCGCCGTAGCTGCTGCAAAACAACCGGTTCCTGCCGATGAACCGCTAGCCGCTCTTCGCGCACAAATCGCAGCCCTTGAGATCGTCACACCCGATGATACGAAACTTGTACAATTGCGAACGGATTTTGAGGCTAGCAAGCAGCAGATCGGTAACCGTCGCTTAACGTTGGCTCAGGATTTGACCTGGGCATTAATTAACAGTCCCGCTTTCTTGTTCAATCACTAGGAGCTTCCGATGTTTCGTCTACAAGGTTCGCCAGGAAAAGACCTTTGCGATAGTCACCTGGGAGTGAGTCGCCGGGACGTGCTACGCGTGGGCGGTTCCGGTTTGCTGGGACTGTCACTTGGAAACCTACTGCAATTGGAGGCCCGCGCCGCCGATGGCAAGTCGGCCGCCGATGGCAAACCCGCGGTTGCACCAGGCTGGGGCAAAGCCAAGAGTGTGATCATGGTTTACCTTCAAGGCGGACCAAGTCACTTGGATCTGTGGGATCCGAAAGAGAACGTGCCCGATAACGTTAGGAGCTCATTCAAAAATATCTCAACCAAGATCCCGGGTATTCAGTTCACTGAAAATTTGCCAAAGCTAGCGCAGATCAACGATCGATTCACGATGATTCGCTCGATGAGCTACACGCCTAACGGTCTGTTCAATCATACGGCAGCGATCTACCAATTGATGACCGGCTACACGACCGACAAAGTCAGTCCGTCCGGTCAGCTTGAACCGCCGACTCCGAAGGATTTTCCAAACTTTGGTTCGAATATTATCCGATTGCGACCAACCGAAGAACCGATGTTGCCGTTCGTGATGTTGCCTCGTCCCTTGCAAGAAAGCAACGTGATTGGCAAAGGTGGAACAGCTGGCTTCCTCGGCAAATCGTTCGATCCTTATACGCTTTATCCTGACGGCGACGATATGGATATGGCCAAGATGGAGCGGATCAAGATCGACGATCTTCAAATGCGGCCGGACGTCTTTGCAGTTCGGTTGGAACGCCGTGCGAAGCTCCGTGATCTTGTGAATGCTCAGATGCCTGAGATCAACAACGCCGTCAAGAATTTCCAACTCGACAGCTATTATGACCAAGCCCTGAACCTGATCGTCTCAGGACGTGCGCGGGAAGCGTTTAGTTTGTCGAGCGAATCGAGCGAGCTGCGTGATCGATATGGTCGCAATACGTTTGGTCAAAGTTGCTTGTTGGCACGTCGTTTGGTGGAAGCTGGAACGCGAGTGGTCGAAGTTATTTGGCCCAAGGTTGCTAACTCCGATAACCATTCATGGGATCACCATGTTGGCTTGACCGAGCGAATGAAGAATCGTTCTGCTCCGATGCTGGACGCGGGTTTGAGCGGATTGATTTCGGACTTGGACGAGCGCGGGATGCTGGAAGACACATTGGTGGTTTGCATCGGTGAATTCGGCCGATCGCCACAACGTGGAGTGAGCACTTCTGGCAACGGCAACTCCGATGACGGACGCGACCACTGGCCGTATTGCTACACCGCCGTCGTTGCTGGGGCCGGTGTGAAACGCGGTTACGTGCATGGTAAGAGTGACAAGACAGCTTCAGCACCGCTAGAAGACCCAGTTCACCCAATCGAGCTTCTCGCTTCCATTTACCATGGCTTTGGAATCGATCCTGAGACCATTGTTTACAATCATTTGAACCAGCCTCGAGAGCTGGTGAAGGCGCAAGCGTTGACGGCAATCTTCTCATAGCACTGGATGCGGTGGAAGCCCTTGCAAGTTCGGAGGTCTTCTCGCTCTCTAAACAATTGGAAACACGGGTTTAGGTTCGACTCATCAGCCGGAACGCGTTAGAGGGCGTCCCGCTTAGGAGTTTGAACTGAAGCTGATCATTACGGTGGTATAGTCTTATCAGCCGGCTAACGCCTTCCGGCTGATAGATCACCTGTAAATCCGCGTTTTCAAGTTCATTTCTAAGCAGGACGCTCTCTAACGCGTTCCGGCTGATCGGACCATTCCAACGCAATAACAACGATGCCGCCGGTTTCGAAAGTAAAACGACCTCCTTGTCAAACTGCGTTTCCTGGCAGACAAGCCGGCGGGGGCGACACCACACGCAATTACTGTTACGTTACCAGTCCGCTCTAGCCATCGATTTCAACTCACATTTCTTTTCGCACTCGATTACATGGATCCTTCAGACGGACTACGCAACTGTGCGGCCTTCCTAGCCCCGCGGTCAAAACTTTACGCTAAATTGGTTTTTGATCAGCAACAAGGACGCATCGGTGCTCAAGAAGCACTTTTCGGCTCTCTCGCAAGGCGCCTCAGTTAATCGTTTTAGACCGAATTTCCGGTATAATCGCTAATTTGGGCTAAAAATGATTCCAATTTTAGGATAAAAAATTAAAAATTCATGGCGTCTAGACGCCATTCGAGCTATAGTATCGCCCTGAAACGCCCGATGGTTTTTGATACGCCTTAGCGGCTCGCAAAATGGCCAGTAGTTCCAGCCGCTGATTATAGAGAGAGGGTTAAACAAATGACTAGCCGGTTACTTTTGATAGCATTAGCTACTCTTCTGAGTGTTTCTGAACGATCCAATGCGGGCGTGATGCTTTACGTCGACTTTGGAACTAATAGTAGTATGGTAAATGATCTTAGCGGACTAACGACAACATATAGCCCAAACGGTAGTAAATCGTTAACTGCAAACATTTACTTGCATCTTACGGGTGGGTCGTCGCTCTATGGTTATCAATTCACTGTCCGGTATAACGCATCAATTTTAGATCCCAACTTAAATTCTGATGCAGAATTGGCCGCTTTTCAAACGTTGCAGGATGGAGCTAGGCTAATTTTCCGAGACCCTCCACCTTACCGCATCGCACAATTTAGTCAGCCTGAGGCCGCAAGTGATGTGTTTGACCAGCGGACCATCGGAAATTTTATGGAGATACGAAGGTTCAACGGCTACTCGGATAGCGATTTTACTGGTAGTGGATTTTATAAAATTGCTACCATCAATTTCAGCGTTGTACAAAACGCGGTTTTTTCCGATGGAACCCAATTGGTCCGACCAGGAATATATTTTACTCCGCCGGACGTTAATATTAGTGATGCTTTTTACTCTTTTGACTCCATTGTAAGCGGTAAGAAAATTGAGTTTAGCACGTCCGGAGGTTCAGTTTCGAGTTCGTCGACTGTTCCTGAACCAACTTCGGCCCTCGTACTTGGTGTGCTTGTATTTGCTTTACAAATACGCCGAGTCGCAAAGCGTGTCTCTTAATATTCTAGATGCATTCGACCGAAAACCTTCCTTCACGAAGAATTTCTAGATAATTCCTCAGAAGCTTAGACAAAGCCACTCGGCTAGCGCATCCTGTAGGGATCTATGAAAACCATCGATCCATTTTCAGAACAGATTCGCGGGTGCATTGACTGCATCGCGGAAAACGGCGCGGCTGGACTTTCAGGTCTCTTTGACCTGACGGCTCATCGGCTTGTTCGGTTCGCGGTTACCATTACGCGTAATCAGCATGATGCGGAAGATTCGGTGCAGGCAGCTTTGGTTCGCGTGGTGAGCAACATTCGTTTGGTGAGGGCGGCTGATTCGCCCTGGCCTTATCTGCTGCGGATGGTTCGCAACGAAGCCCTTGTCATCTTAAGAAAGAAACGGCGTTGGCCGCTGGTGAGCAGTTTGGCCGATCTCTTAACACGTCGCGGCGTGGACGAAGTTGAGCAAGAAGAAACGCACAGGGCGGTGTGGAGTGCGTTGCGATCGCTGCCGATTGAACAGAGCGAAGTGGTTGTGCTCAAGATCTGGGAAGAGATGACGTTCGCACAGATCGCCGAAGTTTTGGAACTGCCACAAGCCACCGCGGCCAGCCGCTATCGTTATGCGTTAAGCAAGTTGGCTGGACATCTTCGTTCACTTGAACATGAGGTCCGCCATGGCTAAGCGTTCCAATGACGACGATTCTGTAATGGTTCCGGTCGAATTACTTATACGAGCCGCGGGTAACTACGTCGTTCCCTCCGACAACTTGCGACCACGCACACTCGAAGCGGCTCGTGAGTCAGCCGCCGACCGAGCCGGGTTCTATAGGCTAGCAAGATTATTCTTGGTCTTGTTGTTCTGCAGCGCGCTCAGTGTTCCGGCCTTGGATCGATTGTCAGCCTGGCACGACAAATCGGTATCGCCATCCGTATCCGAGATTCAGGATCAAGCGAGTCGCATAGCTACTGAGAAGGGCGTTGGCCCTCATTGGGGTTTATACGAAGCATTCACTCGACTTCGCTTTCGCCAGGCGGACAAACTATCTCCTAATCGATAGTCACTTAGTAGCTGGTTTCGTGAGAAACCGGAGGCTTTGTAAGCTATCGTCCGCTGATTCCGGTTTCTCACGAAACTAGCTACTTCCTCTAAATTCTTAGACAAATCGGCGTCTGGCGCACATCTAGTTCTGTGAGACCCAACTAAAACACGTTGTGTCGAATCAAACAAAAGAACTGGCGGTGTGATCAATGAACACAACGACGCAACAATCGCCGAAAATGGACGACTTGATTGCCTTTAATCAGCAGTTGTTGACGCTGATTCAGGCGGGTGTTTCAGTCGAGCTTGGCGGCGAATCGCAGGCTGATACCGTCGCCGAACAGCTTTCGAAAATCAACTCGCGGATTGCATTGCAAGTTGGACTTGGTCAGACGGTGGATCGAGCCATGGCTGAAGACACACTTCTGCCTGCCGCTTATCGAGTTGCATGGAAAACGTGGTTCCATGGTGGACGACCTATTGAGGCCCTCAATGCACTTACTACTCAAGCCGAAGCGCGGCGTGAAATGCAGTCTAATGTCGGAAACTCACTCATGCAGCCGCTGATTGTGCTGAGCTTGGTTTACTTTGGCTTCATCTATTTAGTACTCGTTGCGGCTAAGCAGTTGGAGGTAACCTACGATCAACTTGGCGAGCCACCTAGCGCCAGTTTAGGGTTTTTGATTTTCGCGCGCGAGTGGTTGCCGCTTTGGGGAGTTCTCTTACCGGCGGTTTTGATGTTTGCCGTTTGGTATTGGTGGCATAAGTCTGGCACATGGAGTTACTCGTGGCTGCCTGGCAGTAGCCGGTTTATTGAATCGATCAGCAAAGCAAATTATGCGGAAAATGTTGCCAAGTTACTGGACACGCACCACTCACTCTCCGAGTCATTGGAAATAGTGGGTCCGCTGGAAAGGAACTCTGCGTTGCCGTCGATTTTGCGATGGGCATTTGCGGCCGAAGTTGAAGATTCTTCGCGAGTGAACCTGTTGCGTTTTGCAGCGCGGACTTATCGCGACTCGGCAAAGCGAGAGGCCACTCGATGGCGTAACTGGTTGCCCGTGATGTTAGGCGTTTTTTTAGGAGGAGCGATGGTGCTTGCCTACGGATTGAGTCTTTTCACTCCGATGATCGAGTTGCTTGAGACACTGACGAAACCCTAAGGCGAAACCATAAGGAGTCTTCTCATGCCAAATTACAGATATGAAGCGATAGGAAGCGATGGTGAAGTCGTAGCGGGCGAGATCGAAGCCGCCCGCGTTTCCGAGGCGATTTCACAACTGGAAGCCGAAGGATTGCAAGTTGAATCGATACGCGCAGTTGTGGTTGCGTTGGACCTATCTGTGGCTAAAAAAGCCTTTTATGATCGAATCGACAAATCGCTGGAGAGTCGAGGAAACCTTATTCCCGCGTTAGATGCACTGGCTGACGAAATGCCTCAACGAGATGCGGCGCGCGATGTTCGCCAGTTCGCTGACCAACTGAGAAGTGGCGCGACGGCTGAGCAATTTATCAAAAGCGCATCGACTGCAGCTTGGTTGACACTAGTTGTCAGAGGACTTGGAGCGAGCACAACGGCGGACCGCTACGAACAACTAATGGACGATGCGACACGAGAAAGCAAAAATCGTCAAAGTCTAAGAACGGCACTAGCCTATCCGTTATTCTTGCTGACTTTTGGTAGCATCATACTCATATGTTTGGTGCTTCTAGTTGTTCCGATATTTGCCAAAATGTTCAGTGAATTTGGACTCAGTTTGCCTGCTCCGACGATGTTCCTGTTCTGGATCAGCAACCAGATAACGGAGCATTTACCGCGTAGTCTGTTGACGATGGCGCTTGCTTTTCTGTTGATCGCGATCGTCAGTCGCCTGTGGATTCGGTTCTCTCTCTCGACCAGTCTGTTTGGCATGTTCACATCCGGAAATTCAGCCAATGTGACGGCCATGGCTAAATTTACCGGCGCACTCGCAGAATTGGTAAGTATCGAGGCACCGCTACCAGAGGCTCTTCGGATTGCCGGTCGGGCGTGTGATCATCGACACTTTCGGGTGATGTCCGAACGAATGGCGAGCGAATTGGAGATACCGGGCACGAGACTTCGCGATACTACAGTCGCCCATAATTTTCCGGCAACGATGCGTTATGCAATCGGTAACGGGCGCAATAGTTTACCGAGTGTGCCGCTACTGAGAGAGTTATCGCGAATGTACAGTGAGAGAGCGAGAGTGAGAAGCAACTGGTCTAACAGTGTACTCGGTCCGATCAGCCTCGTAGTGCTGGGACTCGTCATTGGATTTGTGGTAATTGCATTGTTTCTACCGTTGGTTTCGTTGATTACATCACTTGCCTAAATATGAGCCGACGACGCTGTCGCGGGTCTTAGTGAGCCGACGGCGCTAGCCGCGGGTTTCGGAGTACTGGTCGTTCAAAAACCGATCCACCTAGTTAAGCAATTGTGCATATTTTCAAATTATGAGCTGACGTAGCTAGTTTCGATGTCCCCCAGTTTTAACTTTGTGTGCCTCTGGCTTGCATTGCCCAATAGCGCTCTAGCGATTGGACGAAGGGAGGCCAGTGGCCCCTATAAGGTCACGAACATGTGCTTAGTAAGGTTTTTAAATCTTGAACGATTACTACTCCGAGACCCGCGGCTAGCGCCGTCGGCTCACTAAAAACCCGCGGCTAGCGCCGTCGGCTCACTAAAACCCGCGGCTAGCGGCGTCGGCTTACAAGTCCTGTTACGGGCCTATCATCTAATGCTAAATCCACTATTCCCTACTTTCTCACGTTTGTTCCGACCGCTTGGCGATTTCCGCCAGGGCGTTTGGCGATTGCGTGGGCCAACGTGGTACATAACGACTTGGTATGGCGATTCTTTGGCGATTCAGCAGCGGTCACTCCTACGAGTGCTCGCAGTTGCCCATCGGGAACGCCTCGAACTTGCACCTCTTATCGATTGCTTGGCGGAGGAACATCGTGGAAGCTACCGTCGCCTGCTTAAACGGTTGGCTTTGCGATTGAACTCAGGCGTGGTTTTGGTTGATGCGTTAGAGCAAACGCCGGACGCATTAGATGACGATGCGGTTTTGGCACTTCGATTCGGTAGTCAATCGGGATCCATTCAGGCCACTTTTGAAATGCTACTTTCGCGTGATACTGCGATTGAAAACGAATCAAACCCTAGTTTGACGCACGTCTTTGGCTATTGGTTTGTGCTTGCGTGCAGCATTGTGTTTTTACTGATGATCATGATGACAGTGATCGCCCCTACTTTTAAAAAAATGTTTGAAGAGTTTGGTTTGAATTTGCCAACTTCCTTGCAGACCTTGATTGCCATCTGCGATGGGTTTGCTCGGTATTCAGGCTTATGGATTTTGCTTGGAATTGTTATCGCTGGATTTTTTTGGTCATCAGCGTCCCGTAGGTTTTTCAAGCGGAGGCTTGCACCGTTGTTCATGCTGCCGATTGCACAGATGCGACGAGCTGAGTTACTCAAACTGTTGGCGATTGGCATCGATTCAGGGCGACCGCTAGCCGGTTCACTTTCGACCTTGGCTCGCTACCATTTTGATACTCGAGTGCGGCAGCGGTTATTGTTCGCTCGAAATGAAATTGAACAGGGCGTCGAGAGCTGGCAAGGCTTAACTGAAGCCGAACTACTGACGCCCCAGCAATCGGTTGCCGTTGCAACGGCCCCGACCAATGAGGTTCGTGCATGGATACTGCGGCAGTTGGCTGCTGGCATGCAAGTCTCCGCGCGGCAAAAGACGTCTATCCGTTTCGCCCTATTGCAGCCGGTTGTCGTGTTGGCTTTCGGAGCCGTCGTCATGTTCATATTTGTTTCATTCTTTAGTGTCTTAATCCTAATGATTTCCTCTTTGGCCTAAGGTTCCGTCGATGAAGAAACGCAATCTACAGCGGCGTTCAGGGTCTTCGGTTACTGAAGTAATCGTAGCCGCAGCGCTGCTCTTAAGCATGTTTGGCTTGGTGGTACCGACAACCATTCGAGCGGGCCGAGTTTTGCGCGATGCACGCCATTATCAAATGGCAATGAATGAGTTATCGAATCAGTACGAGTACCTAAGTAGTTTGAGCGATCCCGAACGGGCAGTCGCTTTAAACCAGTTGCAAGTCTCTGAGCAAGTAAGGCACAGCCTTGAAAACGCCAAGCTTGAGGCCAGCCTTGCAACCACCGGCGACGGTCTGCGGCTGACGTTATCGTTGAATTGGAACCGAGGTTTAGCAGTCAAGCCGGTTCAGATCATGGGATGGTTGAGCACTTCGATCACCGATTTACCTTCTGCGGCATTGAACGTTGGTTCCAGAAAAGAGGGTCTGAATGATCAAACGTAACGCTTTCACTTTGGTCGAGCTGTTGACGACGATGACGATGGGTAGCTCACTGATGTTGCTTGCTGTTGGATTAGTGCATCAATCGATGTCGATGTCCAAGCTTGCCAAAATCCGGGGCGAACACGACCAGTCTCTCGCGAGGCTGGCACAGCAGTTTCGCAGTGATGTTCATACGGCATCTGAATTGATCTCGATATCATCGGAATCACTTACGCTGAGACTGACTGACGAGAGTATGGTGATTTACAAACGTGAGTCCGCCAATGTGACTTGGGCAAAAACAGGGCTAAGTTCAGAAGTCGCTCACGAGACCTTTCGCTTTGACGAACGCTGCCTAGCAACGTTTACAAAGCAATCAAATCCTAATCGCGTTGTGCTGCAGATTGAACGGCCGGTGGAGAGCACAGAGTTTTCGCCGCCGGTTGACTTGCGGGTGATTGCTGTCGTCGGACGATGGCATCAACTCGAGCAAGCAGGAGATAAGCTGCCATGAAGCTACGGAAACAAGACCCTCGCCGAGGTTTGATTTTGATCTGTGTGATCGCGTGTTTGGTCGTTTCGTCAGCCCTCATCGCGTTGACCATACAGTCATCACTGCGAGGCCGACGTGAGTCGCGGATTCAGTTGCAACTGCGACAAACCGAATTGCTCTGCGAAGCCGGTGTATCGCGAGCTGCAAAGCAACTCGAAAAGTCACCGGCCTACCTGGGTGAACAGTGGCGCCCAGATTTAGGTCTGGACAATTACCACGATGCGGTTGTGGAGATTAAGGTCATCGATGTCGACCTGGACTCGCGAGAATTAAATCACTCATCGAAGAGTGTCACTGTCATCGCAAAACTGGATTCTTACTTGGACCAGGATGGTCCCATGCAACGAACACACCGCTTTACCGTACCTCTTCAAACACTTTCCAATTTGTCGGAGAAACAATAATGAGATCCACAGAACAAACTGCTCAGGCACACATCAACTTACAGCACCGACGAGGATTCACCTTGGTCGAGTTGCTGGTAGTCATTGCAATCATCGGGATTTTAGTTGGCTTGCTTTTGCCAGCGGTTCAGGCGGCGCGCGAGGCGGCGCGTCGCTGCCAGTGTTCCAATAACCTGTCGCAGCTCGGCTTGGCCGTGCACCATTACGAATTTAATGCCGAAATGTTGCCTTCAGGAGTCATCAATCCGGACGGACCAATTCGCGCGGAACAGATTGGTCAGCATGTCAGCTGGATTGTTGGCATATTGCCTTACATTGAGCAGTCCAACGCTTATCGAAAGTTTGATCAAGCGGCTGGGGCGTATGCACCTGTTAATCAACCGGTACGTGCGGAACCGATTGCGATTCTTACCTGTCCATCGCATCCCAACCAATTCGTTGATCGTGACAATCAATCCAAGTTCGCGGTTACGAATTATGCGGGTTGTCATCACGACTCAGAGGCCCCCATCAATGACAATAACAACGGCGTGTTGTTTTTGAACAGTCGTTTGCGTTTGAGCAAA
This sequence comes from Planctomycetia bacterium, assembly GCA_031412515.1. Classification (GTDB taxonomy): domain Bacteria; phylum Planctomycetota; class Planctomycetia; order Pirellulales; family Pirellulaceae; genus Aureliella. The sequence continues at coordinate 482 of JANODD010000180.1, read as the reverse complement.
GTGCAAGACGGTTTGTCGCAGACCATTTTGTTGGGTGAGATGCGAGATATGTCGGATAGCCTTGGTTGGGTTTCGGGAACTCGATCGACTTTGCGAAATACCAGTTCGATCAACGATCCAAAGTTGATGGAGCAAAATGCTCCCGGTGCTCCGCTTATGCCCGTCGAACCTGCGGGCTCACTTCGCGTCGGTGGATTCGGAAGCTATCACACAGGCGGAGCGCAGTTTGTGTTTGCTGACGGGTCGATGCATTTCCTTTCGAGCACTATCGACAGCGAGACCTACCGAAAACTCGGCAACCGCGCCGATGGTGAGTTGTTCGGCGAATTGGGTGCCTGGTAGTGGCGTATGCTTCCAGCTGGGATGGCTAAAAGTTTAACTTGTTACGGAGCAAAGTGTTAGGTGTTTTTTGCTACGAGCTTCTCGGAAGGCCTCTTGCTTTCGAGACGTGACTGTACTTGGGATGTTCGATGCAAGCCATG
>JANODD010000179.1:0-1794 GCA_031412515.1 Planctomycetia bacterium | reverse complement strand
TGCGCGTGGGGGCGGGTGTTACTCGTCATTTTCGCAGTTAGCTAATAAGTCTTCGCCCCACCTAGCAAGCTAGGATGGTGGCGATCAGCGAGAAGTGTCTTTTTTTCTTGCCATTGATTTTTGTGCCTATGGCTGTCATCTTCGCGGCGCAAAAAGGAACGCAAATCGATCCAGAATCAGTTCCGGCGGTTGTGTTCCTTTTTCGGCTTTGGATCTGCGATTTAGTAGTGCTAGCCACCTTTCAACTTTGGCTCCCTTTCTTAGTGGGGGGATCACGGAAATTGAGTACAATTCGATTGGGAGAACAATACACTGTAGCGTCTGGATGTTACTCGACCTGTAATGCCAGCTAGTCTAAAATGTATCGCTAGGCCCGTACTACCCCGGCGCTCACCATCGCAAATCACCTTTCACCTGCAGCCATCGCTGAGAACCTCGAATTCAAAGATGATTGAATCCATCCGTGTTATGTGGTTGATTGCTAACGTTGCCTTTGGCATGGTGTTTTTCGGTGAAGTTACACAAGCTCAAGAAAAATCCACCAAAATCGATTTTGCAGGTCAAATTCAGCCGATTTTGGCTCGCAAATGCTACTCTTGCCATGGACCCGACCTGCAAGAAGGCGGGCTGCGGTTTGATGATCGCGAAACGGTTGTCGGTGAAGCGGAAAGCGGAAAACATGCAGTCGTAGCTGGCAAGCCGGATGCAAGCGAATTGCTTCGGCGCGTCACCACCGATGTCGAAGACGAACGCATGCCGCCCGAGGGAAAACGGCTGAGCGAAACCGAAGTTGCCGCGCTACGGTCTTGGATTGATGCTGGAGCTGAGTATGCGCCACATTGGTCTTTTCAACCAATTAAACCCCAGGAATTGCCCGCGGTTAAAGATTCCGCTTGGTTGCGACAGCCGATCGATGCATTTGTACTGGCAAAGCTTGAGAACAACAACCTGCATCCCAATCACGAAGCCTTACCGGGCGAGCTCGTACGTCGCGTCTATTTTGATGTCACAGGATTGCCACCATCTCCTGAAACGGTAGCACAGTGGACAGAAGGCTGGAACGACGAGAGTTATCAGCGACTCGTCGACGAATTGTTGGCAGATCCGGCACTGGGTGAACGCTGGGCTAGAACGTGGCTGGATGTGGTCCGCTTTGCAGAGACAAACAGCTTCGAGCGTGACAACCCAAAACCAAACGCTTGGAAGTATCGCGACTATGTCATCAACGCCTTTAGCAGCGACAAGCCTTACGATCAGTTTGTGCGCGAACAGCTGGCTGGCGATGAGCTGAAAGTCGTAACCGCTGAGTCGCTGACGGCGACCGGTTACTATCGACTGGGCATCTGGGACGACGAACCTGCCGATCCACTGCAAGCCAGGTTTGATGAATACGATGACATCCTTACCACAACCAGCCAAGCCTTCATGGCGCTCACGCTAAATTGCGCTCGCTGCCACGATCACAAGATTGATCCGCTGACACAGAAGGATTATTACAGCATGGTAGCCCTACTGCGCGATGTGACGAGTTATGCGGACCGCGGTGACCAGACATCCAACAACCAGCTCGACTTATCAGGGGAAATTGGGAAACAGTACGAACTGCTGCAGACCGAACGCAAGGAGACTGAAAAACAAATTCGCAGCATCGAACAAGCCGCTATTGTGAAGATGGAAGCGACCGATCAGCGGGCGACCGAGGGCGATGGCCGCAAAAAAGTTTTGCGTGAAAAGTTAAAGCAGTTTCTCGACGAGACTACCTGGACCGAATACGAGAAATTGAAAGCACTCGAG
>JANODD010000178.1:0-9517 GCA_031412515.1 Planctomycetia bacterium | reverse complement strand
CAAGAATCCATCACGGCCAAGCTCGCTGGACAGCCCGCACCAAGCTTACTCGGCTAAGCCATCTTTTCGAAATGCGCATGCCAACGATTGACATTCAAGGACACTTCTGGCTGTGCGCCAGTACGGATTCCAAGAATCGTACTCGTACTCAATGAAATGGTGCTCGTGCTCGTGCTCGTGCTCGTGCTCGAAACCGCGTGCCAATCGAGCACGAGCACGAGCACGAGCACCGCCGATGGCTGAGTACGAGGAGGATTAAGATTATGAGTAACCGTTCAAGGCCGAAGGCCGTGAACGGTTACACGTTTTGTATCCCAATGAACATTTGAGGACAAATGTTCTACAATTCGACTGGTTGGTAGATTCCCCGATTTATTTTGTCGGTAAAGAACTGAGTGGATAAACAATCCAAAACCGTGCCAACAATGTCAAATGAATCGATGCAGATGGTGTTTGGGGCTGTATCGCTAAGCGTTTGCGTATGCAAATCAGCAAGTGCTGGAAGTGATGCTCCGACTCTATGCTGAGTCTGCATGCGAGTGCCACCGGTCGAATTATAGTTTGGGCGGCCGTTGGATGAAACAAATATGGTTCCTGTGTCGGCCGTCGCGGAAACCAGTTGTTGGTAGCTTTCCATGAAAGCTCCCGAAGATGATGCAATGATCTGTAGGAACATACGAGACGAGTCATGCAGCATTCGAACTGCGCCTCCATGCGTCTCGACCCCCGATGAATTTAAAGCCGTATACCGTGGGGAATGGAACCCCGCTACTCGGGCAGTCTCTTCGAGCGACAGTAGGTGACTGCGTAGAGGGTCGCGAATTTCATCAACTGTGCATAGCGATTCGTTATACGGCCGGGGACCGTCAACAATTTGCCTGTTGAGCTTAACGATGCCCATTTGCATCAATAGCCACACGACTGTGCCCAACGCGGGCCTTCCGGATAAATTGCAAAATTCACGCAACGTCGTTCGCGATTAATCGACACGATATCTGGGTGCAAACGAATCGATGTTGCAACGGAAAATACCCGGCGGTGCGTACGGATTCGTTTCTGCGTTCATAGTGCTATAACTCGTGCGTATTCAAAATCAGTAGATTTAACAAAACCTGCTAAGTCGCGGTGGCTTTGCACATTGAGGACTATCCAATGTTCGTACGTTATATCGACGTTCGATGTTCGGCGCCTTGCCTAGCTTGCCGTCAGGCCATGAACATTTGAGGACGAATGTTCTACCATCCTGCGACTTCGAATACGGTCCGATAAATGGCGGCATAAGCCCTCGTCGCATTTGCGGCTACGTCAATAAGTAGCCTGCCAGTTTTGCTTCCGCCGGGACAAGCCCGGAACGGAAAGCGGAGACAGTCCCAAGGTGCTCGATTGAACCGCGTGAGATTGGAAGACCGCCGAGCCAAGTACGACTCAACTCCTGAAGAAAGCCGATATTCAACCAGAAATCGTCCAACTTGACTTTTTCAAATCATAGTTTTACGAATGCCAAAAGGAGTATCGCGTATTACAAATACGGTCGATCTCGGTCACAAAACCTTCATCTCGACGTACGTGGTGTTTCAGCTAATTTCCTTCGCCAGCTCACTCAGGTTTGACAGCATCGCTTTCGAAAGAGTAAGCACCTCCCTCGCTGCCGAGAGACTGGCGTACTGCTAAATATACCGTTCACACTGCTTCAATATTGTTTTTAATATCTCGATGTCCGATTCAGGCCGCGATGGACTACTTGGATGAGTTAAGTTGCTGGCGATCCAGCCGCGTAGATGAAGCCACTGGGCAGCGGTGTGTTTATAAGCTGGCACTGGATCGCGGAATGCGAAAAAGCCTAAGTACTGTAGGATGTCGTTGAGATGAAAGAACTCAGCGTCGCCCGACTCCCACATGCGATCGCGCTTGGCAAATAGATCCGGCGCCATCGTGCTTAAACCTAATAGATAGTCACTGCCGTACATGATCATATCGATCGCCAAGTCATTGCCGGTGAACACATGAAACTCAGGACGCACTTGATCTCGGATTGCTAATCGTTGCCACTCAAGCGTTCGGTCAAGCGAACTGTGCTTGGCGCCCATACACTGTGGAATCTGAATCAACTCGCGATAGACATCGAGCGAATAGATGCGACCAAACGGGGCAAACATGGTCCCCAGTTCAAAACCTACGAACTTCTCAGTGGCGGATGCGATCTGTTGATAGGCGCCGATCAACGCCTCGTCCGACAGACCAGTTAATCCGAATGACTGAAAGACCACTGGCGTGCCACCATGCAGTTGAATGGAATCTATCTGCGCCAGGTAAGCATCCAAGTCGAAAGCATCGTGCGGTTGATCTCCCACGAAAGCACCCGCCACAAACATCCGACCACTGGCGATCTGTTGCGTCTCCTCAAGAACGCGAACGCGAATCGCTTCGCTAATCAAGTTCGCATAGCCTGTGTCCATGTTGACCGCTGGAACAAGTCCAGCATCGAGCGTCCGCTCGATGTGGCCGCGCAGGCCAGTCCAATCAACAGCACCGCTTGCGTCAAACGGCAATAGGATGGCTGACATTCCAAGAATTTTACGGCGCGGTTTCCAAGCCGGAATCAACTCGAATGTTGTCATGTTACCTCGAGTAAACGTGAGCCGACGGCGCTAGCCGCGGGTGAACGGAGTGGTTGTCATTCAACATTAAAAAATTTCATCCAACGGAAGTCTGATCACCCTGAAGTTTTTTTTGACATTGGGAAGACACCAGGTGTTAAAGAGTCCGAAACTTCGTTCACCCGCGGCTAGCGCCGTCGGCTCACACTCGCGCGGCTAGCGCCATTGGCTCACACCCGCGGGTTGCATCCGCGCCGACGCTGGCAGCGTCGGCCACGAAAAAAGCCTATGAAAAAACGCTCAAACCAGGAATACGATTTGAGCGTCTTTTTGTTAACGATCAATCTTCTTACAGCGCCGATGTTGAATCAGCGGAAGTGTCTTCGGCACTTGGCGGTGGTGCTTGCTGAAGAAGTGGGAAATCTTCTTCGATAGCAACCGTACCACGATTTACCAAGTCTTCCAACGCTTCGCGGCGATAGGAAACTTCGGACTCTTGGAACAGACGGAAACCCGTTCCGGCTGGAATCAAGTGACCAAGGATCACGTTTTCTTTCAGACCAACCAGCTTGTCAACTTTGCCAGCCAGAGCCGCTTCAGTCAGAACCTTGGTGGTTTCCTGGAAGCTAGCTGCCGAGATAAAGCTACTGCTCTGTACGGACGCTTTCGTGATACCTAGCAACTGAGTACTAGCCGTCGATGGCTTGGGCTTCTTGCCTTTAGCAGGCTTGCCGCCGAGACCTTCGATTTGAGTGTTCGTCATCTCAAGAGCTTCTTTCGGAACCAGCGTGCCGACAGAATACTCGCTATCGCCTGGATCGGAGATCTTGAGGCAGTCAGCTAGCAGATTGTTGACACGACGGAACTCGAACTTGTCCATCACCAAGCCTGGTAGCAAGCTGGTGTCGCCCGGAGCTTCGATCTTCACCTTACGCAACATACGAGCGATGATGATCTCGATGTGCTTGTCGTTGATGTCCACACGTTGACTGCGATATACCTGCTGAATCTCATGGGTGAGGTACTGTTGAACAGCCTCTTCACCACTGACTCGAAGGATATCGTGCGGAACGAGTGGTCCGTCAACGAGGGCTTGACCGGCTTTAACGATGTCCCCGGTGTGAACCAAGAAACGCTTACCGTGTGGCACAAGATGCTCGTGCTCCACACCGCTTTCGCTGCGAACGATAATCGTTCGTTTACCGCGACGCTTGGTCTGTTGGATTTCAACTACACCGTCAACTTCGGCGATAACCGCCGGATCTTTTGGCTTGCGAGCTTCAAAAATCTCGGTGATTCGCGGAAGACCGCCGGTGATGTCGCTAATACCCGACGATTCACGAGGCATTTCAGCGAGTTCTGTACCGGCTTGTACCATCGAGCCCTCTTGCACTGTAATAACAGCGCGTTCTGGCATGTAGTAGACGTCAAGCGGTTTGCCATCGGCGTCTTCGATAACGATCTGTGGATGCAAATCACCTTTATGGTCGATGATCACGTTACGAGCACCACCACCTGGATCGCGCTCCAGTCGCATGGTTTCGCCTTCAACCACGTCGTCGAAGCGAACCTTACCACTGACTTCGCAAAGGATCGGAATCTTGTGCGGATTCCATTCGCATAGAATGGCACCACCAACGACTTCTTGATTCTCAGAAACCATCAGCTTGGCACCGGTTGGCACTTCATACTTCTCGATCTCGCGACCTTTAGTATCAAGCAGCGTGACTTCACCGTTTCGAGTCAGAACGATCTCAGCACCTTCCGCATTGCGAACACTGCGGAGACGAGCGAATTTTACAATACCGCCCTTCTTTGCCTTGATATCGCTTTCTTCGATGCTTCGGTTAATTGCACCACCGATATGGAACGTACGCATGGTCAACTGAGTACCAGGTTCACCAATCGACTGGGCACCGATGATACCGACCGCCATGCCTTCTTCGACTTGAGCACCGGTGGACATGTCCATACCGTAACAAGCGCGACAAACACCGAGTGATGCATCACAAGTCATCGGGCTGCGAACTTGAATCTTCTCCAAGCCCATTTCTTCGATCTTGCGAGCGATATCCATGGTGATCATTTCATTTTCATGAACGATCACTTCGTCCGTCACAGGGTTGACGATGTTCTGGCGTGAAACACGACCCTTGATCGCATCGGCCAAACGGACTTCGACTTTTTCACCGCGATAAACAACGCCCTTGGTGATACCTTGGGTACATCCGCAGTCTTGCAGTGTGATCACAACGTTTTGTGCCACGTCAGCAAGTTTACGAGTCAAGTAACCGGAGTCAGCCGTCTTAAGGGCCGTATCCGCCAATCCTTTACGAGCACCGTGCGTACTGGAGAAGTACTCAAGTACCGTTAGGCCTTCGCGGAAGTTAGCTTTGATCGGCGTTTCGATGATTTCGCCCGTTGGCTTAGCCATCAGACCACGCATACCAGCCAGCTGACGAATTTGTTCGATACCACCCCGTGCACCAGAGTGAGCCATCAAGAACACCGGGTTCACGTACCATGGACCCAAGTGATCGTCTAGCTCCATCGCTTGCATCATGTCCTTGGTGATCTTTTCGCGAGCATGCGTCCAGAGGTCAAGAACCGAGCTGTAACGTTCGGCCTGGGTAATAACCCCACGGTCGTAACGCTTCTTGAACTTCATCACTTCTTTTTCGGCTTCGCCGATGTACTGCGTCTTCGATTCCGGTGTTACAAGGTCGTCGGCACCGAAGGACAGACCCGAACGAGTCGACTCGCGGAAGCCCAACTGGTTCATATCGTCCAGCAGATTAATCGTGGCCTTGCGTCCAAGACGTTGATAGCAGTCACTGATCACCGCTGCCAAGTCACTACCCTTCATCGCGTGGTTGTAGAAGTCCAACCCGTTAGGCAGCATCATATTAAACAGCACGCGGCCGTAGGTGGTGTCGATGACCGCACCCATCTTCGCAGTGCCATCTTCGGTTTTCAGACGACGGTGCTTCGGCATACGAACTTTGATCTTCGCATGACGATCGATGACTCCCTGAGCGAACGCCAAATCGGCTTCACCCATGCTGGAGAAGATCATCCCTTCGCCCTTCATCCCGACCTTCTCGATCGTGATGTAGTAACAACCCATCACCGTATCCTGCGACGGGCTCATGATCGGACGACCATTACTCGGTGCAAAGATATTGTGAGTGCTCATCATCAGGGTGTGAGCTTCCACTTGGGCTTCGATGGAAAGCGGCAAGTGGACGGCCATCTGGTCACCGTCAAAGTCAGCGTTGAAGCCTTTGCAAACCAGCGGATGCAAATGGATCGCGTTACCTTCAACCAAAATCGGTTCGAAAGCTTGGATACCCATTCGGTGAAGCGTTGGCGCACGATTCAAGAGAACTGGGTGATTGCGAATCACCTGCTCGAGAATATCCCAAACTTCTTCGTCTTTGCGTTCGAGCATCTTCTTGGCTGACTTGATCGTATCGGCGTGGCCGAGATCCTTCAGCTTGCGAATGATGAACGGCTGGTACAGTTCGAGCGCAATCTTCTTGGGCAAACCGCACTGATGCAAACGCAGGCGCGGGCCGACCACGATCACGGAACGAGCTGAGTAGTCAACGCGCTTACCAAGTAGGTTTTCGCGGAAACGACCTTGCTTACCTTTGATCATGTCCGTCAGCGATTTCAGCGGACGGTTGCTGCTACCGAGCACTGGTCGCTTGCAGCGGTTGTTATCAAACAGAGCGTCGACCGACTGTTGAAGCATTCGCTTTTCGTTGCGAATGATCACTTCCGGCGCGTTCAAATCGACGAGCTTGCGCAGACGATTATTGCGGTTGATGATACGACGATAGAGGTCATTCAAATCGCTCGTCGCGAAGTTACCGCTGTCGAGCAGAACGAGTGGACGCAGATCCGGTGGAATCACCGGAATCACATCCAGCACCATCCACTCAGGACGGTTATCGCTGTCACGAATGGCTTCGACCAACTTTAGCCGATTGATCAGATCTTTCTTGCGTTGCTTGCTGTTCGTTTCCGAAAGCTCTTTGCGCAAGTCGTCGCCCAAAGTTGCAAGATCGAGTGCTTGCAGCAGTTTGCGAATCGCGTCGGCGCCCATTTCGGCTTCGAACGCACCTTCACCGAACTGCAGTTTAGCTTCGCGATATTCGGCTTCGCTGAGCAACTGCAGAGCTTGAAGTGTTGTCTGCTTAGGGTCAAGAACCACGAAATCCTGGAAGTAAATGACCTTCTCAAGACTGGAGGTCTTCATGTCGAGCAAAGCGCCGAGGCGGCTTGGCATCGCTTTGAAGAACCAAATGTGGACCACGGGCGCAGCCAACTCGATGTGCCCCATGCGTTTGCGGCGCACGCGGCTGTGAGTGACTTTAACACCGCAGCGATCACAGATCATGCCCTTATATTTCATACCGCGATATTTACCGCAGGCGCATTCCCAGTCCTTTTCTGGTCCGAAAATACGTTCGCAGAACAGACCGTCTTTTTCTGGACGGTAGGTTCGGTAGTTAATCGTCTCCGGCTTTTTCACTTCGCCAAAAGACCAACTGCGGATATCCTGCGGGCGTGCAAGGCTAATTCTTACGGAAGTGAAATCGTTTACGCGATCGTAACTGGTTTCAGCTGTCGACATATACCGCTGCTCCTAGGATTTTTTGGATGGCATTTCAGCGAGCTTAGCATCACAGAGCTAAACTTAGACTTTTTTGCCAGGCTTCAAGTGCGTTCGAGTGTCGAATATCGAGTTTCGAATATTTTGTGCAACGGAGCGGATGGAATTGATATTCGCAGCAGTGATAGCTCCCCGAATCACTGCTGCGCGCCGCTTAAGCGAGATCAATTAGATTTTTCGTTTTTCGAGTCGCATGTTTAGTCCGAGACCACGAATTTCGTTCGTCAACACGTCAAAGCTAGCTGGTGTGCCGGCTTCGAGAGTGTTCTCTCCTTTGACCATCGATTCGTAAATCTTGGTTCGACCTTCCACGTCGTCGCTCTTAACGGTCAGCAACTCTTGGAGAATGTAAGCGGCACCGTAAGCTTCCAATGCCCACACTTCCATCTCACCGAAGCGCTGTCCACCGAACCGAGCCTTGCCACCGAGCGGTTGCTGGGTAATAAGCGAGTAAGGACCAGTGCTGCGTGCGTGTACCTTGTCGTCGACCAAATGGTGCAACTTCAACATGTAGATGTAGCCCACTGTGGTTTCTTGCTCCATCGGAGCTCCCGTGCGTCCGTCGATCAAACGAACCTTACCGTGCCGCGGCAGTCCAGCCTCAGCCAAGCAGTCGTTGATGACCGATTCGGTCGCTCCGTCGAACACAGGAGTGATCGATTGGAAGCCGAGTTTTGCACCGGCCCAACCCAAGTGAGTTTCCAGAATCTGGCCTACGTTCATACGGCTAGGAACGCCCAGCGGATTCAGCAGAATCTGCAGGGGTGTACCGTCCGGAAGGATAGGCATGTCTTCGATTGGGAGAACTTTGGAGATCACCCCTTTGTTTCCGTGGCGACCGGCCATCTTGTCACCCACGCTGATAACCCGCTTGGTGGCAATGTAGACCTTAACCATCTGCAACACGCCGCTGCGCAATTCGTCACCGCGCTTCATGCTGTTCAGCTTGCGATCGCGATCATCGATCGCTTCTTCGACTGCTGGCCAGAATTGCTTGTGAACTTTGCGAAGTTCTGAATGATGCTTTTCGTCCAGCTTGTTCATCAAACGTGACAAGTTGAATGTCTGGGCATGTTCAGCGATGTACTTTGGATCTTGACCGCCCGACAAAGGCGAACCGTCATCATCCTTCAGCTTAGTGCCGAGTGCCTTTTCAGCCTCTTCGACGAACGCAGCGAAAGTTGACGCGATCAGCGTATTGCCTTCGGTCTCGATGTCCTTCAGTTGCTTTTCAAACACCTTTCGCTCGTCGTCCGACAAGCTCATTCGGCGACTGAACTTCTGAGTATCGATGACGATACCTTCGATGCCCGATGGAACTTCCAGTGAATCGTTCTTCACGTCTTCACCGGCGCGACCGAAAATCGCATGCAGCAATTTCTCTTCTGGTGTCAGCTCAGTCTTGCTCTTAGGCGAGACCTTACCAACCAGAATATCGCCAGGACGCACGTACGTTCCGACTTGAACGATACCGCTCTCATCGAGGTTACGCAGAGCCTTTTCGCTAACGTTTGGAATATCGCGAGTGAACTCTTCGCGACCCAACTTGGTTTCACGAATTTCGACATCGAAGTCTTCGATGTGAATCGAAGTGTACGTGTCGGCTCGCACCAGTTCTTCACTGATGATGATCGCATCTTCGTAGTTGTAACCGTCGAACGACATAAAGCCGACCAACACGTTACGACCGAGAGCCAATTCGCCCAAGTACGTTGCCGCACCGTCAGCGATGATCTGACCCTTTTCGACCTTGTCACCGATGTTGACGATCGGATGCTGATTCAAGCAGGCTCTCTCGTTCAGCCCCTGGTACTTCTGCATTGGGTAAACGTCGGCGCCGATTTCGATACGCAGCGCGTCGCAGTAAGTCACCTTGCCTGCGCGACGAGCCCTAACGACCATCGCGCTGTTCTTGGCAACTTCCTTTTCAAGGCCTGTTCCCACGATCGGTGGTTCCGTAACCAGCAACGGCACGGCTTGACGCTGCATGTTCGAACCCATCAAGGCGCGGTTAGCATCGTCGTGCTCGAGGAACGGAATCAGTCCGGCCGACACACCGACCATCTGGCTCGGAGCGATATCCATGTACTGGACTTCTTCCGGCTGGACGATCTGGAAGTCAGCGCGATAACGAGCGATCAAGTTCGGGCCAGTGACCAGAGCGAGGTTCTTCACTTCGGTGTCGGCCGGGCAGATGTAAACATCGGCCTCTTGGTCGGCTCGTAACCATTCGACCTTG
>JANODD010000177.1:0-13446 GCA_031412515.1 Planctomycetia bacterium | reverse complement strand
CAAGATGTAAGCACTGTTGCATTCCTTTGCATTGGGTGAAGCCAATTTTTAGCTCAAAGGAGTGCAACAGTTTTTTTATCCAGCGTCTATAGAAAATGGGTAATTCGACCGACTTTTAGCCATCCCAGCTTCCAGCTTGCGATTTCCAATGTCGACATATGCTGGCCTTACTAACTAAAATGGCAAGCAGGGATGCCAGGGATGCATACCCCACTTAAATCCAGTCAGATGGACAAGGCGCAGGCCAAGCGAGACAATAGATCAGATTATTCGGTCAATAACGCCTACTAAGAGAATCAATGCATATCAAAGTCGGATACGAGTTGCTCTACGACTGCCCGCAACCTACGCCCATGATTCTTACGTTGCATGTCCATTATTCGCGGGCGTCGACGATTGTGGTTCCAGATAACCTTGTAACCAACCCGGTCTTGCCCGTAACCGCCTATCGCGATTCGTTCGGCAATTGGTGTAGTCGCATTGTCGCTCCCAAGGGACTGACGCTGCTAACTGCTAGCGCAGTGGTTAACGATACCGGCGAGCCAGATGCGATTTGCCCCACGGCGACGCAACATGCGGTGCAGGACTTGCCAGAAGAAACGCTCGTGTTCCTGCTTGGCAGTCGTTATTGCGAGACAGATGTACTTTCGCAAGTTGCGTGGCGAATGTTTGAAAAATCGCCGACCGGCTGGGGGCGAGTCCAAGCAATCTGTGATTTTGTTCATAAGCACATAACATTTGGTTACGAACATGCACGCGCAACGATGACGGCTTGGGAGGTTTTCAACGAGCGTCGGGGTGTTTGCCGTGATTACACACACCTAGCTGTCGCGCTATGTCGCTGCATGAATATTCCGGCCCGATATTGCACAGGTTACTTGAGCGACATTGGAGTTGCGCCACCGCATAGCCCCATGGATTTTGCCGCTTGGTTTGAAGTCTACTTGAGTGGACAGTGGCATACCTTTGATGCACGCAATAACACTCCTCGCATTGGGCGTGTCTTGCTAGCACGCGGGCGCGACGCGGCCGATGTTGCGATTACGAATACTTTTGGCCCCAATACACTCAAGAGCTTTAAAGTTTGGACGAACTAGGAGAAGTGTTTGGCTCAGACTGGAAGCCTAAGCTACCTGAGATGTGTTCGTGTGAAGCGGATAAGTTTTCCGGCTGAGGTTTGAAACGACGTAGCAGGGAGAACAGGATTTCAACTGAAAACGGCTTGGCCAAGATGCTGTGTACACGGGGATTCGAAATCAATGTAGCTTCATGGCGTTCACTGCTCATCAGTGCTACAGGCGTCGTCACGAACGAAGGGATCGCAGAGAGTATTTCCTGCGTTCCGATGTCAAGCATATCAGCATCCAGCAGGATCAAGTCAAACTGCTGCGTGCTAATGGCGACGATGGTCGCGATGCCATTGGGAAAGGGAAAGACCTTATGCCCAAGCTTTTCACATACGAGTGTTAAGCATTTAAGGACACTCGAGTTGTCATCGGCGATCAGAATACGCATCGGTGCCACGCACGCATCGGCCTGTTCCAAACCGGAAATATCCGTCGTTTGGCAGAAATGAACCATATCGTCACCGGCCAGCGGGATGCCGATTCTGAATTTACTGCCGAGTCCGAATTCACTATCGATTGCAATGAATCCGTGGTGATTTCGCACAATCCCTTGGACTGCAGTTAATCCAAAACCGCGACCGGTGCCCTTGGTGGAATAGAACGGTTCAAAGATCTGTTCCATCTGCTCAGGCGATATTCCACAACCGTTGTCGACGACTGTAATGACTGCGTAATCACCAATTGGGACTTGCGATGGATAAGTAGTTTGACTTTCAAATTTACCCGCGACCCGCATTGCCTCAGTCGAAACAGATACTTTGGGAAACGCCCCGCGGGTCGCCTCGGATGCATTGATCAGTAAGTTGGTAATGACTTGTCGCAGTTGCGTTGAGTTCGCTAAAACTTTTAGTTGTTGATTGGATAGTGATACGTCCAGTTCAGCGCGCCGACGCACCGAAACGCGGGACATTTCTGCGGTCCCCTTTATCAACGCGTTAAGCTCCACCAGTTCATTTGCGACACCACCTCGGCTCGAAAAACTCAGCAACTGCTTCGTTAGTTCCGCTGCACTTTTGGTGCTTTCAATAACCGTCGACATCAACTCAGCCACCGGATGCGTTGTATCGACGGAAGCGCGAGCCACTTCACTACTGAGGAGAATTGGCACTAGCAAGTTATTGAAATCATGTACGACACAACCAACCAGCAATCCTAAACTTTCCAACTGGGAAGCTTCCAAGAGCCTTCGGTCAAGCGCTAAACGCTCTTCAGCCAATCGAACGCGCTCAGTTACATCGCTGGCAAAGACCGTTGCCCCGACCGTTTCACCGCTTTGCAGCTTCGTTGGACTGTAGCGATATTCGTACAGTCGCCTGGCACCCAGATCGCCATAGGCTTCGATGAGGACCAATTCCTCGCCTGCAAAGACTCGATCAAAATTGCTTTTGGCTTTCTGACGGTCGTATTCATTATGAATAACATCTTCGAGAAGGTTCATTCCTATAAACACATCCACCCCCCATAGGATATACATGGTCTCGGAATGCAACTTATTCAGACTCACATAGCGATATTCTCGGTCGATTGCAAATATGTTAACGCTGGGCGCATCGAGCACCATTTGAAGTTGTGTTGCGGTAAAAGCATCAAAGTTTGTTTCCATACATTGGTTCGGTAGAGGCTAGCCAACGGACCTTTAATCTGCTGGTTCGTTTTAGACTGTAAGTACCAGAGTTGCGAAGATCGCAGAAAGTAATCGGAAAGGGATAGTACCAAAGGGGGCGTTTAAAATGTAGTACTTTAAGAAATGCAGCGATACCCCTAGTAGCATTGTTTGGCGAATATATTCCTCCTTGGAAAATACCGCCCCCTTTATGGTGGAGCGCTCGATTGAGTGATGGTATTTACCACACCATTAAGGACTTTTGTGTCCGATAATAAGGTGAAGCATGAGGAAGAGCGGATTTTAGCAGAAGAAACCGCCAATAAAGCACGCTGGAATCTGGTATGGCGAGAGGTCGGTAGCGGAATGCGTCAAGCATTTCGTTAATGCGACTTTGCCATGCAATGTCAACTCCCGAAAGCCTTGACGGCTTCCGCTACTGCGTTTGTTCACGACTTTCCGACAGCCCAGCTGGAAGCATACGCCACGAAGGAGAATTTCACTAAGATAAGGGTGAGTGACTTCAACGATAAATTTGCGAAGGAATGCTAGAAATTGCCCGCCGAGCAGACAGACGCGCTGGTTCTCAGAATCTATCCCTGGAGCGAAACTAGCTGCATCGCTAGCATTTACTCTCGAGATTTCGGGAAACTGTCAGTTCTAGCCAAGGGAGCGTGGCGTCCAAAGAGCCCTTTTGAAGCTGCCCTTGACCTACTTTCAATTTGTCGCGTAGTGTTCATCCCAAAGTCTGGTGATGCGCTCGATCTACTGACCGAAGCCAAGTTGTTGCGGCGGTATAGAGCCGGAGCGACTGATCTCTTGCGACTTTACAGTGGCTACTACGTTGCCGAATTATTGGATCGACTTACGGACAAAGGGAACGAACAACCAGAATTGTTTGAGCTTGCCGAATCGACGCTCATGGCAATGGCAGATCCTAGTCTGGAATTGCGAGCCGTCGTATTGAGGCTCGAACTTCAGCTGCTGCGAATGCTGGGGCACTTGCCAAGTTGGAGTATGTGCGCTCAATGTGGAGACGAAGTGCCTCGAGGAGACCGTGCGACCTTTGGTTTATTGGCGAGCGGCGTCTTGTGCGAACGCTGTCGACCTGGTTCGAGAAACATGATTTTGATGTCTGGCTCAGTCCGCGAAACCTTTGAACAATTTAGTGCACCGGAGTGGAAAAAGATTTCGCTGAGTACATACCCAACTAATAACCGTGCTGCCTTACGAAACGTTGTGAAACAATACTTGACCGTTCTACTGGATCGTAAACTGAATCTACATGCCTACCTCGAGGAGCTCGGACGCTGAATTTCACGTAGCCTAGGCTTCCAGCCTGGGGAACCGCAGCGGCAAGCTGGAAGCATACCCCACGAAGAACCTATTGAACCGAACAGGCACGGACGCCATGACATCACAAGCCAAACGGGCACGATTTGCTTTCGAACTGCGGCGCCATTTTTGGCTCAGCGGCTTGTTCGCACTTGGCACTTTGTTTGCCTTTAGCGGCGTCGGCTGCACAGCGTTCTCACCACGCAACGGCTCTATGAAAGAATACAACGACGCCAAGCGGAGTATCGAAAATCCATCCGGATACGGCGACGGCATTACGCGGCCAGAAGGCCGGTCGGCTGAGAAATCTAAAACCGGTAGAGGTTTTCTTCAGAAAATTGGCCTTCAGCGGGAAAGACGCAAGGACATTGAACTAGCCCGAAAAGAGTTCCGCGAAGGCGACGCAATGTTCGAAAAGGCCATGGAATTGCAAGGCGAAGACCGCTCCCAGGCTTTTCGCGCAGCCGCGAAAAAGTATCAGTCGGCCGGAAAAAACTGGCAAAGTTCTGGACTTGAACAGGACGCATTGATGGCCGCTGGCGAGAGCCTCTTCTTTGCAGAAGATTACTATCGCGCGGAAGAAATGTATAGCAAACTGGTCAAAGAGTATCCGCGCAATCGCTATCTCGACCAAGTCGATTCGCGGCGCTTTGAGATTGCTGACTATTGGTTGAAATATGATACCGCCGATCATCAACCATTTACCGTCGTGAACTTTACCGACAAAAAGCGTCCTTTGAACGATACCGGTGGTCACGGAAAACGTGTGCTTGAAGCGATGAGGATCGACAACCCAACGGGCCGAGTCAGCGATGATGCAACGATGCGACTCGCCGTATCGCAATATGAAAAAGGGAAATATGAGAGTGCGGCAGATACGTTTGCCGACCTCCGCATGACTTATCCCGACAGCGAACATCAATTCCAAGCACAGTTCCTTGAACTTCAGAGCCTGATGAATAGCTACCAAGGACCAAAGTACAGTCCAGTGCCGCTGGACGAAGCTGAAAGACGCGTCAAACAGATCGTTAAGCAGTTCCCGAAAGAGGCAGGCGAACGTCAACAAGACCTAAACGTTTCCTTCGCCAGAATTCGCTTTCTTTATGCCGAACGAGAATGGCATGGAGCCGAGTATCGCCGCGTGCGAGGCGAGAACGGGTCAGCAAGGTTTCACTACAACAAGCTGATCAAAGATTACGCGGACACTCCTTTCGCAAAAGAAGCCGAAATAAGAATTGCCGAGATCGAAGGATTGCCAGAAGATCCGCCGCAGCGCTTTGGTCCGCTTGTAAAACTCTTCGGGCAATCCAGGAGCGAGCAACCATTGATCAATAGCGTGCCAACCAAATAACGAACTATGAGCACTTCACGAACGAAATCGTTGACGCTCATCGCGATCAGCAACCTTCTGGCTGCTATCGTTTTGCTTTCCGGCTGTGCCGCCTATCAACTTGGCAACGGCACGCTTTACAACCCGAATATTCGCACCGTCTATATTCCGATTGTCCGCAACGACACCTTTCGTCCCATGGTAGGTGTGCAGCTGACCGAAGCACTTGTTAAAGCCGTCGAATTGCGAACACCGTACAAAGTCATCGGTGATCCATCGGCTGATAGCACATTGACGTGCCGTGTTATTAGCGAGTCGAAACAAGTCATCACAGAAAATCGCACGGACGACCCTCGTGCCTTGGACGCGATTCTTAATATAGAGCTAACGTGGCTTGATCGTCGTGGCAATTTGCTTATGGAAAACCGCTTCGTTCCGCCGGGCCAATTCGCATTTCTATTCACGGAGAGCAGCCACTTTGTACCTGAAGGCGGCCAAAGCGTCTCCACTGCGCTGCAACATGACATCGAGCGCTTGGCTGAAACTATCGTTCAGCAAATGGAATCACGTTGGTAGCCAGCCGACGGCTGTAGCCTGGGCTGTCGGAAAGTCGTGAACAAACGCAGTAGCGGAAGCCGTCAAGGCTTTCGGGAGTTAATATTGCGGGCCAAAGTTGCATGCACGAAATGCTTGACGCATTCCGCTACCGACTTTTCGCGATACCAGCTGTAGCCAGTGAGCCGACGCGCTAGCCAGCGAGCCGACGGCTGTAGCCAGTGAGCCGACGGCGCTAGCCGCGGGTCTCGAAGTAGTAGTCTTACACGATCAATCGTCTATCCAATGACTAACGCAGCGTCCCAGTGAATTGTTCGGCACTTGACCGTCACCACATCATATCCAGTGTCACACTTCGGTCACCAGCCGCTAGCGCCGTCGGCTCAAACCCGTGGCTACTAGCGCCGTTGAATGCCCCGAGTAATGCTTGACACCTGCGAAAAATTTTGTTGCCACGACATGTCAATTCGGCTGCTATAATGGTCAAACCACGAGCAACTCCTTCAGCATTTTTTGAGGTGAAAAAGATGACGCAGACTTTCAATAATTATCAGATGAGCAGGCGGGCTCTTCTTGCTGGGACTGCTGCCCTTGGGGCGTCTGGTTTTGCCCCAGGGACGGGGTTGGGGTTCGATGACCCAAAGCCCAACTCAGTCTTCGGAGGCGTACGAATTGGCTGTATTACGTACAGCTATCGCGGTGGACCGGATTCTGCCGAGTACGCGCTGGAGTGCCTTCAAAAAGATGGTCTCAGCGAAACCGAATTAATGGACGGTGCGATCGCTTCATTTACCGGCATCGTTTTCCGAAAAGGCCGTCGCGCCGCTGACTCCGAGCAACCGCCAGTGGACGCTGATCGACCCAAAGTGCGTGAAGCACAACTGATCAAGTGTGAGCAGCTGCGCAAAATGTTCAACGATGCTGGCGTCAACATTCATATCCACAAGTGCCCATTTGGATTGACCGACGAAGAAATCGATTTCAACTTTCAAATTGCTAAAGCGTTAGGCTGCAAAGCGATCACTACCGAGCGTAACGATGAACTCGCCAAGCGACTGGCTCCGTTTGCTGCCAAACACAAGGTCTGGGTCGCTTTTCACAACCACACCGCCAACATTCCGACCATGGAGAACATCGATCCCCTGATGCAAGTTGGCGAATACATCGGATTTAACTTGGATATTGGCCACTACGTCGCGGGTACAAAAGGCAAGTCACCGATTCCAGTTATCGAAAAGTACCACGACAAGATTATCAGCCTTCACCTCAAGGATCGCACTGCAGACGGTGGCAACCTTCCATGGGGCCAAGGGCAAACGCCGATCAAAGAAGTTCTGCAGTTGTTGAAGAAGGAAAAGTGGCCAATCTTTGCGGACATAGAACTCGAGTATCCCGTTCCAGCGGATTCGACTGCTGTGAAGGAAGTGGCCAAGTGTGTTGAGTATTGCAAGGCGGCTTTGAGCTAACGTTTAATTTCATTAGACCCTCGATGCAATTCAGGATCATGCTCTCATGCGATTTCATCAAGCACTGCGTTATTTTGGGATCGTCGTTGCGGCGATATCGCTATATGCCAGCGCGCAAGATGAACAGCCAAAGTCCAAGCCGGTTGACGTTGAGCGGACCGTCTTGCCAATTCTTCAAGACAAGTGTGTCGGTTGTCACAACGATACGCTCAAAATGGCCGATTTACGATTAGACTCCCGCGAGGCGATGATTGAATCCGGTGTGCTTGAGCCGGGTGCAGCCGATAAGAGCCTCTTGACGCGACGCCTTCATGAACGTGAACTGGGGATTCTAATGCCCCCGACCGGCCAGCTTTCGAAGTCCGAAATCGAGACGCTGAAGACTTGGATCAATACGGGCGCTGAATGGCCCGCTGGCCTGAGAATCGAGACGACGCATCGCAGCAAGTCGATCGACGAACGAGCGAAGGCGCTATTTGAGATCATTCGCAACGATGATTTCCAGGCTGCAAGCGAGATGCTTCGCGACAAGTCACTCATCGAATTAAAGAATCAGCATGGGAGTACGCCGCTGATGCACGCCGCCTTGTATGCAAGAGCTGAGTGTGTCGAACTGCTATTAAGTCTAGGAGCGGATGTTAATGCGACGGACGACGATGGCATGACCTCACTCATGTATGCAGTCGCTGATATCCGCAAAATCCAATTGCTACTCGACAAAGGCGCCAACGTCGCTCAACTGTCCAAGCTTGGCCGCAACGCACTCTTGTTGGCGTCTGCATACGCAGGAAACACGCCGGTTATCGAAGCTCTACTCAAAGCCGGTGGAGATGTCCGCTACTCGGATAAGCGAGGATGGACTGCTGTCGTGCTTGCCGCTCGAACGGGTGACAGCGACTTGGTGCGTCACTTGCTCGAGGCCGGTGGCGATGTCAATGGCGGTAACGCTGAACAGTTATCACCTGGAACGCCTCTAATGCAAGCTACCTGGGCGAGCGATGTATCGACGTCCAAGCTGCTGCTTGAGCGTGGTGCGGCTAGCAATCAACGCTCACTCGATACCTCACTTATCTTTGCGGCAACTCATGGAAATCCACCGCTAGTCAAACTTTTACTGGCTGCAGGTGCGGACCCGAAAGCGACAGTCATCACCAATTATGTTCCCGAATCACCGATTTTAGCGGCGTCCTACTCAGATTGCTTAGTCACTGAAAACGTCGCAACTCTGCTCGGCACGGGTGCCGACCCAACCGACAAAGATAAACGTGGTGAATCATCGATAAGTCTGGCCAGTCAGCGCGGCGCGACTGAGATCCTACGCCTCTTGAAATCCGCCGAAAATAGCCAGGACTCGAATACCGCTATTGCTAACATCCCACTCGAAAAAAATTCCAAAGTTGCTCAACCTGGACTAGATCCAGTGGCACTTGAATTAGACCTCGCAAAAATCCGTCAATTGGCTCAAAACAGCCTAACTAAACTTCAGTCTTGTGGTCCGCAGTTTTACGCCAAGTCAGGATGTGTGGCATGTCATCAACAATCTGTCACATCGCTTGCAGTCAGTTTGGCCAACAAGATTGGTTTGACAGTAGACGATCAGACTGAGCGACAGCAAGTCAAACTTACCGCAGTTGATCTAGCACTCAAACGTGTCGCTTGGCAGCAGCGAATCAAAGTCGGTGGGACTACGCATCGAATCGGTTATTTGCTTTGGGGACTTTCGGAGGCAAATTATCCGCCGGATGAATTTACCGATGCGGCTTACTTTGAGTTGGCCGGATTGCAGCTTGCCGACGGCTCCTGGGTAAGTGACGCGCATCGTCCGCCTACGGAGTATTCGCCCGTAACAGCTACCGTCGTATCGTTGCGAGGCCTTCAGTCGTTTGCACCGCCCGGACATAACGCCGACAGTCAGCGTCGAGTGGAAAGGGCAATACGTTGGTTGGCAAGTGCAACACCGTCGGCGAATGCAGAAAAGTCGTTTCGCTTGCTGGGATTGCGCTGGGGTAATGCGGACCAGAGTATAATTGCTGCGGCCAAAGATGAATTGCTGCGGGACCAAAATGTGAACGGAGGTTGGTCGCAACTTCCAGCGCTCGAGCCAGACGCTTATGCAACCGGTCTCAGCCTGGTGGCGCTCCATCAGGGCGGCGGACTTTCCGTCACCGACGAGAGATATCGGAAGGGAATCAGTTTTTTGTTGGACACAAGTCGTGAAGACGCGGTATGGCACGTGAAAAGCCGTTCGTTTGCATTTCAACCGTACTTTGAAAGTGGTTTTCCATTTGAGCATGACCAATGGATATCAGCAGCCGCCACGGGATGGTCTTCCATAGCGCTCATGCAAATGATTAAGTGAGCCGAACGTCGCGCTAACGGAAGAACGAGGCTGAACTGATATAAAGGAGGTTGCTTAACTGTTACCAGAAGCTCGCCTTTGCGACCTTCGTCGACGATAGTTGTGAGCCGACGGCGCTAGCCGCGGGTGAACGAAGTTGGAGATTCGAGATGATCAATGACTTTCCAGTAGCCAAAGATTCACGGGCAAGCGATTATCGTCGGATAGAACTTTGATCTTGCACGACAACCACTTCGTTTACCCGCGGCTAGCGCCGACGGCTCACAGTGTTGCGTGCAATGATGTTAAGTCAACAGTCTTTACTGGCTACCGGTATTGGCTCGCGCAGTCCCTGCTGAACGCCTCAATATGTTGAGAGCCAGAATTGTATGATTTTCTACACCTATTATCCATGGGCTGATTTTGCGTGATTGTCCCAGCCGCAGCTGCAACAATTGGGACAGCAACAATTGGGACAATCGTGCGACACTTGGCAATATTGGAATTTTTCCAAAAGGACTGGTAAACGGCCTAAAGATAATGCTACCATATGGGCTGCGGAATTTTCCAGATCGGGGTGAAATTCGAGGAGCGTTTCCATGGTGCGCGAAATTCGCAGGTTGCTTTCAGGCGTTCGAGCTCGCCAACGTCAAGTCAGAGGCGTTGATTGGTTGGTTCGCGGCGTCGTGATTGGAGCTTCCGCAGGCGTCGCAATTGAAATCGCGAGAATGTGCGGTGCACCCGTCGCATTCTACGCCTGTTGGCTTGCACTTCTAAGTTGCACTGTGTTGGGCGGAGTGATCGGATGGTTGCTACCGGTCAGCTGGACGTCCAGTGCTCACTTGGTCGACACTCACTATCGCATGAAGGACAGCGCAGCTTCGGCCCTCGACTTCGCCGCACGTCCGTCAAAAGAACCACTGATGCAATTGCAAATTGCGAACACGATTCAGAGTTTGCAACGGATCGATGCGAAAGCCGTTTTGCCACACCGAACGCCTAAGTGGATGCCTGCCGCAGTTGGACTGTGCGCCCTGTTGATTGCGTTACCGTTCTTACCTCGCGAACAAGTCACTGCACCTGTAATTGACACTGCAGTGCAGCAGATCGTTAATGACCAGGCCACAACTCTTGACGAAACCATGGTCGAAGAACTACGTGAGTTGGCTGAGCAGACCAAAGAGCCTGAGCTGAAGGATTTGGTCGAAGAAATAGAGAAGCTGGTCGAAGAGATGAAGAGTCCTCAAATGGATCAACGCGAAGCGCTCGCCAAACTTTCTGAAATGCAACAGAACTTGGCCGAGGCTTTGAACCAGTTTAACGCCGAGAAGACCGACGCGGATCTTAAAGAACTTGCCGCTGCTCTTGAATCGGCCGAGTCAATGCAAGCGATCGCTGAAGCACTCAAAGATGGCAAATACGAAAAAGCCGCTGAGCAACTTGAGAGGATCGATGCCAGCAGCTTGACTCGTAAAGAACGTGAAGCAGTTGCCGCGAACTTGAAAAAATTCCGT
Organism: Planctomycetia bacterium; assembly: GCA_031412515.1. GTDB lineage: Bacteria > Planctomycetota > Planctomycetia > Pirellulales > Pirellulaceae > Aureliella. The sequence goes on along the minus strand of JANODD010000177.1, from coordinate 2,178 downwards.
GAGAACTTGGGCGAAGGCAAGAAGGGTGAGCTGTCTGAGAGTGCTCAAGAGATGCAAGAAGGACTTGAAAAAGACAATCCTTCGCAATGTAAAGACGGACAATGCAAAGCCGCTGGTGTTTGCAAAAAGCAAGGCTTGAAGAAGTCGATTGCCAACTGCCTGAATTGCCAACTGAATCGCTTGTCAGAATGCAAGAGCCAGTGCCAATCGCAGTGCAACGCTTCGGGCGGGCAAGTGAAGAAGAGCACCGAAGATTCAACCAAGGTGGGCAAAGCTGCATCCAACAAGCCGCTTGGCGAAGAAGCCACGAAGTTAGATTCAACGCGTCAAGAACAGAACATTACCGGTGTTCAAGGCGAAGGATCTTCCGAGCGTGAGACGACTCAGTCACCTGAAGGCGAACAAGATGCGGCTCGCAGTTACAAAGCCAAGTACACCGAGTTTCGCAAGCAGATGGAAGAAGTGATCGATAGCGAGCCGCTTCCCCTTGGCCATCGAGAAACGGTCCGCAAATACTTTGAATCGATTCGTCCCGCCAATGGCGATGTGACTGAATAGTTTTAAATAAAAGATGCTCTTCCGCGTCTGGTATCACTCCTGCCAACTCGCAATCTTGACAAAGTAGCTGGTTTCGTGAGAAACCGGCTGCAGTTGAAAGTCTCAGCTGCGTTCCGGTTTCTCACGAAACCTGCTACATTGCTCGCAAACATGCATCACGGTCGCAGCGACACGAATGGCCTGTCTCCATTGTGGAAGAAATGAACTTGATTGAACGTTGTAAACGGGCTTGTTTAGCGGTTGGGCTTCTCGTTGCGTTAGCACCCATTCGCGGATTGTCGCAAGAACCAAGTAAACCAGCCCTATTCCCTCCGGTGCCGATCGATACTGTCGCACGCTACACGGCACACCGCGCTGCTGGGCCGATCAAAGTCGATGGGAAATTGGACGAGCCGAGTTGGTTGCATGTGCCGCGATCGCCTAAGTTCGTGGATTTGATCTCAGGCAAACCGACTGTGCACGATACGCAAGCTGCGGTGATGTGGGACGATGAGTACCTGTACGTTGGATACTGGATTGAAGAACCGCTAGTGCAAGGCAAATTCACCGAACGCGATTCACCAATCTATGAGGACAATGACGTCGAATTGTTCGTAGCTGGAACGGATGCCTACTACGAGTTCGAAATCAATTCGCTCGGCACAATCTACGAAGGGCTATTCATTTGGCAGAGCGAGTTTGAGTCGAAAGGCTATAGCAAGATCGCCGAGCTCGATCAGAATCGCTCGGGTGTTAAGTTTCAGGCGTTCAACGGTGTTGGCTTGACGACTCATCCCCGCGGCAAACGTTGGGCATATTTGAAGTGGGATTTTCCAGAATTAAGATCGGCGGTGCATATCGACGGTACGATCAATGACGCCAAGGATCGCGATCGCGGTTGGACCGTCGAGTTGGCTTTGCCGTGGTCGGGAATGAAGCTGTTGACGATGGCGGACGGACGATCCGCGCCACCCAAAAACGGTGACGTGTGGCGGATGGATTTTTCGCGATTTAATCAATATAAAGAAGCGGAACCTGCCAAAGACTCAGGCGGCTGGGCTTGGAGTTCACATGGCGTATGGGATTCGCATGTTCCCGAAGTGTTTCCCTTCATCACGTTTTCAACGCAAGTTGTTGAGAGCAAATGACGTTGTGAAGCATGTTATCCACGTATGAAGTTAGAATTTTTAAGATTGTTTGGTTACCGTTGGTATACTGTCCTCCAAGGAATTCCCATTTTCTTACAGGGGACTGGTTCCCGAAGGAATGGCACCCCACTAGTTCACGCCCGTGCCGGGCGTACCGATGCAACCGAGTTCTCGGTCACGTCGCGCTCCCTAAAAACTCAACCCCTCAAATCGGCTGATCACAGCCGTTTTCCACTTGAAGAAGTGTAAAGACCGTGCGGCAAGACGCACTGAGTACTGCATGCCTCAAATCTACCTGCAGCCAAAGCAATTCGAGTACTTTGGTACCTCATCAATCTACACGTTGATTGGTGTGGGAATCTTTAAACGATTTGTGCCGACGACAGGCGACATTGCTCGGAGGATGAAGGGAATCTCGCAGCTCAAATACAGACGCCAGGACTTGGTTTCCGAAAATCGCAAGTGCGAAGGATTGTGGCGGTGCTTACGAGAC
>JANODD010000176.1:0-18613 GCA_031412515.1 Planctomycetia bacterium | reverse complement strand
GCAACTCAGCCTGAAGCGTGTCGTGCTCGCGCTCCAGCGTGTCCGCTTGCGTACGTAAAATCAAACCGTACGCAGCAACGCCAATACAGGCAGCGAGCGCAACGAACCGCACGAAGCGAATACTTTTCTCCGATGCTTGATGGCTCACTTCGCGTTAGCGCATCGGCAACTTGCCGTTTGCCCAGGCCGCGATAGTAAATTGCCGATTGGCGAAAGCCCTCGCGTAGTCGTTCCACAGTCAGATCTGGAATTGGCGGAACGAATAGCTGGCTGCGTACTTCTGCCGTTTCGGAATTGAATCGCTTCGCAGCCGCGGCAAGAGACTTTGGGTCGATGACGAAGCTGAACACGTCATCGTCCTCCGTAAACTTGTCCCGCAAGTCTTCCTTGAGGATTCGCACTTCAGACATGTGCTGGTCAATAATGCGAATGACTTCCACGCTCCCTTTCGTGGGAGAGCGACCCTCGGCATATTCAGCCGCATTCTGGCGCACCTCAAATTTCATCCCCAGAGTGACCCCGTCCTCCGTGCCCAAGTTGATCAGTGCCAGCTTGCGTTCTGAATCGCTTCGACGAATCTTGCCTCGCAGCGACTTTTCGACTGATGGCTCTGGATTCTTCGCCGGATTGTCACTGCTGCGCTTCCACAACAGGTCGCCGACGAGTGGAGTACCAGTTTCAAGTTGAACCTCTTCGTCTGTCGTAAATCCGCCGCGAATATCCTTGTCAACCAGCCGGAGCGATATGGTGCCACTGCGATCAGCGCCCTTTCCCCAAGTGCCGTTGAAGCGGCGTTCAACTCGCGACCACTTCAGGTGCAGTGTGCCCAATTTGGTCTTGTCGAGGACACCCGCTAAGTCGACTTTAGACCCTGACTTGGGACTGACACCAGAACCCTTGGGGGTATCAACTGGACCACCACTTGAAACCGCGTCAGCATCGGGACCAGCGGCAGGAACGGGGCGAGCACCGGGCGCAGGGGGATCGTGTGCGATCACTTCAACATTCAAGCTTCTGGTCCTGATCGTGCCCGTCCATTCGCCTGCACCGGGTGTGATTTGTTTGCGATCGCCATTCGTCGCAGTAAAGCCCGGCACTTTCACTTCGCAGACGAATTGATACCAGCCGGGTGGCACGAAGAAACGCAGTTCATTGCCAATTCGCGCGTTCTGCTCCGGCGGTAGAAGCCCAATTGAAAACTCATTCACCTTGATGCATTGCCCCGCAGACAGCAGGTGCTTCCAGCCGAACAGTGGAACATCGTTTGGCACCATTCGTGCGAAGTGCTCCTCGCCGTCCTTCCCCGTCAGTTTTACGCGCAAGCCCTCGTCGGGGCGGCTGAGGATTTGGAATTTCACATCCTCCTTGCCAGCATTGCGCACCCACAACTCGACCTTCACTTCCTTGCCGAGAATGCGCCACTCGTCACCCTTGATGCGGTAGCCCAGCGACAGGCCACTCTCTTCCCCGTTCCACATCACGCCTTTGCCCGCCAGCTCATCCAACGGGAAGCCGTCCTTCGCGTATTCGGCGTCGGGGAGTTTGACGATGTTCGCGCCCGCATTTGCCTGCCGATTTGTCGCGACGAGCGACGCGCGCGCTTCCTCCAATGCCTCCACCTCTGGATCGAGCTTGCGGATGTTCGGATGCGTCGGAGACAACGTTTCACTCAACTTCACGCGCTCCGCATTCAGAGCTGCAATTTTCTCATCCAGTTCGGCAAGCTTGTACCGAAACGGCGCGGCAGGATCGGCACCCATCGGCGTTTCAGTTTTCGGCGCATCAGGGGCAGGGTCAAGGGCGGCGGGTTTCAGTATTTCCTTCACCTGCTTCGGCGCATCGGGCGCACCAGGGAGACCGGCGCTCGCACCTGGGAGACCGGGGCCAGAACCTGGACCGCCACCGGGTGGGTCAAACGTCGCGGCAGGATCGGCACCCTCCGGCGTTTCAGTTTCCGGCGCATCAGGGGCAGGGGCGGCGGGTTTCAGTGGTTCCTTCACCTGCTTCGGCGCATCGGGCGCACCAGGGAGACCGGCGCTCGCACCTGGGACACCGGGGCCAGAACCTGGACCGCCACCGGGTGGGTCATTGCGCGGGGCCGGATTGTCCTTACCGGAGCCGGTGAAAGCCCCCTCGTACTGTCCTGGCCCTTTGGCTTCGAGAACCACGGTGCCCCATTCCTCGCTGGTCCACTGACCGGAAATGTCGGGCGCTTCCGTCGCTTGCCACAGCACCATCCCCAACAAAGTCATTCCGATCGTTCCGAGCATGGCGATCACTCCCTTTCGAGGTACGTTGAAAATCGAACGGCGGCCAGCGGCGTGAGTCACCAAGGGCGCTGGCAGAGGCACCGACGTGGGTTGCTGAAGATGCGACAGGCATTGCTCCAGCAATTGGCTGACTTCGCTCGCGGAGGCAAAGCGTTGCGCCGGGTCTTTCGACAGCAAACGCTCGACGATGTGGCTGAACCACCGCGGCAGTTCGGGAACGAGCGACGCCATCGCGGCCGGTTTCTCTTCGACGATTCGTCGCAACGTGGCCATCGTCGAATCGGTGCGGAACGGCGACAGGCCGGTCGCCATCTCGTAAAGCACGCAGCCGAGGCTGAACAGATCCGAGCGGCCATCGAGCGCCTCGCCGCGAGCCTGCTCCGGCGACATGTACTCCGGCGTTCCCGCGACGACGCCCATGCGTGTCATCGACACGTCGTCCGCCGCGCGAGCCAATCCGAAGTCGGTGATGACAACCCGCTCAACCCCCTTCTCCAGAAAGATGTTGGCCGGCTTCACGTCGCGATGCACGAGCCCCTGATCGTGAGCCGCCGCCAAACCGGTCGCGGCCTGCATTCCGATCCGCAGTACTTCCGTCAGCTCCAGCGGCCCCCGCGCCTTCAATCGCTGCGCCAGCGATTCGCCGGTGAGCAGCGGCATGATCAAGAACGGCAGACGACCCGTCGGTTGAACATGATGAATCGCGATCACATGCGGATTGACGACGGCGGCCGCGGCCTGAGCTTCACGAGCAAACCGCTTGCGAGCGACCGAACTGTGAGCCAGATGCGGAGCCAGCGCCTTGATCGCCACGAGTCGTTTCAGCTCGTGATCGAACGCCTTGAGCACGACCCCCATACCGCCCCGTCCCACGATGGCGAGCACGTCGTAGCCGCCGAGTTGTCCCAGCACGTTCACATCGTCGCTCGGATCAAGGTGCTCGACACTGAAATCCACCTCCGACCAATTGGCCGGTTCGGGAACCGCGGCATCGAGTTCATCGGCACTCAACAACGCCGCTGCTTCCTGCTGCCACGCTTCACCGCCAGCCAGTTGTTCCATCTGAGCACAGCATGATTCGCAGTGTTCGAGATGAGCGTGCAGCGTTGCCTCTTCCTCGGCCGATAAGCCACGCGAGACCGCGTTCTGAAGCAATTCGATCGAACAGAGATCATTCATGATTCGCTCTCCAATTCACGGACAACTTCTTTCAGTCGAGCCAGCACGCGGCACTTGGCGACTCGGACGGCTCCGTCGCTCATTCCCAGTTCTTGCGCGACGACCGCTGGCGTTTTTCCATCGACAGCGGTTTGCCAAAACGCTTGCCAGGCTTTCGGGCTTTGCTCCTGACGCACGAGTTCGGACGCTCGCTGAAAAATCGACCGACGCAGTTCGCGATCGAACTCGGCCGACTCTGGACAATCCTCCGCAGCCAACTCGTCGAACATTGACTGCGATTCAGGACCGCCCCAAGCGACCATTCGCCGCTGGCCGCTCTTCATCCAGTTGATCACGAGATTCCGGGTCACTCGCCGCAACCAGCCACGAAACGAACCCCGTTCCTTCGCCAGTTCCCAACGAGCGATCTGCCGATTGACCGCGACAAACAACTCCTGCATCAACTCGCGAGCGTCCGCATCCTGCAAGCCGCACTTCCGCAACTGCCGATAGACCGCCGGCTCATAAATCTCGACGAACTCCACCCACGCCTCGTGATCTTGCGAATCGCGAAGCCGAAACAGCAAACTGGCTCGGGTCGTTGGTGTTGGTGTCATGGGATTCTCCATAGAGATACACAACCGACACCGAGTCGTGTTACACGTTCCGGCCAGAATTCCGCGAAATTGCCGGGCGGAAAGGGGCTCAACAGCGAGTCCCGCTGTTTCATAGCCGCCAAACGCTGCCCTCTGCCGACGACCATTGAGCGTGCCTCGCGCGTAAGGAGATAGAGCTTCTGAGCCGGGGCGTCACACTAGACCGCGCTTGGTTGGGTGGACTAAACGCCGACCGGCTCGTTAAAAACGCAAAACTTGGAGAGCACCTCGCTACAGTTCGAGTACCCTCTTCAATTGAAGGAACTCTTTTGGGTTCATATTTGCACGCGCTTTAACGCACAACAATCTCGTAACCGTAAATAATTTCTCCCGTTGCGTCGATCTCCTTGAGCCAGTCTGCTTGATCTGCTCCAGCTTTGAGAACCGAAATCTTCAAGCTTGACTCCATGGGCTTGACCTCTGGCGTTTCTACGGGCCGATCGACTGGCACCGCCCCTATCGGATCACTGGCTCCGGTTGCACTATCGGGGTGCGAGAATACTTTTACCAGTCGTTTGCGTTCCGCGACCTGAGCCAATTCGATTAGATCTAGACTCGATTGAAAGGAGGTCCCGGCAACAAACGCCATTCCGCGCGGTGACAGATTGGGAAGGAAGTATCGAAGCGTGAAAACCTTGCCTGGAAACCCCGGTACGCCGGAGAACTCTTTCACAGCTGGTCCTCCGGCAGCAAGACCCTGACTTATGGTCTCGATTCCCGGTATGCTCAGTGTGTACGTTGCAAACACGCCAGCACCATCTTGACTCTGTGACCAATCTGACAGTGCTAAGGAGGCATCTGAGTCGACGTCTGGCAATTCCACCTGTTTCCGTTCCAGGGCAAAAGTCATCAAGCCGGCGACAGCCGGTGGATTGTCAAAGGACTTTGGACGCTGTTTACCTTCGGTCAGGCAAAGCCAAAGCTGACTATCACGAAATTCATAAATCCCAATAAATTCAACATGCGTCTCGCCAAAGGTGAGACGGCAGTCAATTTGTTTTGGGACGGTATCTGGCGAGAGACTGAAAGTACCAATTCCCGCTCTCTGAGGTCCCGACATCGACATTCGATCAGCAAGAAAACTGACCGAAAACTGGTATAGTCCGGAAGGCTTCACCGGTAGCGATTTTGAATCAAGCGATTGCCAAGCTCCTTGGATACGTTCATGATCAGTCGGGGGTGGCGCTGACTGAGATTGACCATCGGGGGAGTTTGCACGCATTGATCGCGTATGGGTGGATACCTTCTCGGCTACTTTTTCACGAGTCGCGATCGACTCACGGATAGCGGCGACAACTCTCTCCAAGTCGAGCTTATTTCGTCCGGCAAAAGAAATGGCCACCTCGCTGCTGATTTTGTTGTTCACTCGTGGAGCACTGAGAACGGTTCCATCAAACTCGATTACCAAATACCCAGGCTTCGGCTGGCTGCTCAATCGAGTTGTTTCGATCAGAAATCGTTCACCAGCCTCTGGCGTAAGAGTCAAAACGACTTGGGACGCTTTAGGATTGTTCGTATCGGTGACCGACTCAACCGTCATGATGTCGTCTTCAATCAAAACCGCTGGTTGAGCCGGATCAAGTCGCAGCCGAATTCCGGAGAATTCCACGATGTTGCTCTCGTCCAACTGTTGGGATGAATCAGCATCTGCTTCCACAATAGCAGCCTCACGAATTTGCAACCGTTTCGGTTTCGGATTGCTCATCGCTTGATCTGGTTCGCGCGGTGTCATTTCAGGGCGTGGCGCGAGTTGATCGCGTTCGACTTGGGTTACACCGGGAAGTCCTTGGAGATTGACTTCGACGAGATTCAAGCCGGCGGCGAGTTTCGTGCCCTTGGGGATCGCAAAATTGACTCGCAAGTCATATTCGGCTTTGCTCAGGCGATCTGAGAGAGAAATCACTTCATACTTATAGTTTCCGACATCTCCCGATCGCTTTTCATCTTGGCCAACATAGTGAATCGAGACAGCGGCTTGTTTTGCCATGGGAGGCATTTCCGCAAATTCACTCCGGCCCGACGTCGCGATCACAAAATCATAGACGTGGTATTGAATCACTGCCTTACGCAGGATCATCTCTTTGTCGAGGTGAATCTCAAAGCAGTTCTTGCGATTGCCAATGGTTGCACTTGGGAGACGGATCAGACCTTTTAAGACATAGCCGTCATCGACTTCGACGGCATTCGATACGCTAAGGATGCTCGGTGAGAACCCAAAGCCGGTTGGTAGAAGATATTCCCATGCTTTTTTACCGCCACTTAGCTTCGCAATTTCCGAGCTATGCGAAAATATTTCCTGATCGAGATTCCAGATACGTTGATAATTGAAGCAATCGCTTTCGATCGTTCGCGCCGCGAGCTTACCGTGTTCGGGATGAATCGCGGTTTCAAGATCGGCAAGAATCTCCAGCGTGCTGTCAAAGTTTTGCCCTGTCCAGATGTAGCGAATGCGATGCGGTTGTTGATAATCTTCTGGCAATCCTTCTGGCATGCCAGGGTCAGCTTGACCAAATTTCATACTTTGGAAGCGCTCTTCCGACGCCTCCCCACGCGGTGAAGTGAGCGTATCCCAAGTTCGTTCCAACTCGACAGTGCGTCGACTGAACTTGCGATCGCGTTCACGAAGTTCATTAAGCAATTTGTCCTTGTCGATTGGTTTTCCTTCCGCTGGAATTTCGGGATTGATGGTCGTGCTTTCCGAATTACCGATCGGTGCTTTGGGTAAGACTTGATTGATCTTCGGTTCTTCGACAGGTTGGCGATACTCTTTGCCGGTTAACTCATCTCGCACTGAAGTACCAGCCGGAATTTGCAATTGTGTGGGCATAACAACCGCGTCGTTGACTTTCACTTCCGAAGCGACAAACTCCGCACCGAGGATACCCGCTGGATTGAAAAACATGAACGTGCGAACGCGATGAGGCATGCTGACGCTGTTAACCTTTTGGTAATCGTCGATCAGAGCGACTCGGGCTGGCATTGAATCGGCTCCACCGACAACGCTCAATTCATCAACGCGAGTAATAAGAATCTCTTCGTTCACTTGTTCCCAAAAGACTCGATACCAAAGTTGCTCAACCGCCGCACGTCCATTTACTTCACTTGGCTCCTGATGAAGAAAGGTGGCGATCCATACGGTCTTGTGATCGGCCGATTCCGTTTTCTCTAAGTGAAACAGCGGTCGCCCACCGGGATCAGGGATGCCAGGCGTGTGAGCCGCTTTTTCCAGGACTGCAGACAATTCGTGATCGAGAATGGGTTGGAATGCGTAGACATCAGCCCGAATCCAGCCTGACCATGGTTGGCGAAGTTCATCGGCGGGCTTTCTGGTAATCGTTGCCTGGCAGTGACCTTGCTCGACCCCCATCAACTGCGTGAAGACATCTCCCTTGAAAAACCACTCCCTAAACGAAATCGGTAACTTGCCATTGAGGTCACCGTATTTAAAGTGCCCCAAATCGGCAGCGTAGTCTCGCAGGATCGTCATTGGAAACGGTCCAAGCCCGTCGTACTTTATTTCTGGGTCGTCAGCACAATTTGTGGGTGAAAAACTATGAGTTCGCGCGGAGTTAGGTGGCTCTGAACGGAGGTTTAACGCATTCAGCCAAATCCCGAAGTGCAGAATCAAAAGGAAGTGCGGCGGCAAGCGTTTGGCTCACCGTCGCACCTTCGGTCTTTGTTCTTTAACGGCGCTCAGGTTGCACCTCTGCATTGCCCTATCCTCCGCTCAAGCCTTTGTAGCTTAACGGAACTTTTGCGTGTGGGCAATCAAATCTGAAAGAATGAAACGCATCTTGAGTTGAGCGCGTTAAACTGAGTTTACTACGACCAAGTAAACGCTCTCGGAGACTCAAGATGCAACTAAAGACTATCCTCAATCGGCTAGAAAAGCAAAGCGGTTTTGTGTACGGCGATGGGAAATGGCGTGGCGATGCTATTGAGATCGAACTCACGCCTCGTAAAGGTTCGAAGCCGATCTGTTCCGGTTGTGGCAAAAGGCGCCCCGGATACGATCGATTGCCTGCACGTCGATTTGAGTACGTACCACTGTGGCAGTTGGCAGTGTTTTTTGTGTATGCACTGCGACGCGTGAACTGCCCTGATTGTGGTGTCGTGGTAGAGCGGATTCCCTGGGCTTGCGGCAAGAATCAGCAAACGAAATCGTATCGAATCTTTTTAGCAACATGGGCGAAGCGTCTGAGTTGGCAGGAAGTCGCGACGATCTTCGGTACCAGCTGGGACAGCGTTTATCGAGCAATTCACTGGGTTGTTAGCTGGGGGATCGTTCATCGCGAACTGTCGGACCTTGAGTCGATCGGTGTCGACGAGATCCAGTATCGACGCGGTCACAAATACTTGACGTTAGTGTATCAGTTAGATGAGGGTGCCAAACGGTTGCTTTATGTTGCCAAGGATAGGACGGAAGCAAGTCTGCATGGGTTCTTCGATATCCTGGATGCGCCGACGATCAGTGGTATCAAGTTCGCTTGCACAGACATGTTGCCCGCCTACTTGAAAGTGCTCAAGCAACGAGCCTCAAGTGCGTTGAACATCTTGGACCGATTCCATATCGCGAAGAAGTTCAGCGAGGCCCTGGACAAAGTGCGAGCCGAGGAAGCACGCCAAATGAAAGCCGATGGTTACGAGGAAGTGCTTAAAAATTCACGTTGGAGCCTGCTGAAACGGCGAAGCAATTTGACTACCAAGCAAACTGTGAAACTGCGAGAGCTGCTTAAGTACAACCTCCGCACAGTTAAGGCTTACTTAATGCGTGAGGACTTCAATCGCTTTTGGACGTATACATCGCCAACATGGGCTTCAAAGTTCCTGCGAGAATGGTGCGCCAGAGCCAAACGTTCGCGAATCGAACCAATGCAAAAGCTCGCCAACACGCTTATCAAACACGAGTCGCTGCTGCTGAATTGGTTCGAATCCAAGGGCCTTTCATCAGGTGTAGTCGAAGGCTTTAACAACAAAGCCAAATTGACCATGAGAAAAGCATATGGATTCAAAGAGTATAAATCCATCGAAATCGCCTTATATCACCAACTTGGTAAGCTTCCCGAGCCAAAATCTACCCACAGATTCTGCTGACGAGGCCATAATTTTGCCATCCGCCAGCTTCACCGAGGCGACGAGCTCAGCTTCAAAACTACCATCACACTTACGTGCCGAAAAAGTCAACCTTGCTGATTTATCAATATCTTTATTCCCTGCGACGGAAGTGCATTCAGGAAAATCCAAGCCACGGTGAGAACCTACTTTTACATCCAACACAGTTGCGGACATGACTTCGTCATTAGCATCGACAATCGACAACTCTAAAGGAACGCCGATAGCGATATCAGCCTCTTCGACAATTCCGATATAGTACGGGTTCGGAAAAAACGCTAGCTCAGCTTGAACGTTATAGCGAAATTGAAAACTTGCCTCTTGGATATTATTTTGATCGTCGAGATATAGAATTCGTCCGGACTGCGAAGCAATCCCTAACAAATCACCCTTTGTGCTGACGCTGAACTTATATACCCTCTGCGGCTCTACAACTGTTGGGATAAAGTCTGTTCGAAGGCATGAGCATCCTAGTTCGATTGCAGACAAACGAACTGACCGAATGCCCTGATTCAGAACTTCAAACTGCGCCACAACGTCTTCCCCGACGTTTACATTACCCAGATCTTGACGTTCGCCTACCAGCTCGACTTGCGTCGCACGCCCACATCCGCTGGCAACGATGACGGAAAATGCACCCAGCAAAGTCAGGCGACTAACGGAAGATGATTTCCAATAGGCAAAACGCTTTAACTGATGCCGTCCAATTTCCATAAAAAATATTACCAATAGACCCAACCAGAACCAATTCCCCGAAAATGGCATAGTCAAAAAAGTTGCATCAGGGTGGTAAATGACCATTGCGAATATTGGAGTATCAGGATTCCCTTTCATCTTTGTAAGAACGACCCGTTGGGTTGCCGGATCAATGACTTCAATCGCCTCATCCGATACGTTGTTTAAGGCGAAATAATGTTTTTCGTCGCTGATACTTGATCCATTCCCAAGCACAAGAACTATTGCATTGCGTGTTTGAACTAACTGATTCAGCTTTGACCACTCCTTTGTCCCCGCAGCGCTCCCTTCGTAGGATACAACCTTGAGCGAAAATCGCTCAAAGGCCAATCGCAGGGCCGCCAACGTTGCTCGCTCCAAAATCTCCAGCTCCGAGAGTTCACCTCGAACGACCGGAATTGAAAATCTATTTAAAACGTATTTTGCTGCCTCGAATCCGCATCGACCGCCCAATCTGCCCTGATTATCTGCGCAGGCGATGGAATTCCCGAATTGAAGAGTTGCAAACGTCGCAAGGCAAAAAACCATCAGTAATCGCACAATCATACTCACTCTACTTACGCTTGTAACGTTTCACAACAAAGATGATTAGGCCGATTGCGGCAATAACATTGAAACCGATAAACGTCATTCGACTCAACGAGGGCTTCGGCTTGCTTAGTGGAGGCTGTTTTGCCAAGTATTCGTTGATCGATTGCAGCTCCGCATCTGTGTAAGGAACCATTGTAGAGCCCTTTACGCCCTTGATCGGCGCCCTTGCTGTCCCTTTTCGTGTTTGTGGTTCAGCTGGCCCTGAAACCCTACAGCCTGTCAATTTGTTGTAGTTAATCCACAAACCCTCATAGTTCCCCGAAAGCGGCTTAACATCCGTGATGTTGACTTCCCAACTCCAATCTCGGTCGCTGTACGTTACTCGATCGCGAATGAGCCACCTGCCAAATCGTTTGATGGACTCTGTTTTCGGAAGATTGAGCCAAATTGTTTTTGAATCCTCTTTCAGAATATCGGGCGGTCCCGAGACTTCGAGCACCTTGAAAACCTGTATCGACGGGTCGGTTGCGATAAGTGCATCGATGGTGATCCCCTGAAGATCACGATAACGAACTCGCTTGCATGGATAGCCAAGTAGCTGCTCACTTCCGATTACCTCGAATGTGGTTCCACTCTCGTACTTCTTTTCATTCCCCCAGTAAACCTTAGTGTCGTGTCCATCCAGCCCCATCTGCACCGACTCATGGATTGCATAGAAATAGCCAGGCGGACTGGTCGCACCCGAGTTTAAGTAGATATTCGAAAATCGGTAAGCTTTACTAAATCGCTCTTTAGCTTGTTTGACATCGTTACGACTCTCGGGATCAATCAAGTTGAATTTGTCGTAGCGATGCGTTGAAATGTACTGTCGCTGAAACTGAACATTGATAAAGTCACTCGAAATCGCAAACGCTTCATCAACAAGCGTCTTAGAAGCAATGTGCGGTTCACCTGGATTCGGCAGTATCGAGAGTATTTCCATCGGTGGGGCCTTCCCATCCTGGCTAGCCCCGTACCGCAATACGAACTCATGCATTACGGGACCGACGTCTGTCTGTTCTTTGATCGTTCCCGAGATTTCAACATCCTGGTACTCCATGTACAGTCGAAAGTACCGCTTCTTTAAATCAATGTCATCCGCTTTCAAGATTCTATGCGGCTCAACCAAAGCAGCCATCGAGAAAACAACTATTGCTATAAACAGGTTCGGAAGAGTATTCACGATCACTATCCATTGCAAGTAAATAGTTCGAACAAGTCCCGAAATAAATTCGAGGCAGCCAAGCCGGCAAGAACCCATGCTCTTGCCGACGAATTTGGCTATTGCAATTATTTAGATCGGATGTCGATTCAACAGTCATCCCATTTTCCACAGGAACCCATGCCGACCCCTTTATCCCTAAATATGCCACCTATACACTGAAGAATGATGCCCTGCGGGCAAAAGGGTGTCAAAGTAACCGTGCATTCATCAAAAACGCCAGCGTTGGCAACGCATGTGCTAGGTGCACGACCAGTGACACACGCAACACCATCAGCTCCCTGACAGGTTCCTCCAACAGAATCACCGTTAACGCAGTTGAATCCTGTCGATGCCGTGCAATCAAGGGCCGTGGTCCAACCTGCGCCGCCTTGCCTCCATTCCTCCGCACTAGTTAGCTCTTTGAATCCTCGAAGCTGGCAACTTGCAAACGCAAAAGCAATGCAATTCGTCATGACTGCGAGATAGGCAATTACTCTAGTTCTACGACTCATCATCATACTCCCTCTGAAACAACGGAACAGGAAACGAAAACGATCAAACATTTAGCTTGTACTCGAACATCATTCGCTTTCAGTAATCTGAACACTTCCTCTTGATACTGCATTCTGTACGGTACGCAAGAATCTAACCGAGGCCAAAGCCGTTCGCTTTTTAAGTCGAATCTTCGCATTTACTGCAAGCTGAGTAGGTTAAAACTGAACCCAATCCTTCTCGCTTACGAAGTCTAACCGCAGCGCTTTTGATTTTCGTTGTGCAGATTCATTGAAACTTACAATCGAAGCTTGCGTGCAGTCGCAAGAAGTCTCCACTGACAAGACGTCTTCCGAGTCCCCAACTCCAAATCGAGTCAGCGGAATACAAAGATAACTGGCTTCGTCTGCAAAGGTGATCCCAGCATCGATCACTACTGGTGCCAACGAGCTGGGTTTCTGGTTCAATGACAGACTATCCAGAGATTGGCTCGATGCATCTGCTAGAGGTCCGCAACCGGCCTCCAGTGCGACAAACAAGCTAGCGACGGCGGACAACAAGAGTCGCGTCATCGCTGTGTGAGCTTGTGCATGGCGTTTATGTCCTAACGGAAATAAAGCTGTCAAGTCCCGCGAATTGCCTCAGTTTTCCCGCCAAACGTGTATCACTGGATTGGCTGGACGTTCATTAATATATGGGTGGAAATATCCTAGTCAAGCTTTTTCTTAGAATATTTCCGAAAATCGTTAGCGGAGGGACCGCCCTTGTTGATTCCTAAAGGTGCGATCAAATACCAAGGCTTACTCTTCACGCCCTCTGGGAAAAATCATCAAAGCTGTTGCGCTCAAGTCTTTCACCGGATTAGTGTGAACGTCAGCGAATGGAAAATAGGCCCCCGCGACTCTCAGGCCAATCGCGATTAACAGAACCGGCAATATCACGAAAACCCAACGATATCTCTGAAGCATCACCAGCAGCAACGGAAATAGCACACTAAACCAGATCTCAACCATCAAAGACCAAAACGACCCATTGATCCGTGGAAAGAACTCACTCGAAGTAAACATGCTGGTCGTTGAAAGTGTCAGCCCAAGTGATACGGGATAGTCGTATCCCTGAGCCGCCAATACGAGATAACTAATGATCGCCATGAAAAAAAACAGCGGCAACAATCGCATCGCGCGATGGCGATAATACGCTTGAAAATCGTTTGCACTCTCTAGTCGCCGCACGTTCGCAAAGTACGGTAGTGCAAGCACAAACCCGGACAACATGAAGAACAATCCGACACCCATCCAACCATTGGCGACGATGTAGGGATAGTCCAGACCGAATCTGCTAGTCAGCCAGTTACTAATCGGCGTCGCCAACGTATGCTGATACACGACCATTAGGATTGCTACACCCCGCAGGCCGTCAATGGATCCGAGATATTCCTTGTCTTGCAGCATTGTCACGACTGGGCTTTCAGCTCGGATTCCGCCAGATTCAAGAAGCTCACAAAAAAGCTTCCAAAAGCAACTTGGAACCCGTGAGTGATGCAAACAATCGCGGGGATGACAACGCGCATCGAAACCTCGGGATCAAGTGGACCGAATCCACCTTGACCCCATTCCAACGTTTTCCACGCTAGCAATCCGATCCCACCCACTACCAGACCAAGACCAATCATTAATCCGTATTCAAGCGAGAACTTCGGAAGGCTTTGCCTATTTTGAGGGTCGCCTCGCAACCCGATCAATCCAGCGAGCCGCTCAGTGTAAAGAGCAAAGGTCATCAGTTGAACCGCGACAATCATTCCCGTCCCGGCAACCAACAACGTATGAATACTCAGTCGCATCGGCCCAACCAACAGAGCGCCCAACTCAAGTGCAATCGCAAACAGCAGAGAAATACAGAACAGCCACAACCCTGGTATCCAGAATAGCCAACGCGGACACATAAGCATCATGAATCGCAGGTGCCGCCAGCCGTCGCGCCACGTCCGCAAGTGTGGCGGTCGATCGCGACCATCAGGCCGCAACTCCACAGGTATCTCGCAAATCCGCAGGTCGTGCAGCGCTGACTTGATCACCATCTCGCTTGCGAACTCCATCCCTGTCGAACGGAGTTCCATCCGATCATAGGCGGCTTTGGAAAATCCCCGCAGTCCACAGTGAAAATCGCCGACCCGAACTCGAAAAAACAACCGACCAAGCCCGCTTAGGACTGGGTTCCCAAGATATCGATGCAGCCATGGCATCGCACCATCGTGAATCTTCCCAGCAAAGCGATTCCCCATGACCAGTTCGCTTCCCTCACGCAACTTGTCCACAAACCGTGGAATTTCCATGAAATCGTAGCTTCCATCGGCATCTGCAAAGATGACGTATTTGCCTTTCGTTGCCTCAATCCCACCGCGAAGCGCGTTGCCGTAACCGCGTTCCTTAACCGGTACCAATCTTGCACCACATTCAATCGCAATATCCTGCGATCCATCCGAACTACCATTGTCCGCCACAATGATCTCACCGACCAAGCTCTCTAGCTTGAGTGCACTTTTAATGGTATCGATGCAACCTGCCAGCGTTCGCTCTTCGTTCAAACAGGGTAGAACCACCGAGACTTCGATTGCTTCATCTTCAGGCTGTTGTTCGCGCATAATTTTTCAAAGTGTATTTTCGTAGCATAGGCATCCTGCCTGTGAAGTATTTCCTAGTGCTTCAACACAATTTGATTTTAGGGTAGCGGAATGCGTCAAGCATTTCGGGGATTTCAGCTTTTCCCAATGCTCCGAAAGCCTTGACGGCTTCCGCTACCTGAAAAATTGAGGCTACAGCCATTCAGCCAACCCCAAAGTTAAATTGTGTTAAAGCAGTAGACTTACAAGCGATCAGCCAAATGTTTCACGAGTGCACCAATACCAACGCAATAAGAAACGACCAAGCACACCAGCAAGCAATGTACTACGCGTTCAACAAACTTAACCTGACTTACTCGATCCACCGTCCACTGCATCCCTTCCGCGAGCGCCACCGCGAACGGTAAAACTCCTGGTAGCATATAGATCAATTTCATAGCTGCAAAGTCGCGATAATCCGCAGTAAACTTGATGATAAATGCGATATAACCGAAACACACAAGTGAACAGAATAGACTCGCATAGTTACTCTGATCGGGTACACCCCAGCTTCGCCATGCGAGCATCGAACGCAGGCCTCCACACGCAAGCCCAACCAACAGAAAAACCAGCGGCAGCAATCCCAACACAAGACTACACCTCGCGACCATCAGCACGCTCCGATCCGTAGTCAACCACGACGGCGGATGCTGCTCGAACTGAGCGAAATGCGCGCGCGCGTACAACTGCGTCCACACCGATGTCCGATGCTGCTGTTCGATCGGAATACCATTGGTAATCTGAGGATCACGCAGCAAGCTCACGATGCGAAACGTCAAGTAACCATCTACAATCGACTGGACACCCGGCCGTCCGACGCTGGTCTTCTCCCAAACGTACAGCGGTTGTCCGCGACCCATGTTGGCGTAAACGTCGTAGTGATCAAAGTCATAGCCCGCCAACTGGATCGACACCAATGCGTTGAGCGCTGTGACAACATACATGCCTGCAAACAAGCGGCTCCGCTCCGTAGACTCTTCGATCAGCGCGCGGACTAAGAAAACAATCACCATCGCAATTGCCACGACCCAAGTTATTCCCTTCGTCATTACTGCGACCGACAAGAGCAACTGCGTCAACACACTCAACCGTATTGAAGGTGTCTGCAACAGCCGCAGGGTAAAGAAGATTGCTCCCGTCGCAAATAGAATCGCGAAGGTGTCGTTCGAAAGCTGGCCGTTGATCGCGATCAGCCGTGGGTTAAGTGAAATCAACGCAAAAGCCCAAAACCGCCATTTCGCCTGAAATTGCGACGTATTGAGTGCAGCAAATACTAACCCAAGAGTGACCATTCCCGCCACTGCATTCAGCAACTGTCCGGCCACGATACGCGACGGCTCGCTGGTTATCCCAAGCATATGAACCATCGCTGCACACAAATAGTAAAACAGTTTGGGATGAAAGCACTCATGGCAATCCGCCATTGTAAGCCCAGTCCGTCCCTCCAAGATCAATTTGATAACTTCGTAGTGATTGTCATTCGCTTCGCGATTTACCAGCCCCAACAAAACACGCAGTAACAATGCGGCACACACGACAAAAATGTAACTTAGAACATAACGCATACCCTGCCCGCCCAGAGTGAAATTTCAAGAATCATCGATTTGAAGTTAGCGAAGAGGACAGGGGACGATTTTGTTCGTACCCAACTAAGAACGTCAACGTGCGAATACTTATGGAATATTGTACCGACCCCAGATTGTCTCGAAAAACTGCCGCACCAAGTGCAGTTTTATTCGGAAGCCAACAATCTTTGTGGGCGTTGGACCGTCCTTGGGATAGATTCTGCTTACAGCAATCTCGATAGTCTTAAATCCCAATTCGGGGGCTATATAGTTAATGTAGAATTGTAAATTAAATTGCTTAAAATCTGAGCGAAGGAGCTGAACACGTTCATCGAGTAAAAAACGACGACTTAGACCCTTAAAACCGTTTGTCGGATCCGTATAGTGAAAACCCGATGCGCTACTCATTAGAGGCGCAAGTAGCAGCTTTATTCCAATGTACCGTTCCCAGGGAGTGTTTGCATGTGATCCGCCCGAGATGAAACGAGACCCTTGCACTAAGTCAAAACCATTTGTTAAATAGGTTTGGAATGAAGCGATTGATTCCACGCCGTCTTTGCCATTTCCATCAATGGCAATTGCTCCTTCGTAACCTTCGTCAAGTACATATCCAAACCCAAGTCGAAGTGCGGTCCCCAATCCTGCTTGGTCGGTGACTAATAATGTGCGAACGCCAAGGCTTTCAAGTCGTGCCTTCATCGTAGATTCATCGGAGCTGTCACCATCACACAAGATAATGTCAATTCCCAAATCGGCATCCTGCATTCGTTTTAACTGCGACAAAATCAAATTGCCTTGATTCCAGACTGGAATAACTACGGCGAATCGAGAATTGCGTTGCGCAAATTCGTGGACCTCCTTTGCTATGCCCGCAATTCTAGGATGGGGTGAATTGATTTCAGAGTGGGATTGCAACTTCGAACCTAGCAACAGGTCAGAGCGGGAAATCACGGGCGGTTTTCCTTTTTCTGAAGAATTACCAGCATTCGAGTAGAAAATAATTGTGGACAATAGCTTAAGACCCTATCAAGCCATTTCATAATGCGATGGCCTGCGACGGGGTACAGTTGTTGCTTGCGAAACCCGCCGCTCATCACATATGAAATCGAGGCAAATCGCTTTACTATAATCGGCTGCCATTCGGCCAGCAGGTGTTTGTATTTGTCTCGTACGAAAATACGATGTGCGTTTGCCTGCGCTGCGTAGTAATGCGAGCGATTAGGGGTTGAACTTTCGCAATTCCATCGGATCGCCTGCCAGATGCCCAGCGGTTCATGATGAAATAGCCCATAGACTAACCATCCGAGCAGCCCGATATCAGGTTCAAATATCAACAATCGCCCTCCAGGCGACAGCACTCGCAAACATTCTGCCAGCGCGTCTCCCGGAAACTCTAAATGATGAAATACGTCTACCATCACGATATTTGAAACACCTTCATCTGTGAACGAAAGACTATATGCGTTTTCTGTCTGATCAATCCAAGGTGTTGGGAAGCAGTCTGTCGAAATGCAGGTAGGCTCAAGAGTTTTCAGTCCAGCAAACCCTGCACCAAGCTCTACGATACTGCCACAGGCATTCTTTGTGAGCGACTTTTGAACCAGTGAATAAAAATCATGATAGACCCTTCTGATTAAGGGCTTGTGCTGCCAGATATCGTAAGTTCGCCGAAGCTCAAGATTGTGACTTTCGATTGCAGACGCTCGTTTCATCATTCAGTTGGCATTCCAACTTCGCCACCGTTGCGGGTACAAAGCCCTCGATAGAGCAAGTGATCGGCTGACTGGCTGATGAATCGTACCGAGCCGTCGGCAATGCCAAACTGAGCACCGCCAGGATGATTGCTGCGGAACGTCGTCACATTCAACCATTCAAGCGGAGTGGGCGGATTCGGTTTGTAATTGATCGGACCATTACATGAGCAGTAGTCCCCATTCGCATAATAGGCTGCTGAGGAGCCATTGTGCGTGACCAAGTCCTCTCCAATAATGAGCGTATTGCTCAATCCATCCGTAATCGAAGCAAAGCGTTTCGGCTCCTGATAGGTCACCCTGTGACCAACGGATTTAATTGAGCCAAAACCAACGGTTTGGCATCAGCCACCTTCTCCGTTCTTCTTCGGACTCATTCCTTAGTATTTCTTCGTAATCGAGAATTTCTCGAACGTGATACTTCTTAGTTTTCTTCAATTA
>JANODD010000175.1:0-10460 GCA_031412515.1 Planctomycetia bacterium | reverse complement strand
GCTTCCAGCTGGCATGGCGAAAAGTCGTAGATGAATACCGTAGCGGAAGCCGTCAAGGCTTTCGGAGGTTGGATTTACGAGTGCAAAGTCACATGAACGAAATGCTTGACGCATTCCGCTACAGACTTTTCGCCACACCAGCTTCCAGCCTGGGCAGAAACTGTGGCCCAGTCAGAGTACGACAGCTACACCCCAGGCAGGATGCCTAGTTTACGGGAATGCTAGCACAGGTGGTCGGCGTTGTGTCGAATCTCGGAAAACTCTATATCTGGCGATGATGCCAAGTTCGCCGTAACGCCATCTGAACCGATGCCATGCTCACAATCCAGCAACCAGCGATTCGAATTGAAAATGCACAGCTTGCATACGGCGATTCGCCCGCGCTGGTTGGTTTAACTTTTGATTTGTATGCAGGCGAACTGCTGGGATTGTTGGGACCTAATGGCGCGGGAAAGACAACCACCATTAACTGCTTGGCTGGTCGACAGAAACTAACCCATGGTCGCATTCTGTTTGCCGAAAATGGCAGACTAGCAGACCAAATGGGCATTGTCCCGCAAGAGATTGCGGTCTATCCCGACCTAACTGTTGTTCAAAACTTGACTGTCTTTGGGCGCCTTCATGGCGTCTATGGGAGCACACTAAAAGAACGTGTTGCTGACGCGCTCTCATGGGCCGCACTTGAGCCACGTCGCCATGCACTTGTCAATACTTTATCCGGCGGTATGCAAAGACGTCTGAACATCGCTTGCAGTGTATTACATCAGCCAACGATCCTCTTGCTCGACGAACCCACCGTGGGCATTGATCCGCAGAGCCGCGAGCGGATTTACACGATGCTGGGTGCGCTGCTCGAGCGAGGGACCGCCATACTGCTTACCACGCATCAGCTCGACGAAGCACAATCGCGTTGCGACCGCATCGCCATCATCGATAGCGGGCGAATTATCGCATCGGGAACCTTTGAGGAGTTGCTCGAAAGCACGATCAGCACATCACAGCAATTAAATTTGAGATTTACTAAGCCACAGTTTCAGGTCCCTTCGCCTCTGGGTCTAAGCGAAGATGGTTTAGAAGCGGCTGGTTTCATCGACGGCAGCAACCAAATGATGAACCTGTTGAACTACTTCAATAAGAATCATGTTTCCATCGCGACCATAGCCATGCGCGAGCCAACTTTGCAGCAATTGTTCCTTCACTTAACGGGCAAGGAATTGCGCGAATGATTTGGACTGTCTGCAAAATTTCTATTCTCCGGCTGTGGAACAACAAGCAAGAGCTGGCGCTGGCATTTGTAGTGCCGATGATATTTTTTAGCATTTTCGCGCTCGTTTTTAGTCGTGGCGTGGGACAGAGTGTCTCCCAAGTTCGAGTGGCTTTTATAGATGACGACCGTTCTCTAGAATCTCTTGCCGTCATGCGTGACGCTTGCACTCATTCAGAAATTAAAGTGGTCACTGGGGTTGGGCGGACGTCAGTCGATTGGCCAATTGAGAAACTCTCGCGACTGCTCATCAGTCGATGCAAAGTGGAAGTGGTCGTCCATATTCCTCATGGCTTTACAACGCAGGATGCCGATCATCCTACACTCTCGATTCATCTCTTCAACGAAGGTGTGAACCCCATCGGACATCGATTGGTTCAAGCTAGCTTGGCGGAATCGATTGCCATGCAGTTGTCGACGATGAGCCTTGCGGCAGCGAAGCGGGACGACTCACCAGTTGTCTTTGCCTCCGCGTCCAAGAGCTCAGAGTTGAACTCAGAACCTAAACCAGCGACGCTCAATAAGCCCGCTGGTCTTGAGGAACCTTCCGTTTTCAAATCGGTCAACGCGTTTGCAAGTAACAAGCACCAGCCTAAAGTCGCCATGGTTGCTGCAGGCATTGCAGTTATGTTCTTGCTGTTCTCGGCAAACAGTGCGGGAGCAAGTTTGCTGGAGGAACATGAGGCTGGAACGTTCGGTCGCTTGCTGAGTAGTCGCTTGACACTGAACCAGTTATTGATTGGAAAATGGCTTTATATGACTGGACTCGGATGCACTCAGTTGTTAGCCATGTTCGCTTGGGGGCAACTTGTTTTCGAAGTCGATTTGATAGGGCATTTTGCAGGCTTCGCAGCAATGACGTTCGCCACTTCAGCGGCTTGCGCAAGCTTTGCGTTGTTTCTCGCTTCGCTTTGTAAAAGCCGTCAGCAGCTGCATGGTGTTTCGGTCGTCTTAGTGCTTACGATGTCCGCGGTAGGAGGCAGTATGGTCCCGCGATACATTATGAGCGATTCAATGAAACAACTAGGCAAGTTCACTTTCAACGGCTGGGCACTCGACGGATTTCAAAAAGTGTTTTGGTACGACCTGCCGCTCAGTGCAATTCGACTCGAAGTTTTCATCTTGTTGGCGATTACGTTATTGCTTGGGCTGGTAGCCAGTCTCATGGCGCAGCGATGGGGTGCAACTTGAAAGTATGGCCATGTTCTCAGTCTCACCGATTGTTGTCCAACCTCCGGCGGACCACTTACGTTGTCCTCGCGGGTAGTTTGATACTTAGCACTGCCTGCAAATCAGCGATTCTTCCAAGTTGGCGTTTACCGCATTTTTTGCCAGCGTTACCGGACGCCAATGAAAAAAAAACGCAGGGTAAAACGGTGCATCAACTTCCCGACGAAGCAAGCGTGGTTCCGACTAGTTTGCCACCTGCTAATCCGTCAATTGTCATGGCAGCTGAACTGGAACAAGTACCGCAATCTGCGTCAGCCGACCTTGTCTCATCTGAGATTGCTGAGACGTCTGTTACTGTATCGCTTGGTAGTGCTGCGTTGGAAGCACCGAATGCAGCACCGAATGCAGCACCGATTGAAACAAAGCCTGCTGCTGAGTCGATGAATCGCACCGCTGTTGCTTCAGAATCCGCGCCTAAGTTAGTGATTACTGGCGTTCGTCCAGAGAGGGGCGTCGTAAAGGTCGCGATCTACACAACGCAAAATGAATTCCTCAGCCCGGGCGGTGCCACACAAACGTTCGAACTAGCTGCCAAAAACTCAACGGTTGAAACAAACCTGCGACGTTTTTCTCAATTTGCAGTCGCTGTTTACCAAGACTTCGACTCCAACGGGAAACTCAGTCGCAATAGCGCCGGCATTCCTACGGAACCTTTTGCATTCTCCAACAACGCCATGGGAAAACGAGGGCCGCCTTCGTTTGATCAAGCCGCTGTTCAGCTGCCCAAGAAAGACGCTTCCAGCGATGAAGCACCGTTTGTTGTGTCGATCAACTTGCCTTAAACTACAGTCAGCGATTTGTTATGCATGAAAGTCAAAAAGTGCTGAACGGAACAAGAGCCAACTGCGGGCCAGCATTGCGTGATTGGGTCGTGTTGCTACATGGACTTTTCGCAACTCGCCAAAGCATGCGAAAACTTGAAACACGAATTACGGAAGTGGGTTATGCGGTGCTGAATTGGGGTTATCCAACTTGGCTGCGTTCGACTGAGCAGAATGTGAGGCGATTGTTACCTCAGTTGCAGAAACTTCAGAATGATCCCTCCGTACGTACGATCAATTTTGTGACGCACAGTATGGGCGGTATACTCGCGCGCAGCGCATTGCAGTTGGGTAGCGAAGACAAAGTCAAGCGGCTCGTAATGCTCGCGCCACCTAACCGAGGATCGCACCTCACGCGCGTATCGCTCGGTCCTTTTGCCTGGTGTCTTCCTGCGATCACTGAGTTATCAGAATCACCTGGCAGCCTACCTAATCGACTTGAAGTTGCCAGCCACGAAGCTGGTAGTCAAGTTGAAATAGGAGTCATCGCCGCTGCTCATGACTTTGTCGTCCAAGTGGAAAACACAAAGATCTCCAGTCAACGGGACCACTGTGTACTTTGCACATCTCATTTTAGGTTGCCTAGTCACGAAACGGCGATTAGTTATGTGCTTAGGTTTCTGCAAAGTGGGAAGTTCTCGATAAGAGCCGATAGTGCCATCCCGCGTGGGGCGTTCCTCCCAGGTGCGGCCGTTCAACCGTTCCAGCGAATTTAGTTACTTCACAGTATTCCATCCACCGGTGTTGTACTGAGGTGCTGGTCGTGGCGCGGCGGCAGGTTTTGCAGGTTGGTTTTGAACGGCAAGGTTCTGAACGGCAGGTTGGCTGGAGGGGTAAGGCGTAACAGCCCGCAGTCCACTAGGTTGACGTGCCGGTTCGGGTTTACTCTCACTTTTGAAACTCGCCCACTGAATCGACTTGCTCTGCCCAGCATGTTCATTTGTATCTGGTGTAACAGGATTGCGGGCAGTTCGATCTTGTTCATTCAACAGACCAGGGTTCCAACGTGGTTGCTGCTCGAAATCGGATGGTACGGGAATAGGCGACATGGTCGGCCCTTGCGTCTGCCGAGATTCAGGCTGTGGTGCAGGCTCTGTCTTCAACGAATTATTAGCCGTCAATGGTTGACGAACGATGGCCTTTAATTGTGGCCTCTCCATTTGTGCACTCGTGCCTGGAGGTGGCAGAACCGGCGGAACATCACCAGCCGGGTCACGGTATGGCAAACTGCCCGGTACAGGATTAAGTGGGTAGGATGGTGGCTGGGATTGCGGACTGTAGTTGTATGGGTGGCTTGGGGCAGGATTATAAGAACTTGCAGGCGGTGCAAATAATCCAGGCGTTGCCGGTGCTACATAGCCAGGCGCTGCATAACTAGGTGTCGCGTAGCTACCCGTTGAACCACCGGTTGATCCACCCGATACCGAACCATAGTAACCGGGTGTCGATGAGAGTGGCTGGGTCGGATAATTCCCTGCGGGTGGCGCAGTCAACGCCGGCTGCTGCGGGAAAATAGATTGTTGAGGTAGCACAGGTTGTTGAATCGAGTAACTGCGATATGGACTGCCGTAACCGCTCGAATAAGTTGGAGGGGCTGTTACTGGACTTGAATATGCTCCGTAACCCATCGCATAGGTGCTTGAGTTAGGAGGAAGCACTGCTGCCGGACCGCCCGCGATAGGAACACCGCCTGATGGCAAAGTGTAAGTTGGCATCGTTGGTGGTGGAGCAACAACTGGCGGTGTACTGTAAGATCCCATCACGCCGTTGTAACCAAATGTTGGAACGCGCTGTGTCTGATATTCGTAAGATGTGCATGGGGCAAGTGCGACCACTTGCGATCCCGTATTTGGATCGGTTGTCATCAGAGGTCGGTAGTAGGTCACCGGTGCTCGGTATTGAGTTGTTCGATAATCTGGAACGTACGACATAATGGACGGCGCAGTTGCAGCTGCAACACTGCCCGGTTGAGCGGCCGGATAACCGTATCCGCTTGGACCAATGACAGGCATCATTGAACCGTAGTAGTTACCGTAGTTTGCAGCATAGCCACTTACTGGATAACCCACAGCAGGCACGGCAGGCATGCTAGCTGCATAACCAGGTGCATAATTAGCAGTGTTGCCGACAGCGACCGGTGGACCGACGGGATATGCTGGGCGGGCGGTATGATGATGTCCGAACAACCAATCCAGTAACGGCCCCGCTTTGGCGGAAGGTGCAAACGATGCAACGGCCATTGCGAAAAGAATGTAACAAGCGATCGGGCTTCGAACGGACATACTCAAACTCCAGCGGCGATGGCCAGGGCAAATGGGTGTCAACATGCTTAAACGTTGGAACGGACCTACACAAAAACATGCAACCATATGTTTGATGCCAGCGCCCCACCATTCGTCAATGCGAGCATCTAGGAACTTGACTAATAATGAAACAATTTTAAAAGTGAGCGAGTTGAAGTATCGATTGTGTCGATTCTAACGGCGCACACGTTCCAAGAAGAATTTCACAAGCTTGGTGCTGTGAATACTAGGTCAGTGAACTTGAGAGGCAAGCTCGTTTTTTTGAAAACTCCCAATTCGACGGCAATCATGATCGTTGCTGTCCGAGTCAGTTACCACAACCGTCGCGACCTAGAACAACTTGCAAACTCCTGTAGGTACTCGTAATAAGTAGTGGAAGCAAATTGGGTAAGCTGAACCTTAGACTGGCAGCGCTTCGCCGAGGTCTAACTTACTGACAGTTTTTCCTCAGAACTTCTTTATTCAAATGGGTAAATTGACGGGGCTTTAATGGTCAAAACCCCCTTACTAGCAGATAAAATGCATGCATTTTTTTGAAGAGGTGCCAATTCGGAATTGGAACCGTTATGATCAATGAAACGTGTCGGCGGCTCAAGCGAGGTCGTCGCTTCCTGAAAGTCAACCCGTTTCTAAGGCTCGGCTACAGATCATGAGCACATCCCTCAAAGCATCTCTGCCAATCGAAACACCCAATCAAACATCAACGTTAAAAACGCCGTTTTCACAAACTGAGGCGGTGGGCGTCTATAACCTCATGGTGCTTGTTCGGCAGTGGAAAGACGGCGGCACCTCAGCTCGCGCTGCCAATCTCTTGCTCGCTGAAGTGCGAACTGAAACCGTCCGGGAAGCATTATCAAAACTCGTTGCAAGTGCCCGAGAAGTCATCGCCGACTGTATCGCTCAAAAGACTGAAGTGCCCTGGATCGCGCCACCCAATGAACCTGAAGAATGCGAAAGTCGCTTCATGGTTCCTTTGCATCTTTAGAACGCATGCCAGCGTTTTGCGAGTAGCTGGTTTTGTAAAAAACCGGACGGACGCGCAAGACAGCTTCGACGCATCCGGTTTCTCACGAAACCAGCTACAATTTCGGCATCCGGTTTCTCACGAAACCAGCTACAATTTCGGTGTAACCCCCAAACCTAAATACAGTTTAGTGGACCGATGCATAAACTTCAAACGATCGAGCGAGTGGTCGATTTAATCGATCCCTCCAAGAACATATTGCTGAACCAAACTTACAGCGAAGCGCTCGCATGTGTTGCTTCAGGCGACCCAGATCGCGTGGCGACTATCGACGGACAGTTTGCGATCGTGGCACGTGAGGGAAAGCAGATTCGATTTGCGCGATCAATCGGTCGACCTATACGTTACTTTCTCGCAAAGCGAGCTGACGGTCCGTGTTTGATTGTTGCTGAGCGGATTGACGAAATTCGCAACGCGCTCCAGCGCGAAGGTCTTGGTGACCAGTTCCATCCATCCTACACCCGCATGGTTCCAGCTCATCATCTTCTCGAGTTGCAGTTGGTGGGTTGCCCCGATCCGAATCCGGTTACCAAGCGCTTTTTCGATCCGCAACCGAATCAACTACCGGCAGACGTCGAAGCGATCGGGCATCTTTACATTGAAACACTTGCAAACGAATGCACGCGTTGGCTTGATTCGATTGATTCACGCGAGCCGCTTGGCGTTTTGTTTTCTGGAGGAATCGACAGCGGCTCGGTATTGCTGGTGCTGTATCACTTATTACTCACTCGCGGCGAAAACCCAGCTCGACTGAAAGCGTTTACACTTTCCGTTGGTGGCGAGGATGCTCAGGATGCCATTCAGGCGCGAGCCTTCTTGGAAGCGGTAAACTTACCCATGTTCCTCGAGGTCATCTCTGTTCCAGAATCCCGAGTCGATTGGCGGGCTGCCATCGGTGTGCTCGAGGACTACAAGGCCCTCGACGTTCAGTCCGCCACCATGGCACTTGCCCTGTGCCAAGAGATTCGGCAACTTTATCCTGAGTGGACATGGTTGGTCGATGGCGACGGTGGCGACGAGAACTTGAAAGACTACCCGATCGAAGACAACCCAGAACTGACGATTCGAAGCGTACTCAACAACCAGATGCTGTATCAAGAAGGCTGGGGAGTAAACGCCATAAAGCATTCGCTGGTTTACAGCGGAGGCCAAAGTCGCGGTCACATGCGTACCGCCGCTCCAGCCAGTCAGTTCGGCTTTCGCGGTTTCAGTCCGTATGCATTGCCTAATGTAATTGAAGTTGCTGAAGGAATCCCATTCATAGAACTCACGAACTGGGACCACCAAAAACTTTACGGGCTTAAGGGCGCCGTTGTTCGCGCCGGTATTCGTGCATTGACAGGGCTTGAAATGCCAATTTTTGACAAGCAACGTTTTCAGCACGGGGCTGTCTCACAGCCAGTCACTCGCAATCTGTTCCCTACAAACGAACAGGACTATCGAGACGAATTTCAACGTCAATTTGCACCGCGAAGGTAAGAGCTTAATTCAACGAGCGGCTCTCGCTGTTGACTTCAGTCAGTGAATCGAGGATTTTTGGGCAAGCGGCTTCAAGCATGTCGAGCACTTTTTCAAAGCCATCATCGCCGCCGTAATATGGATCAGGAACATCACCCGGCCAGTCGTCTCCCAAAAAGTCGCTGAGCAGTTTTAATTTTCGAGTCGGACCGCCGGCCAAAATCGAGAGCTCACGAAAATTGTTGCGGTCCATCGCGACCACCAAGTCAAAATTGCTAAAGTCGTGCCGTGTGACCATCCGTGAACGACTGGTGAGATCGTAGCCTCGTTTGGCTGCCGCCGCTCGCATCCGTTTGTCAGCCGGCTCGCCAATGTGGAAACTGCTAGTACCCGCAGAATCAACTTGGACATCGGCCTTCATGCGTTGGGCTACTGAGTTCAGGACACCTTCAGCCGCGGGACTTCGGCAGATATTCCCGAGGCAGACAAACAAAATTTTCTTGGTCATTGCAAAAAATTCGCCCTATAAAATCCACCAGCGAGTGAGTTGAACTAGACTAAGGACGGGTGTGTTGAATATGTTTAAAGAGACTCGGTGATTGTCACCAAGCGATTGGACGGAGTTTGTCGGAGAGTCAGTACATGAGTAAGCGTTTTCAAGTCGGGGACCGAGTTGTTTTCACCAGAGACAAGCATACCACAAAACCGGGCCCCCGAGCGAAAAACGTCGTCGCTACGCCGTATGGCGAAATGTATGAATATCAGGTCGACAAGTACTGGTTGGTCATTGGCGTTCAAGCTGACGGTCAGTTAATCTTCAAGACCCGCCGGGGTAAACAACACATTTTCTCGGCTTCTGATCCACGCCTACGCAAAGCCAGCTTGTGGGAACGACTATTCAAGTCAAAGTTATTCCCAACGTTTACCGACCGGGAAGTTCCCGCAGGCGAAGCGACATCAAATCCCAACGCCGTAAACCCGTAGCACCCGTAGCCTAGGCTTCCAGCCAGCATGGCGAAAAGTCGTGGATGAATATCGTAGCGGAAGCCGTCAAGGCTTTCGGAGATTGCAATTGGGGGACAAAGTCGCATGAACGAAATGCTTGACGCATTCCGCTACCGACTTTCATCCATCCCAGCTTCCAGCCTGGGATCGAGGCCGAGTTTGACGCTCTACAAGTCTTCCAGCCCGAAAAAAGGCCGCTCCCCGGTCTAGAAGTCTAGGCATTACTCCCTACGGCCGACCCAAAATGCTGGCGAGCCGACTAGGGTTTGGCTAAGCTATTCAATTAGCTCGGAACGCGTTCGTTCGGGCAATTTCGGTTATTCAGCTTAGGAGAAAAACTATGCCCCGCGTACGAGGCCAATTTGCAGCGTTAAGTCTGTCTATTATCGCTCTTACCAGCCACGTAACCCGAGCCGACGAAAAGCCAGCTCCTGCGGCTACCGATCCCCAAGTCGCCGTGTTGCTCGCTGGACTTGCCGAGCTGCCGCCCGAAGCCAAGCCTGGTGAGTGCTACCTGCGTGTCCGGATGCCCGCCAAGTTCGAGACAACGGAAGAACGTCTGCTCGTAAAGCCCGAAGTGATTCGATACGAGGTCGTTCCAGCTGAATTCAAAGAAGTTGAGAAGGAGATCGTCATCAAGCCCGAATCGATCACCTATGAAATCGTTCCGGCTCAGTATGAAACCAAAGAAGTCGAAGTAGTCCTTGCTCCCGAGTTCACTAAGATCAATGCCACCGAACCTGTCTTCCAGCCCGAAGACAATAAGATCGAACTGCGCGCCGCACGACTCGCCCTCAAACTCGACGTGAACCCGTTCAGTGCCACTGGTGCTACTGGACCGCAGAACGCTGAGGTGTTAAGCCTCGCGAATGATCCTGCTGAAGTCAAAGCCTACACGCGTAACTTGCTCATTAAACCGGCTCAAGTACAGCAGGAAAAAGTTCCCCGCGCTGTCGAGAAGGTCGTCACCCAAATCCTGGTGAAACCCGCCGAAGTCAAAGAGGTCAAAGTACCTGCCGAGGTCAAGAAGGTGATGGTTCGCGAACTCGTTCGCCCTGCTACCAAGAAAGAAATCAAAATCCCCGCCGAGTACACCACGGTTACTCGCCAGCGCTTAATCGCCCCCGAAAAGGTCCTTTGGCAACGAGTTCTTTGCAAAGCTGACATGACGCCAGCGACGCTCACCAACATTCAAACCAAACTGAAAGAAAAAGGCATCGATCCAGGTGAAATCAACGGCCAATTAACGGACGCCACCAAAGCAGCCATCACTCAGTACCAAACCAAAAACAACCTAGCCCAAGGTGGCCTAACCTACGAGTTTTTAAAACACCTCGGCATTCAGCCTTAGTGTG
>JANODD010000174.1:0-11785 GCA_031412515.1 Planctomycetia bacterium | reverse complement strand
CGTATCACTCAAGGGACTCGTGGAGAATCTGGTCAACGATATCACGAACGAATGTGGACGATGATTGCGACGTGCAAGAAGCAGAACCGAAGTGTTTTCTCGTTTCTTCAAGAATCCATCACGGCCAAGCTCGCTGGACAGCCCGCACAAAGCTTACTCGGCTAAGCCATCTTTTCGAAATGCGCATGCCAACGACTGACATTCAAGGACACTTCTGGCTGTGCGCCAGCACGGATTCCAAGAATCGTACTCGTACTCAATGAAATGGTGCTCGTGCTCGTGCTCGAAACCGCGTGCCGATCGAGCACGAGCACGAGCACGAGCACGTGCACGAGCACGTGCACGAGTACCGCCGATGGCTGAGTACGAGGAGGATTAAGATTATGAGTAACCGTTCAAGGCCGAAGGCCGTGAACGGTTACGTTTTTTGTTTGCCTTGATGTATTCATCCGTGGGACCGCGATGCCATCCGTGGGAAACGCGTTCCATATGCCCACGGATGACATAGTGGCCCCGCGGATGGAAGATAGTAGGTGCTATCGCTCTAGAGAGTAAAACTGACATTGTTCGGCTCTATATTTTCTTACCTCCATTTTCTTACCAATCTGTTTCTCCTTTGTGATGGACTACCGACAGTCCGATGAAGCGATTTCCACGAGTGGCAAGTGCGTACGTCGTCGTTAGCTAGTGCCATCGGCTGTTTCTAGCGGTCCTTCGCTCGGGTTCCTTGAGTCACGAAAAGCGTTAACACTAGGCCACCCAAAAGACTGACGAGCACAAACAAGACAAATGGGGCAGCTGATTGCGACCAGCTCCAATTATCCGTCAGTGTCGTTCCGAAGAGCGCTCCAAGCGTTGCAAATGGAAAGAACAAAGCGGCCAGTACGTTTAGGCGATGGGCAGCAACCATCATTTGATGAGTCGATTGAGCTTGTTGGTCAGCCCGTCGTACAATGGCGACATCCATCGAGTTCTTTGAGTCTTCATAAAGCAGGTCCGCTTGACGCGAAAGGTCATACGCTCGATCGCGAAAATCAATCAACTCGCGCGCGTCTGGAATTGCCTTACGCGCTTCCTCTAACGCTTCTAGCAAATTGCGGTTCGAACGAACAATCGGCGCAAGTCCCTCCAGAAGCGGCAAGTAATCGTCCGCTTTATTTGCCGCCGCTTCTTGAAGTTCAAATGCGTCCAATCGCTTCGCATAGCGATCCATGTGCATGCTCAAGGCCACTCGCCCCGGATCGCCGTTGCTGCATTTCCACTCTCCATTCGCATCGCGCCAAAATAGAATACCGCGTCGACTTGCCTCGTCGTGTTCCGGCACTAAGTGAGCGACGATCAACAATTGACCTTCCGACTGCATGCAGCGCTGCCGCCCAACCGTCGTTCCCAATCGACCGCGAAACTCATCGGGAAATGAAGACCAATTAGGCGGTATCAGTAGAGCTTGACCCATAACTGCGTTCCTTTAGTCTGTTCTGTAACTGAAATTGCCTGTTTGTAGCTGGTTTTGTGAAAAACCGGTCGCATTTGCCAAGCGACTCAATCGTACCGCATCCGGATTTTTACGAATTCAGCTACTGAGCCGCTAAGTCTCGATATCCATATCATCAATTGGCGCTTCCATTGCGGCCTCCTCTAGCAATTTGTACTTCTTCAGCAGCTCTTCCACGGTGTGTCGCAAACGATCAGAACTAGTCGTTTGCTGCGCAGTACTTTCGAGCACCGGTCGCAATCCGTCGTAAAGCAACTGAAATTGACCTCGAATCAAGTCAGTAATGACCCGTGGCACGGAATGTTGCACGATCACGCGTGGATCTACTGGTTGCTCGGCTGCCGAGGCATTCTTTATTGCGACAGCATTCTCTAATGCACCTCGGATTGATTCAAGTCCATCTTTCAATCCGAGCAACGAACCAAGGAACTGCGCGGTGGAATCTTCGCCGGACAAACCCTTCAGTCTCGATTTTTCTAAAAAAGCTCTCTTGATCTCACTCCACCGCTGTTGCTCATCGGGATTTAAAGTCCCGAGCAAATCTCCAAATTTTAATAGATTCGATTCGCTATCTCGAGAAAGAGTCTGCGCGTCTTGCTGGTAGCTTGAGTGTATCAGCCGTTCGAGCTCCGTGTCGTTCATCACAGGAACCACTTTTTCAGCGATGCGGTTCATATTTCGATAGCTTCCTTGCAGCTTGAACGGTGGCTCGGTGCGGTAATCATCGGACTGCGCTGCACTGCGGATGTAAGCTTGATTCATCATCAACACCACATCCCGCACGCGTTGCAATTTTCTCAGCACAACCAGCATTTCACTGATCGTGTCGTTGGACAAGTTAGTTTCCAGCTCGACCAAATCGTTGGATTCGCTGCGCGAAGCACCAAGCAATTTGCGCTGGTCTGAGTTCGAGCAGCGCGCCAGCGGCTGCAGCGTTGCGTTACTGGTCAAGCAGTTCTCGAGATAAGATTGCTCAAAGGCGGACGCGCTGTTGCCGATTATTTCGCCCAGATTGTAAACATCAGCTCGATTCGCAAGCATATCGGGTATTTGAAAACGCTCACCGGTCTCCGTGTAAGGATTGCCAGCCATTACAACGACAAACTTGCGCCCCCGAAGATCGTAGGTCTTTGATACGCCACCCCAGACCCCTTCAATCCGACGCGTCGCATCACACAGCGGAATGAATTTCTGCAAGAGTTCGACGTTGCAATGCTGAATGTCGTCGATATAAAGCATCGTGTTGTCGCCCATTTCGAGCGCCATGTTAATGCGATGTACTTCTTCACGGCCTGATGCGTTGGTGGCTTCGTTGGGATCAAGCGACGTGACAGCATGGCCCAACGCCGGTCCGTTGACTTTTACAAAAACTAGGCCGAGTCGGTTGGCGATGTACTCCATCAAAGTTGTCTTGCCATAACCTGGAGGACTGATTAAAAGCAGCAGACCCATACGGTCCGTGCGTTTGTTCTCGCCGACGGCGCCCATCTGTTTTGCAAAGTTGTCTCCCAATCTCGGTAGGTAGACCTCGTCGATTAATTGATTTCGAACGAAGCTCGTGAGAACTTTGGCCTTGAAGTCGTGCGTCTTGATGCGAGAATCCGCTTCGATGAGCAGGCGACGTTTTGTTTCCTGCAGCGCCTTCCAACGCGGTACGACATCGTCCGTGTATCGCCGCAGTCTCTGGTTCAGTTCGTGGTAGTGCAGGGACAGTGAACCGTTTGCAATGCGCGCGTGATCTCCGCTCATTCCTGTCAACGTGACGCAGTTGCGGAACTTGCGTTCAGCGGTCGCACCGTCTAATGGTCGATCGATCATCGCGAATAGCGCACTTGCCATCTCTTCGCGGTAATTTTGTGGGGTATCAGACTGCGATTCAGACGCCACTTTTTGATGATAAACAGCTAAAAATGCATCGACCGCTTTAATTGCCGTAAACCACATTTCGCGTGGCTCTTGGCTGTGCAACTGCAATGTTTTCAGCAGCGATTGCCACGCATCCGCGCTGATATGTTGGCGTAACGCGTGCAGCAGTTGAATAGCCTTTGGGCTGTAAGTAGCACTTGCTGGCTTGCCTGCGCTCGAACGCAGTTCATGAATCAAATAGTACGTTGCGTCTTCGCTGACCGATCGGATTAAGCCAATACTGGATAGAAGCTCTTCGCCGTGCTTGGCAAGCTCGACTTGCACAGCCGCAGCGCACTCGCGACTCTGTGAATGGTTTGGCAACAATCGATCCACGGTCGCCAGCGACTGCACCCATCGCTCGAGTTGAGTGCGACGTGCTTCAGGTACAGTATAATTCCATACGAACCAAGTCGCACCGCGGAGTTGTGGCGAATGAGCAAGCAAGCCGAGCGCTTGCTCCATCGTCAGCAGCTCAGTTAGGATCTTGGCGGAATCTTGATCGTGAACACCGCGAATATATCCGTCGCTATACCGCGTTTGCATGCGGTCGCGTACCCAGTTTACTTGTTCCTGGACCGTCGATGCTAAGTATTCGCGAACGCCAAAAGTTCCTGAGGCATTCCGCAATTCACTTGCTAACGAGTATGCCAAGAACTCGCCACGATAGACATTTGGTGACTCGCTTGGCAACGGTTGGTCCCAAAGATCACGCGCGCTATCGAGTGCTGGATCGGCGAGCGGCTGGAAATACTGGGTACCCGTCAGGTGAATGTTCAATTGTCCATCGCGGACGACCGTCGTCAGCTCGATTGGCTGCTGATTAATACTGAACGCGTGCTGTCCAAGTCGAATAGTGCGGTTTCTGTCGCTGAGCAACTCGCGTCGATCGCGCTGTTGACGCATCGCATCGTCCGAGATGGACTTCAGTTTCGACTGCACATCATCCGAGCGAACCGAGTCACCAAGCGCAGTGAGTTGATCTGCAATCTTGCGAACCTTCTCGACCATCAGATCCGATGCAAAGTACGACAACAATTCTTGGGGTGCATCGATTCGTGCAGAGCGGGACGAAATTCCTGCCAAAATGCGTTCCGCGGCAGCGACTAACGAATTTGCTCGTCGATTTTGGACTTCGACCAGTTGCTGACGTCGCGCCTCAAACAGGTCGCACAACGTTTGACGTTTTTCAGTCAGTCGCATCAGCAATTCTTCTGAATCCGCATACCGTCCTTCGAGCTCTTCGATTTGCATCAGCACACGCGTAAGTGCACTGTCGACGGATTCGGGTGTTTCAGCGACATCGAGTGCACTGACGGTGGCTTGATCTAAGAGCTTGGACTGCGAAGCAAAATCCGATTCTAACTCGCGGGTAGTCAAATCCCGCATGCGCATCTTTAACGTTGAACGGACGCGGTTCAGTTGCGCTAAACAGTCACCGACTCGATCAATTATATCTGTACGCTGGGCTAAGTCGTCGATTTTGAGTTGCGAGACCGTCTCAATTAGCAATTCGAGCGAACCACCAATCTCAGTAAATTGCGCCTCGAGTTTTTTCGCGGCCGCGGATGCGTCGACTTTTGGAACCTCTGACCCCAGCAAATCTATCTGTGTGGTATACGGCTTTAGGGCTTCCGGTTCGAGCAAAAACTGAACACAGCGAACACCGACGCGATCGGCCGACTCAGCCAACTGTGCTTCCAGCTTGGCGACCCGATCCAAGTCGATGTATTTCAGGCTTTTAAGCTGAATGGCTTGGCCACGCTGAGTCCGAATGGTTGCGAGTTTTTCAACAAAGTCTGCCACCTTCTCAAACCGCGATCGCTCGATAGCTTTCACGATTTCTGCTGTGTCACTTTCAGCTTTGGCGAGTGACCCGGCCGTCTCATTCCGAACTCGCACAACTTTTTCAAATTCATCGACTGCGGCCGACGCTGTCGCTCGGATCAACTGAATTGGCTCAGACAACTTCATTGCGTCTTCGCGATCTAACCAAAAATAGCCATCGAGTAAATCGGTTGCTCGTTTTGCTAAGTCAGCGTACAAGT
The DNA here is from genome assembly GCA_031412515.1 of Planctomycetia bacterium. Taxonomy (GTDB): domain Bacteria; phylum Planctomycetota; class Planctomycetia; order Pirellulales; family Pirellulaceae; genus Aureliella. The sequence goes on along the minus strand of JANODD010000174.1, from coordinate 6,337 downwards.
CCGCGTAGGATTCATCTTTGTCGACGAGCGTTAACAATTCTTGGCATTCAGCCATCCCCCGCACCAGATCATGATTACCGATCTTGAACAGAAGCGAATCGGACTGGACGTCGGGAACAAAGTTCGAACCAGTGAAGGGAGTCTGCCATATTTGCAGTGCGTGATGCTTTTGCGGCGTATCGCTCGCTCGCATGGTCAGCATGTTGCCATTCTCAAAGAACGCTTGACCGTGACATACAAGCGGCGTGTCCACTTCTTGACGTATCAAGTTGTAGCGCAGTTGCAGCAGTGTTCCACTTTCCGCTTGGAAAAACAGAAACAGGAAATCTTCACCGTTGGGCGACTTGATCAAGCGATCAAACGATAAGCCGGTGAGTCCGTGGTCGAACAGCTTTACTTCCCCAGTCTGCAGAACAAACCCATTCGGGAACATAATGCCATGATCATCGGGCAACAAAACACAAGCGTCACCCATGGAATCGAGCCGCTGGACCGTTGTTCGCTTGACGCTGAATACGAAATAGCGGAAATCACGTTCTTGATAAGGCCGGATTTTTAGAAGGATCAGGTTTCCGAGAACTGCAAAGTAGGTTTCCGCGTCATCGAGTGTTTGATCCGGGCTTTCGACAGGCTCGCGATAGATTCCCAACCCGTCTTCAGTGTTGTCTTCAACCTTGATCGTAAGGTCACCACCTACGCACTCGACAAACAGCCTGTCCTCGATCGAAATGTGCGGGTGTTTCCCGTGGCGATGATTTTCGCGAGATGCACGCTTCCATTGGAAAGCGTGTTGAGCAGGCAGTTTGACTTCGGACTCGCTGCGATTATCGACGTATTGAAAACGGTTGTTTACAATTGCCCATTTAAACGCCTTGATGCTTGTTGCGGTCCTCCCAATCTGGAAGACCATATAAAGCATCGGGCCGCTTTGGAAGAATCGCGAAAATGTGGCTCCGCGATAGTACTTGTAGAGTTCCTGAAAATCTCTTGCAAATTCTTTTGTAACGATCGTGTCCAGCGATTCGTACTTTGCATGTTCGCCATCGTATCGAAAGACTGATAATACATCATCGGGTGCAATTTCAGTTTTCAGTCCGAACAGAACGTTGTAACCCAACAACAATTGGTTCTGATTGGCAAAGAGGCCGCGCGGGATGCAGTTGTGCTCAGTCGTTACGTGCGTTGTTGCCAACAACTTGGTTTCGACATTGCCAAAGACCGCCGATCGAGCCGCGTTCAGCTTTTGAAAGCGGCCTCGCATGTCGGCGGCTGATTCGCGCAGCCGGTTGCGGAGGACTTCGTAAGTGCCAGTTGCTAAACTGTCTGTCATATTGTGCTTGGACTATCTGAGTGTCGAGACTTCGGACTCAAAATTTCTTCCTTAGTTCGTTTTATAGAGACGAGAACCTCGACGCTGATCTAATAAAAAGCAAGTTGCATAACTAATTCAAGAACTTCGTTTTGGCGTCGTTCGTCGACCAAGGGGCAGTGAGCCGACGGCGCTAGCCGCGGGTCTCGAAGTAGGGAGCTTCAAATTGCAATCGGCCTCTCCAAAGCTTAGCTTCTTTCGTTGATTTGTCGCTTAAATTAAGACTAGTTGTCATGATCGATTACCACTTCGTTCGCCCGCGTCTAGCGCCGACGGCTCACTGATTCGGCTGCGAGAATTACACCGTTACAGCATGCCAATGTGCGACACATTTATTCCAACAGCACTTCGAGGCTAATGACCTTTTTATCTGATCAGCCTCGACTCTCCGCCGTCAAGATTATGCCTTCTTGGTAAGCAATCCGTTGATCGGTTTGTTTGCCAAATTCAAGTTGCCGGCCATTCCCAAGAGGTTCACTAACTGGGATTGGATGCTCACATCACCGTCGCCAAGCAGCTTGGCAACTAGTGCTGCGACAGTTAGATCGCGAACGTCGCTCGATTTTAATTGCAACTGGTCGATCATGCGTCCTAGTTGCTCTTTAAAATGGTCGGGACTCCCTGTAAAAAACGTCTCCTTGATATCGGTTGCAACTTGGGATGAGAGTACAAATCGATCTATGGCTTTCCCACCCTGGACAGCAGAAGAGATCTGTTTAAAGAACTCTCCATCGCCACCCACGATGTCGATCTTGGCCGTCTTGAGTGCTTCGCCAATCACCAGGGCTTGGCTTTCAGCGATCGATTGGTTCGCATGGATGCCTGCAATCTCAATCTGCTTATCCTTTTCCAATCGCAGTTTGAACTCTTCGTGTTCGCGACCGACGCCATCCATTTCTTTCATCGCTTTAGCTTTTTCTGTGATACCTTGTGCTTCAGAGGTATACTTTTCACGAAGCACGCGGGCTTCAGCGAGTCCTTGTTCTTGCGCAGCACCCGCTTTGGCTTGCATGACTTCGGCTTCAGCCAAGCCTTCTGCCGCGTGTTGGGCGCGGGTGGCTTCGGCGATCAATTTTGTAGCCGCTGCATTCTGTTCCGCTTCGTCGCGATGGGCCTCAGACTCGATCCGGATTTTCGCAGCAAAACTTTCGGACGCTTTTTTAGCCGCTTCAGCAGCTTTAATTTCACGGACCAGCGATTGCTCGGCCGCCATTTCCGCCGCAGTCACTTCAACCCGCTTGGTTCGATCGGCTGTTGCAAAGGCTTCGGTGTCTTTGATCTTCTGCTGTTCCTCAACCACCGAGCGTTCGACAATGACACGCTCACGAATCACTTCCTGAATGTTGCGTCGCTCGGTTTCAAGGGCTTTGTCTTTCTCGACGATTGCCAGTCCAACAACACGTTCACGCTCGGTTGCTTCAAGCGTTTTGTCTCGCATGATGCGTTCCATCTCAACCGCATCCGTCCGCTCTTTGTTTCGCTGAGCGACCAGGATGGTGCGGTGCTTGTTCTCAGTCGCGATCCCGATCTCTTCATCGGTTGCGATCTTTGCACGCTCGGATGCGAGACGATTCTCTTCAAACACTTTGGCGGCTGAAGCGTTTTCACGAGCCTGTATCTCCGCGACTTCACGCTTCTGACGTTCAAAAGCTTCGATGCGTTGACGTTCGAGTTCTAGGATCGCTTCAGCCGCTTCGACGTCTTGTTTCTTGAGTGTTTTCTCACGTTCACGCGTAAAGTGGTTTTCCTTGACTTTTTCGCTGGACGTCAGTTCGGTGATTTTTTTGATACCTTCGGCATCAAGGATGTTGTTTGGGTTCAGCAGTTCAAGCCGCGTTTGCTCGAGGTAGTCGATCGCGCAGTCATCGAGTCGATAACCGTTCAGGTCGGTTCCGATTACTTTTAGAATTTCATTTTTAAACTTGTCGCGTTTGTCGTAGAGCTCTACGAACTCAAACTGTTTACCGACTGTTTTGAGTGCTTCTGAGAATTTAGCGTCGAACAATTCTCGCAGTGTCTCGACCACACTAGCTCGCTTGCATCCAATCGACTGGGCGACCTCTTTGATTTCTTCCGTAGTTTTGTCGACACGAATGAAGAAGGCACACTTGATGTCTGCGCGGATGTTGTCTTTGCAGATCAAACCTTCCGAGCCTTCACGTGCGATCTCAAAACTCTTAAGGGTCAAATCCATTTTTTCGTAGCGATGGATCACAGGCCAGACGAGTGCACCGCCGTCAATGATAACGTTCATGCCTCCCATTCCCGTTTTGACAATCGCTTCGTCAGGTCCCACTTTGATGTAGAACTTGCTAGCGACAACGATAAACGCTGTTCCAATCACAATGATCGATGCAAAGAAAATCAGCAAGCCGATCGCGATCTGCGGGGTCGTGGCTGCTAATACGAAGGGTGTCATGGTCATTCACCGTAGCTAGAGGGAAATTTCGATTCGGTTGTTGTTGGCGATACAAGGTAGACTCGTTTGATTGAGTCGTAATGCGTAATCCAGACACGGGTGCCTTTGATGAGATGCGGGCCATCGGTTCGCACGTTCAGCAGCAGTGGTGCTGCTCCCGTTTTGAATTTCGCTTGACCGCTCTCGGGTGTCGCGTCCAGTGAACTGATTTCAGCTTCGGCGCCGATCAGTGATTTGGAATCCAAAGTGCCTGTGTCTGTGAACCATCCGATCATGGGTTGAGTGATCGCTTTGGTGATAGGCAGAGTGAAGGCTAAATTGCGGACGATGAGCAATCCTGTCATCGTTCTACCTGGATTGCCAATCAACCAATCATCGACCGACATCCAGCACACTACCGAGACAGCCCACCAAGCGAGTGTAAAGATACCGATCCACAGCAGGAACGGGACGCTCCGCAGGTTGAGCCATTTAGTTGGTGCGAGCACAAACGAACCAAGCGTATCACCAAGGAAATCGGACATCGAATGCCCCATTCCCATTTGGGGGTCACCATGCAGAACGCTGCTCATTGGGTTGTGAAAATGGAACGACCAACCACCCTCGGTCCCCATTCCGGCTCCTACAAGAACCATCAACAGGCTCCAACATACAAGTGCCGCCAGCAATATTGATGCTGGCAAGACTGGTGGAGCGATGATAGGTTGAATCAGTTCAAACACAATTTTTCAGCACAAATAGTGGGTGTTTGCGTAGTTGAGTGACCGCGCAAGTCTGATTCAGCCCGACCAATTTAGCAAGCCGAATCGTTTCACCTATCCGACAAGGCCCAGAGCTAGCCGCCGCTGGGCGCTTGGGATTGAGAAATTCCAGAAGGATCCAGGAAGAAAACGGTGCGGCGCCCGCCGCCGTAGGATGGACCATTTGTCCCGTCCTTAGGGTTTTCGCATTTCCGATGTCGTGACTAACCACTTTGAAATGATGAAGCTCGGGACAAATGGTGCCACGCTACAACACTTTTGCCATTCTTCGTTTGCGGCTCAGCAGAAATCTCCGACTAGCCAGGTTGTTTACACAGCTACTAGCAGACGGAAGCGCCAACAATGTTCTCAAATGGACGTTAATCGCGGCCTCTTTTGCTTTTGTGTGCTTTGAGTTCTATTTGAGGCTGGAAAAAGAACGAAAAAGCGTCTATCCTCTTGCATCCGGATATTTGTAAAATGGCTTCCCCCGAATCCAATTCGATTACTGCGTCAACGAGTTCGCCCCACACCCCGGCGGAGTCGATACATGCCTCTTCAGGGCACGGCAATCCCGCCGCATCGAATGCAGGACAGCGTCCTGGAGCTCGGCCTAGCGAGTTGCCAGAACCATCGGTCCAGTTGACAGAAGGCTGGCATTGTTCGCACATCTTCTACCGCTTTAACCGCAGTGAATTGAGTCGATTATCAGCGGATCAGCGGGCCGCTGGATCGAAGCAGTTGATCGATGCGCTGGATCCGACACGCTCGGATGCACCAACGCGGTTGCAAACGTTTATCATTAGTGGTCATAAAGCTGACTTTGCTATGATCCTGTTTGACCCAGATCCGCTGAAAGTCGATGCGGTCCATCAAGCCGTTATGGCCGGAGGGTTGGGGCCAGCCATCGAGCCAGTCTACTCGTTTGTTTCAATTACCGAGATTTCTGAATACGTTCCTTCGCCACAGCAATACGCTGATCGTTTGGCCTCCGGTGGGGAGGATCTAAACTCGCCTGCGTTTGCTGCCAAAGTAGCTGCCTATGAAAAACGGCTACCGATGATGAACCAGCATCGCCTCTTTCCCGAATTGCCTGCCTGGCCAGCGATGTGTTTCTATCCGATGAACAAGATCCGAGTCGTTGGAGCCAATTGGTACACCACTGCTTTTACCGCTCGCAATGCCATGATGGCTGAACACGCGCAGAGCGGCATGGCCTTCGCCGGCAAAGTGACTCAAGTTGTCACCGCAAGTGTCGGACTGGATGACTGGGAGTGGGGAGTGACCCTTTGGGCTCGCAATCCTCAGTACTTGAAAGAGATCGTTTACAAGATGCGATTCGATGAGGCGAGCGCCAAGTATGGAGAGTTCGGCCAGTTTTTTGTCGGCTACCAAGCTGATGGAGCAGCTATCTTGAAACACTGCCGAATTTAGTCGCCTTTATCGTACTCTGCTCGTACTCCTACCTCGTATCTCGGCTCCAAACAAAAATTCGAGTACGAGTACCGCAAAGCCTGAGTATGAGTACGAAAAGTCAGATCTTCTCGCTGAACGCCACCGGGCGACCACCTCGTTCCAAGGCTCCGCCTTGGAATGCACTGTCTTCCAGGCTGCGCCTCGCGAATGGGGCTGTTTCGCCATCTGTGGGATCGCAAAACCGCAGGCGGAGCCTGGGCTGTGCGACAAATAGCAATTTCAAATATTTTGTACTAGTAAAAATTGGCGGTTTCCGTTCCACTGCAGGCTGTTGGTTGAAATTTCTTCAATGGAGCAATGGAATGCTAGTACAGAGCACGTCCGAGTTTAAGT
>JANODD010000173.1:0-13379 GCA_031412515.1 Planctomycetia bacterium | reverse complement strand
AAAAATGATGTCAGATTCACAAAATGCTCGCCGGATTAAAATTTTTGATACCACTTTGCGCGACGGTGAGCAATCACCTGGGGCAAGCATGAATCTGGCTGAGAAGCTTGAGGTCGCACAGGCTCTAACTGACTTGGGTGTTGACATCATCGAAGCTGGATTTCCGATCGCCTCGCCAGGCGATTTTGAAGCGGTTCGCGAGATCGCCAATGTGGTTCGCGGGGCAACGGTCTGCGGTTTGGCTCGTTGCAATGATAGTGACATCACTCGCGCCTACGAAGCGTTGAAAAAAGCCCAGCAGCCACGAATCCACGTGTTCTTGGCAACGAGTGCGATTCATCGCGAATTCAAACTGCGCATGAACCAAGATGAAATCATCGCTCGAGCAATCGCTGGAGTGAAGTTAGCGGCAAGCTTCTGCGATGACGTCGAATTTTCACCTGAAGACGCGGCGCGAACTGAGCATGATTTTCTTTGCCGCGTGGTCGAAGCCGCCATCGATGCCGGAGCGACCACGATCAACATTCCTGACACAGTCGGTTACACAACGCCGCAGGAGATGTTCGACCGAATCCAATTGCTGCTGAACCGTGTTCCGAATATCGACAAAGCCGTTTTGAGTACTCACTGTCACGATGACTTGGGGTTAGCAGTCGCCAATTCACTGGCTGCCGTGTCCGCGGGCTGTAGACAGATCGAATGCACGATCAACGGAATCGGAGAGCGAGCTGGGAATTGTGCCTTAGAAGAAATCGTGATGGCGATGCAGACACGCGCCGACCTTTTCAAGTGTACAACCGGTATTAAGACCGAGCGCTTGGTTCCTACCAGTCGTTTGATTAGCAAAATCACTGGATTGGAAGTGCAACGCAATAAGGCCATCGTGGGTCGCAATGCGTTAGCGCACGAAGCGGGGATTCATCAAGACGGGATGCTCAAAGAACGCAGTACCTACGAGATCATGCGGCCTGAGGATGTAGGTTTTGCCAAGACGGACTTAGTGCTGGGTAAACACAGCGGTCGGGCTGCACTGGCGGATCGCGCTCGGGCACTTGGCTTCAACATTACCGCAGAGCAGTTGCAGCAAGTCTTCGATAAATTTAAAGTTCTGGCTGACAAGAAGAAAGAGATTTACGACGGCGACATTGTGGCTCTAATTCAACAAGAGATCTCGGGCCAGATTGCAGAAGCCTGGTCACTGGTCCGATTTGAAGTCAGCAGCGGAACTGGTCATGCACCGAAAGTTGCATTGACGCTCAAGCACGATGGCCAAGAGTATTCGCAAGAAGTCGAGCAAGGTGACGGTCCGATCGACGCTGCCTTTTGGGCCGTCGAGAGCATCACGGGCTTGAAAGTGGTTTGCATCGATTATCGAGTTCGCAGCGCCAGCTTGGGCCGCGATGCGCTGGGCGACGTGCAGCTCGAGATTGAATACAAAGGTCACACGTTCAAAGGTGTCGGTGTATCGACGGACACGGTAGAAGCTACATTGCTTGCCATGTTAAATGCAATCAATCGCATCGGCACCGCTGGCGATAATATTCCTCAACGCGTGTCGCCGACGAATTAACTCCCCGGGTATAAACTACGTTATTGATCTTGTGTGACCGCCGCTGGAACGTCCAGCATTGTCGCCTTTTGCTCCGCAAAAGTAGCGTCGCGACTGACACTGGCTTCGAAAACTCCATTCCCTGATTAGTACTAAGTAATGTACTTCTCAAACAACAACTTCTCAAATGGCATCGATATCATATTAGTGAATTCGCCTCAAGCAGTTGCGAACAGTACCACAACATTCGAGGCAAGTGGAACGGTCCTTTCCACATGTTCCCCTTAAGCTGCGTTGATATTCGGCCATCGCGATGAAGGTATCCGAACCATTCTCCAAACTCAGGATCCGCAAAATGTTCGAAACTCCACCGATGAACTTGCTGGTGCCACTGAGCATACTTGGTGTCACCGGTTAAATCGTATGCGAGCAGAGTCGCGATGATGGCTTCGCAATGAGGCCACCAGAATTTCATGTCGTGCCAATATTCTTGTACTGGCAAATTCTTCAGATCGCGAAAGTAGAAAAGGCCACCGAATTCTTCATCCCAACCTCGCTTCCACATCCAGTCGAGCATCATCAACCCAAGCTTAGTGAGGCGGTGATCGTTCCGCAGTTTCGCTTCGTGCATAATAAACCAGGCGCATTCAATGGCGTGTCCCGGGTTCAATTGTCGCCCATCAAAATGATCGATAATCTCGCCATTTGGACCAACCACTTCCATAACCGCCTCGTGATCGGATTTTACGAAGTATTTTTCGATTCGCTCGATCGACCAGTCGATCCAAGCCGTGAAGGTCAGTCCTTTCAGCGTAACATCGCAGAGGTTTTCGCGGAGTTCTTGAGCCGAAGCAATGCATATCATCAAGGGTCCGATGCCTATCAATGGCCGAGTTTGCGTATCAAACTTCGGCAGCATTCGGTCTGGCTCGAATGAGTAGCTCAAGAAAGTTTCAAAGAATGCGACAGCGTCATCGGCAGCTTGAGAATCTCCAGTGGCTCGTGCGAATGCGGCATTTGCGATTGAAGCGAAAGCCTCGCTGTAGACGTATCGCCGCATCCGCAACGGCATTCCCTCACGCGTGACGGTAAAGTAGAGCTTCTTGTTTGTGTCCGAGCCTAACCGTCGCAAAAAGTCGATTCCACTTTGAGCAACATGCAGCCAATCGTTGTTTTGCTCTACAGTGTTATAGAGTGTCGAAAACATCCAGGCGCCGCGCCCCTGAAACCAAATCGACTTGTCGGTGTCAATCAAGGTGCCATCGCGATCAAGAGCGGTAAGAATGCCGCCGAATTCGCGATCATATCCGTGACGAAGCCAGAATGGAACCACGTCCTTGAGAAGCGAGTCCTTGTAAAATGCTCCCAGGTGTGTTCGTCCAGCTTGTGTAAAAAGTGGGTTGGTCATTGTTGGGTCACCTGATACGTATGAATTTTTAGTGAAGCTGTCGGGCCATTAGAACTTTTCAACAATGACATTTTCAGATGGCGGACGGTCGATACCACGTCTGCTTAAATGGATTCCCTCACCCCTCTCTGAATCCCTCGATCACGTTATCCCACACGGGAATTTCTTGACTTAACGCTAATAAGCGTTATCTTCACACTCAGTCGCTAAGGCAGTTAATCCGGCGTTAGAATTACGTAATCGGATTAGGACACAACCAAGATGAAGCGAGGTACCCAGCTTGTTGCAAAATTTGCTCTAAGAGTTTTTGCGGCATTTGGCACCTTCTGCATCGCGTTGCAGACGAAACGCTCGATCAACCGTTTTGACTTGTGTCGCGTTAATCGCTCGGGCTCGCTGAACCCTGGCGTTCCTGGATTAGAATCGCAACGCGATGACAGTCGAAAGCCTGGGACGCAAGTCCCAGGTGTAGGCGTCGTAGAGGTCGCGAGTCGCGAAGCGACGGCAGTTGTTTAGACTTCGAAAACTAGTTCGACGTCAAGGATGTTGCAATTCGAATAGGTAAAACTTGATGGTGGCCGGACCGCTCACCGCGAAACAGTTGCCGTCGATACAACGGGTTACGCGGAACTCGCCACAGGCTCGCCACGCACACATGTGTTAAAATCTTTCCTCACTTCGTGACGGGTCAGAAAAGTGCACAAGAATATAGTATTGGAACAAGACATGTTCGCAGATTCTCTCAATCGAAAACGATCATCCGGGAACGCATGATTGAGCTACTTAATCGTTAGGTTGGAAGAAAGCAGCGGCTCGATAACAATTTGCTCCGTTCCATCACTTCCGACCCTAGGATTATGGAGAGCAGCTTGAATCAAGTAATTGCCCGGCGGGATATCATTGAATTTTGCTCCGTACCACTTCCCCCGTTTTTCCGTCCGATTTCGAACAGGTATTTCCGTTGCAGCAAATCCTAGAAACGGAAACTGTATTCCTTGCTTGTAAAGTATGATGTGAAGTCTTTTCCGCTCTTGTTCAGTAAGTGATGAATCTTCGCCTAGAAGCATCTCCACAGTCAAAGGCTGAGTTGCAGCAAGCCTGCCAAACGCATTTTTGCCGTTGATAAGCCATTCATTTGCAATAAGCTGATTTGCAGCTCCAGCAGGCAGGGTTGATATACTATCGCTTTTCTTGGTTTCGCAACCACAAACAATAGCAATTGACACAATGGCGACAGTGATCGACTTTGAAAAAAAACGTGCAATCTCAATCCAGCTCATGGTCTGATTCGCTTCCATTTCGAGTTCCTATGTTTCCCCAAATTCTACGATCAACTTGATTAGTAACCGTATGAACACTTGCGTCAGCGTACGCAAAATTGACTGTTGCAAAATGATTGCTTGTCGCGCTCACGAACGAATTCCTAGGTTCAATCAACGCACCGCTGGAATTTGGGAAATGCCATGAAATCCATCCCGGAGGAAGATTGTGGTTATAGCCAAACTCTTGGCGCAAGTTTGTTGTTTCACCCCAAGAGAAATTTGGAAATCCAGAGTCGTCAGCATTGCGACTCTGGTCTACAAGTTGATTGAAACCCGACAAAGATTCTGGGTTGCGACTCAGAGATCGCTTAAAGAAGTACCGCATCGGCTTGCTTCGAGCTTCTACGGAGCTTTCCGCCCAACGTACAACGAGCTTCTCTGACAGCAATGCCGTGTTTGAAAGGCCATCCGCTATGTCCTTGTAGCTAATCCATCCTTGCTTGTACGGATGCGAGACAATACCATTTTCGCCATACAACTGAAACGCGAACCCCTCGTTCATGCGATAGCTTATTTCACCGAGAGATCGATCAAGGATTTCATCTGACGGGCACACATAGACTTCCGGTGTACTCTTGCGTTGAATGTTCTCTTCGAGATATGGAAGCAGATCGCTAAAAGAGTATCTCCTGGGAGGGAGGATTCGGTGCGCCGAGTGATAGTTTGTAGTAGCCAACGCTATTTGGCGTACGTTGTTTTGACAGGATATGCGTCTAGCAGTTTCTCTAGCACTGTTTACTGCGGGAAGGAGGAGGCCGAGCAATACCACGATGATTGAAATGACGCACACAACCTCCAGCAACGATAGACCTCTCCTCCGAAAAGTCATGACCTTACCTCAAGATTTCCCAAAGCGATAAAGAAACAAACACAGAACGCTTCTCGCTTTGTGGCGAAACGACCTATCGAAAGCAACTTTGATTAACTCTAGCGTTGGAAGTGGACGAAGTAAAGAGTTCCTTTGCCGAAGGATTTCTTGCTCCATCCACGTCCCCCCAAATCAAATGATCTCGCAGCAACACTCAAAGACAAAAAGCCTGCCGCGGAGGCCTTGCAGGGTTTCAAGCTTCTGAGCTAATAGTCCAAGATACGCCACCAATCCAATCGCCTTCATTCGGACTCGGGAACGTAGCTTCATGCCCGGTGTAGATAATGGTTTGCTGCGGTGCCATTGGACCGGAACCATCTGGATCATACCAGTACGTAGAAGTTTTAGCGGTCGCAGTTTTTGTAACAGAACCAGCCTCGACAGGACCATAGGTGGGTATCGTGACGGTTTCGTATACTGGCTCATAACTACCAGTCGTGGAATTATACCGGGTTGCGACTATTCTTTGTTCTGTGTACGAACCCGTGATCCCGTATTTGTAGTATTTCATTGTTCCAACCACAGTCGAATTTCGCGTCGCGAACGTAGTTACCGTTACTTGGCCATAGGCCATCTGTTGTGATGACGCAAAAAACGCCAGAGTTGATGCAAAAAGCAAAGCACCCCTAAACAGCCTGGAACGTTGAACTCTGAACGTCCAAGAATACCTTTCAAAATGGTCAATAATCCGTGTCGACCCTGACGTATGGCGACTTACTGGGGCGGTGGTTATACCTTTTCGGGGTCAATTGTCAACTACATTTGGTGTTGAATCGCAAGAAAGACCGTCAACGGGTATTCGGGGTAAGATCCTGGGGGGGCCTGACTGGAAGATCCTGGGGACAGGAAATGTTCTGGTGCCGTTTAAAGTTCACAACTACCTGCCGATCAACCGACTTTCTTAAGAGCCTTGTTCGGTAGTTTCACGATACGTTTTCGTCGACCATAATGGACGCTAAAACGTAGCTAGCTAGGCTTCTTGCCTAGAATGAAGCGAAATTAACCCCAGGCTGGAAGCCTAGGCTACGACTTGGATCATCAAAAGCAACGGAGAAAACGAATGCGTCGAATGAGTTGTTTTTTTAGCGTGACGGTTGGCGTGATGCTCGTTTCTTTCGCCTCTGCTCAACCGCCCAAAGCCAAAGGGTTGAATGAACTGCGGACTGCTTCGGTCGGGCAGCGTGCAAACTTGCTAAAACAACTGCAGTCGGATCCGTCCGTCAAGTTGATCGAAGTCGTTGAAGCGATGGCCGGCGCCGATCCAGTTCAAAAGAACTTGCTATTAGGAGCCGCTCAAACAGTACTCGCTCGCAATCCGCAAAACGGTGCGGCTCAGTTGCAGGCTATCATCGACAACAAACAGCTCGACGCGGCCGCTCGTTACTGGGCGTTCACTGAGTTGACTCGAGGCGACGCGAAGAAACGCGACGCGATGCTGCAGACGATGCTTGACGACCCGTCGCTTGAACTGCGTTATGAAGCGGTCAAGCTGGCTCAATCGGAAGTGAAAGGTTTGAAAGAAGGGGGAGCCGAGCCAGCGAAGTTGATTGAGTCTTACTCAAAGTTGCTTAAGTCCGCGCGATTGCCTGAACAAGTTCAGCAGATTGCCGGTTCAATGAAGGAACTCGGTGAAACAGTCGACTTGCTCAATCACTTTGGGTTTGTCAAAAACTGGCAAGTGATTGCTTCATTTGATAACCGAAATAAAGTCGGCTTCAACACTGCTTATGCACCTGAAAAAGCCTACCTGGCAACGCAATCGATCGATCCGAAAGCCGAGTACGATGGCAAAGGCGACAAAGCGTCTTGGCAAGCGGTTGAAACTAAAGAGCCGGACGGTGCCGTTAATTTGAATCCCGTTTTTAAGAACGAAAAGGGAGCTGTTGCATACGCGTATGCTGAATTCAAAGTCAACCAGCCGTTGGAATGTGAAGTTCGCTTAGGTTGCATCAACGCTAATAAGGTCTGGGTCAATGGGACACAAGTGATGAGCAACGATGTCTACCATGCTGGTACACAAATCGATCAATACACCGCCCCAGTAAAACTCAAAGCGGGTAAGAACACCATACTTGTCAAAGTTTGTCAGAACGACCAAACCGAGCAGTGGGCGCAGGACTGGAAGTTCCAACTTCGTTTTGCGGACGCGTCTGGATTGGCGATTCCTGCGGCTAATTAGAGACCAACAAGTGAGGCCCCCGCGAGCTTGGCTCGCGGGTGAATACGTTGGGTAAGCTAGGTGAAGTACTTGTCCTTGATCCAATTTAACTTGTGCCCGCCGCTATTGCGGCGGGCACAAGTTAAATTGCCGTCGCGGACGGGGGCACTTCTAGCTCACCAAACTATGTTTCCTGCCAGGCAAGCTGGCAGGGGAACAAAACGACAAACAATTGCGATTAAGTCAAACGACTAACACATTATAATAAGGTTTTATATGTTTAACTTTTCAAGTATTACATCCCGTGTTGCTTTGGCGGCACTGGCCACCCATTTATGTGCAACAGCAATTCAAGCTGATTGGCCTGGTTTCCTTGGTCCAAAAGGAAATGGCGTGGCAATAGAAGCTACGGTGCCGCTGGAGTTTGTTCCGGCTGGGGAAGGCAAAACAAAAAAGAACATCGCGTGGCGCACGCCGCTCGAAGGCCGTTCAGTCAGTGGGCCGATTGTTGTCGGTGACAAAGTGTTCACCACCAGTAGCTCAGGAATGGAAGGTCGTTGGTTGCACGTTGCAGCCGTTGACGCAAACAGTGGCAAAGTCGTTTGGGAACGTACCAGCAAAGCGACCGGTCGCCCTTACTGCCATCCGACGAGCGCCAATGCAGCGCCGACTCCTTGCACTGACGGCCAGCGTGTCTTCGCCTTTTTTAGCTCCAACGATCTGGTTTGCTATGATCTGGATGGCAATCTGCAATGGTATCGCGGCTTGTCGTATGATCATCCGCAAGCGGGCAATGACGTCGGGATGAGTTCTTCGCCGCTGGTGGTTGATAACACAGTGATCGTCATGATCGATTGCCAAGCGGATTCGTTTGCGGCAGGTATCAACGCGATTACGGGTGAGACGAAGTGGGAGATTCCAAGGCCCAACAAAGCCAACTGGTCATCGCCGAGTTTGGTGGAAGCTGCCGACGGAACTAAAGCCGTTGTGCTCCATGGCCCGGAGAACTTGACGGGTATCAATCCAGCAACTGGGAAAGAACTTTGGAAACTGGATGTGGCTTGTTCCTCGATTGCAACGGCTGTTTTCACGCGCGGGAAACTGCACGTTCCGGCCGGCGGTACGAAGACTTATGAGTTCACGACTGCAACGGAAACTCCAAAGTTGATCTGGGAAACGACGCGTATTAATCCAAATTCTAGTTCACTGTTGGTGACTGACATCGGCGTGCTTGGATTGAATCGCACTGTGCTGGTCTGCTGCGATGATAAAGGTGAAATGAAGTGGCAAGCACGATTGCCAGATGCTGGCCAGTTCTGGTCGACTCCTGTTGTGGCTGGTCAACATTTGTATGCAATCGCGATGAATGGCAAAGTGTTTACCATTCAGCTGAGTGACACCAGCGGCGAAGTGGTCGCGACCAGTGAACTCGGCGAAGAAGTTCTCGGATCACCTGCTGTTCACAATAACGCCATCTTTGTACGTACAGTCGGTGGACTGTTGAAACTGGCAAAAGACTGAGAAGTGTTTTTAAGTGGGATATGCTTGATGTCCGACTGTGGGTTGAGCCTGAAGGCGCTAGCCGATTATTCCGCAAAAAAACTAGCTTAGCTCCTTAGGCCTTAGCCACAACAAAAAATCGGCTAGCGCCTCAGGCTCAAGGAGAGTTTGCTGATGTCACCTTCACGGCGCATTTTTTCAAAAGTCAGTCTTAGGTCAGTGGCGCTTGGACCTTGGACAGCAGTCTCGGCCATTACTAATTGTCGGATCCGTTGATACGCAAGTCCCGCCCGCTAGTGTAAAAGCTGCGTTGGACGTTATTGAACGCGAAGGTCATCCGGTGGACTTCAAGTTAATCGAAGGAGCTGGCCATGGCTGGAATGCGCAATTCGGCGTCAACGCGATTGTTGGAGCATTTTTAAAGAAGCACAGGCTATAGGACCTACTTATCTTTGACTGGTTTTGTAGTTGTATCCAAGCCAACTGCAAGTAGCCGCGTAAAACTATGTAACTTACGGCTTTGTTCTGCGGCGTTTTTCGCTTACGAGTGGGAGCTTTGCTTGTTTTCGCATACGGATCAACTCAGTGAGCAAGCGGGTACCAGAAAGTTGTTTCTTTGTCTTCAGGTTGAATGTCTCTACAAGTTGTTGTAGTTTCCTGGGCGACTGACTGAGGCGATCTGTCGGTACGCTGAGTTCACGATAAGCATCCGTCAGCACGTCACGCTCATCTTCGCTTATTGGTTCGAGGTTGCGCCGAATTTGGCTCAAAACCTCATCGAGACGATTGCTGGGATACACTCGGTAGCCTTCAAGAGCTTTTGGAATCCGAGAGGATGCTGGACCGTTCAGTAAAACAAAAACTGGCTTGTTCCAAGCCATCGCGGCACCCAACTCAACCATCCCCATTGCATCGGGCGTAGATTCGGGTGACACGATCACAATAAATGCATGGCATTCCGCCAGTGCGTCCCAAATAGCTTCGCTAATCTCTTGTCCTAGCGGAACGCTTGCATCGTGAAAAGGTTGAAGGCCTTCCGCTTTTAGCCGTTCTGAGACATCCGCTGCAAACTCCCTGTCGGGAGAGCTGGATGAGATGAATACGTCGAAAGTCGGTGTTACAGTAGCCGTCATTTTTTCACCCGACATTTCAGTTCGACTAGCTACTTGTCAAAGTCGTTTATGTGAAACGCCTTCTTCCCTTCAATTATATCCGGAATCGCGTCAAAAGAGACATGGCAAAGAACTGGAACGATCCGATAGTCCTTTCTTCGCCCCCACGCAGCCCCAACCTCAAGCAAAACCCAAGGTCGTTCGATCGAATTTGGCGTGAGTAAAACTACTAATTCACGCGACACTTGGATTTCAGTACGGATCGATTGCGGAATGCTATCACCACCGTCAATGTCCCTATCGTCGCGAAAAGAAGTCGCCCCAGTAGCATCAATCTTCTCGCAAAAGATCGTAGCGATCCACTTATCGGCAGTCGCATGGCTAACAAAAACCTGATACTTCGGCCTTCGATTGGTTTTACTGGATCCAATTTTCTTCGTCGATATTCGCTTTGCCATCGTCTTCGATCTCGATTAACGACGAGTTTAATTAGTCTCAAAAAAACACGGATAGCAATCTACATCAACCGCAGCTTGTGGCGTACTAGATATTGCGTTATTTTCGAGCTCGATTCGGAATTGGTGGCTAGAAAAAGCAATGACTCCAACGTCGATTTGGAATTATAGACGCAGCGAGCGACTGTGGACTACAGAGGAGCCGGTAGGTCGCGGCGACTGAAGGTAACGTAGGCTACCGTGTAAAAAACTGAGCCGATGACGAGTAGGACGCCGGTGATCCCGAGCGGGCCAAGTCCTAGAGGTAAGACGTTCGCTCCACTTAGTAGGGCCCAGCCTGAACCTGGCTCGACTCTCTGCAACTGCACAATGGCGTCGGGTTGGTAACAACTGAAGAAGGTTAACGCGGCACAGAAACCAGTCGACGCGGACGATTTGCTCAGCAGATAAAGCAGTAGTTGAATGACATACATACTGACCACTATTCCGACGGTTCGCCAGCGAAAGCGATCGAAGGCGCTGCACATGACGCTGAACGAAAGCATCACAAATCCGAGACCGAATAAATTGAAAATTGCGGGCAGGAATAAATTCGAATCAACGCGGTCACGCAGAGGCACATGGACTGTTTCGGTACTTCCAACTTGCACTGGAATTTTAAGAGGCACAAACGGAATCGAAAGTTCAATCTTGGGCGTAATCGTCTCTTTGACCGAGTTGGTCTGGATGCCGAGAAATAACCCCAGCCATATGCAACCGCATAGTCCGAGAAGCCCTGCAATGCAGACTACGGCATGGAGGCTCATTAAACGCACACGACCGATCGGGAGCGAAAGGAGCAACTCTAAAGTCCCGCGATTGATTTCGCCGCTGACTACATCGGAACCACGAGCGATCGACCATACCAACACGCATAAGATCAAAACTGGCTCGTCAAAGGTCATGGCAACGCTGCCGGCGTAAGTCAGCAGTTGCGAAAGTGGAACCGGCGAAAATTTTTCGAACGGTTTTAGCTGCTCTAAGAAGACTTCGAAACGCTGTAATTCGAACTGGCAAACAATCCAGACTCTGACCCAGCAAAATAGGACCAGCATGGCGGCGCAAGCGGACCATAACAGCAGCGATTCATTGATGTATTTTTTTAGTAACAAACGGATCATGTCGGCGATTCAATCATCAATGGTGAGGACGGTAATTGGCTGGGGGCATGGTAGCGTTCGTAGAGCGCACGCACGCCTGCGTTATCAATCGTCATGTCTTCAAGACCAGTTGTTGCTAACCAGCTGAGCCATTCTCCCGGCGAGCCGCTGAGTTGCAATTCAACTTGTGTGCCACTGAATCGTGAAAACTCGACAAAGCTCAGCATTTCCAATTCGGAGGGATCTATGGTCGTTACCGATGAAAGTCGCCCGCGAACGATGTGAATTTGACGCAGTTGATGCAAATCTGCTGTACCGACAACGCGTCCCTGCTTGAGAATGGCAACTTCATCGCAGGTGCCTTCGATATCGCTGAAGATGTGTGATGAAAGGAGAATAGTTCGCTCGCCGTTATGAATCTCGCCGATCAGCCGCACTACTTCGCTTCGAACAGTTGGGTCTAAGTTTGCCGTAGGCTCGTCGAGAATCACAACCGGCGCGTTGGATCCAAGGACGATAGAAATGGCAAGCTTCTGGCGCATGCCTGTCGACATAAACATAACCCGTCGTGACAGATCCAGTTCCAAGCGATTGGCGATTGCCAAGGAATTGCGAAGCGATCCGTGATGTTGAAGGCCGCTAAATAGATCGACAACATCGCGACCACGCATGGCACGGTAGAGTCTCGCTTCGCCGGGCAAGTAAGAGACCTGCTTTCGAACTTCGACGCTTTGCGTGGCACAGTCAAAGTCCATTAGCGTTGCTTGTCCGCTGGTCGGGCGAAGGAATCCGAGCAGGGTCCGAAGCAGGGTTGTTTTGCCAGCTCCGTTGGGACCTAACAAGCCGAACACTTTACCTTTTTCAATTGTCAAGTCGCACTCGACGAGCGCGCCGACTGAGCGATAGATTTTAGAAAGCCGACGGGCTTCAATTGCCAATTCCGTCAAAGTGCACCATGTATTGCAGGGCGGCATCCAAAGTGTCGCCAAGCGGCAACTAAGCGCCTTTACGTCTAGACGTCTTTTGGTTTAGTGTAGCTCCACGACAAGCGCCACTGTCGTTAAACGACCTGTACTCCAGTCTAACAGATTCAGGCGAACAAGACGTTTCTGGACTTACATATCTAAGCTAAACGAACTGCCCGGTGAGTAATCGTCCAAATCGCTGTAGTTCAAACTTGTGGGAGCTGGGAGATGGGTGCGAAGCGGGGTTGTCAGTGGCGCTGGTGCTTCGTTCGCTTCGGACGTGCTTTTATTTAGCAGCAGTTGCCAAGTGTCGGCTTCGTAGGCTAGCAGCTCTTTCAGTTTACCGAGTTGCTTGAGATCTCGAGACCTCTCAGCCTCCGAGAGCGTTTTCAGCAAGAAGAGGTAGAAATCTGAAACTTGACTGCTAGCGGGATTGGCGCTGGTGACGCCCGAGAGCAACTCACCAAGAATGTCGCGAACGCGCAGCAACCATTGATCGCCGAGCGCATTTTCACCTTTGCTCCAAAGTGATTCAACACCTTCGCAAAGATCCTTGGCATGGGAAATCAGCATCCATCGTAATCGTACCGGTGACGCGGTGAGCACTTCTTGCTGCAGATACGGATTGTTATCACGATCTTCATCAAGCATGCTAGTATTCCTTCAAAAAGTGGAGCCGCGAGCGCAGATTTCTTTTATCGTCACGAAGCAGGGCATTCGAAACCACAACTGTGTAAACTATGACTAGTTCACTGATGCAATTCGTTTTGCGTGGTTTAGGCAGTTTATTCCACCACGCGATGCTGCCGAATTGGGGTGGCAACCCCAGAGTAGTGGAAGGGGGGGGGGCCCCTCCAAATCGGCCCCCCCATAGAAGCAACACGGCGGGGCCCCCCCAAGAAC
>JANODD010000172.1:0-12731 GCA_031412515.1 Planctomycetia bacterium | reverse complement strand
ACGAGATATTTCATATTGTCTATGATTTGAAAGAGCTGCCGCAAGTCCCCAGTATCCGAGCGTGGTCACGTGGCCTGGACTACGAAGATTGGCATGGGGCATTCACAGGAGGAGACACTTCGCCGCATTTCTGGGGCTACTTTGATGACGGCCAACGGCTGATGGCTTTGTTCTGTCATAACAATGATGTCGCCGATGGTTGGGAACGTGAAGGACAAGACATCGAGTACTTTCAAAAGTACTCGACTAGAGTCTCCTATCCTTTCGGAATCAATATCATTACGTATGCGATGACCCATTAGTGCAGTATGGCGACGTGTTCGAAACTGATTGGGTCAGTTCGTCAATGCCGGACTCTGTTTCGGCAACCGCTCTCGTAATTTCCGAGGCCCCGTACAAATTCATACAAATACCGAGCGAATTCTACTGGAGGCATGACAGGATTCGCGTGCAAAATGCCTATACTGAGGCGTTACTTCATCGATTGCAAGGCGGAGTATCTAATTGCAGAATAGTGTCGGCGGTTACGCCATTGTGGGAATGCTAATATCCGTAAGTGCGGAGTGAATCTCTTGCCTGAACCTAAACGCCCGAACAGCTTGGTGTTCAATGATGCTCTGCTGAAGGGGTTCATCAATGGTACGCTCGAACCTGCGGTCGAAGCGAAGGTTGCCGACTTTCTTGAATCTCGACCTGACCTGCTTGAGAGAATTTCTTCAAAATCGGGCGATGGTTTTCTTAAGCGACTTCGCGAGGTTCAGCAGCGATCTTCCGAACGACCCGAGGTCAGTGTAAAGGCAGAGCTTGTTGAGCCGGCATCGAATAAGCGTGTTGAAACTATTAACGAGACATCCATTCCGGCGGAGTTAGCTAACTACGCAAGTTACAAGATCTCCAAAGAGCTCGGTCGCGGCGGAATGGGTGTGGTTTATCTGGCAAAGAATATCCAGATGGACCGCTTGGAAGTTCTAAAAGTTCTCAACGAACGCTTGCTCAATCACAAGGGTGCCAAGGAACGATTCCTGCGTGAGATCCGGGCAGTATCAAAGCTGAGCCATACGAACATCGTGACCTCGTATAGCATCCTGCCGCTGGACACACAGTTGGTCTTTGCGATGGAGTATGTCCACGGCATCGATCTTCAGCAGTACACGCACAAGTACAAACCGCTGACGATCGGACTGGCTTGTTCCTTTGCTAAGCAGATCGCTGCTGGATTGCAGCACGCGCATGAAAAGGGCTTAGTGCATCGCGATATCAAGCCTTCGAACGTGATCGTCTACAAATCCGATGGCCAATTGCAATTGAAGATCTTGGATTTCGGTCTAGCGAAAGCGACCAGTGAAGAAGCGGCCAAGGGAGCTGGGTTGACGCAAGATGGCACGATGCTGGGCACGCCAGAATACATGTCACCCGAGCAAACATTGAATGCCGCCAAGGCCGACATACGCGCGGACATTTATAGTCTCGGCTGCACGCTGTATTACATGCTGACCGGCAAGCCACCATTTACAGGCACACACGGGGCTGTGTTGTTGGCTCATTCGCAGCGTGAGCCGACGGCGCTTAATTTGGTTCGGCCTGAGATTCCCGCCGAGTTGGTAGCTGTCGTGGGTAAGATGCTTGCGAAAGATCTTCGTAAGCGATACCAGACGCCGTCGGAGGTTGTCAGGGCGCTTTCGCCTTTCGTCAACCAAACGCGGCCCGCCATCGGACAATCAATCGGCGAAGCAGCAGTTACCAACACGGTCAATGACTTAAACGGACCCGATCGAGAGACTTCGGTCGAAGCGCCGCTATCCGAGCTATCGCTTGAAGCCAGCCATCATGCTGCGGCGCCGCAAGAAAATCTCGTAGCGTTGGCAGCATCGCTGAAGGAAAAACGATCCGCGCCGAAAAAGCAGCCCAGTATAGTTCAAGAGAAAGCCAAGCCGCGCAAACCCAATTGGTTCCTTCCGACGGTGATCGCGCTTGGTGCACTGATCGTTCTGGGCTCGTTTTGGCAACTTGCATCGTTAACGTTCCGAACTCCAAACGGAACCATCGTCGTGGAGAACATGCCAGCCGATGCGGAGGTCTTGGTAGACGGTCAGAAAGTCGAAATCGCCTGGAACGCAGGGAAAGATAGGGCTGAAGTCAGCATTGACGCCGGTTCTCATCGTTTAGTGGTCGTTAACAAGGGCAATGAGATATTCGCTGACAAAGTAGCCGTGAGAGGCGGAAATAATTCGATCATCAGATTGAGTATTGCACCTCCAACGTCGAATGTTATTTCAATCGGTAGAGAAGATAAACTCGCACAAGTTGAGCTGCCACCTGCCTTGCTCGATGTAAAATCGACAGAAGCAGCGAAACTTCGATCCGAAATGTATCACCAGGCGAAACTTGCGGATAAAACGGAGGCGGGGAAAACACTGGTTCGACAACTCCAGCTCGCAAGGTGGCCTGTCGATTTACTTGATAGAGACTCAATCCCACTTGAGGAACTCGCTGCCGCCAGAGGAGTCAATGGCAAGGAAATGCCGGACGAATTGGTGGCGATAATCGGCAACTCACAATGGAAAACTGATGAAGACATCTTTGCCCTGGATGCATCCCCGAATGCAGCATCCGTGATATCGGGAAGTCGCGAGGGTATTGTCTCCATCTGGAATCCAACCAACGGTATTTTGCAAAGACAGGTTAGCGCTTGCACAGCTAAACTAAATCATTTGAAGTTAAATCCTAGCGGTACAACTTTTCTGGCGTGTGGAACAGATCGCAAAATTAGGCACTGGGAAACTGCAACAGGAAAGCTATTGCAAACATTTGACGGGCATAAGGCAGCTGTGGTCGCTGCCGTTTTCTCGTCGGATGAGAAAACCGTTTTTTCAATAAGCTCAGATTCCGAAGTGTGCATTTGGAACGCAAAGATAGGCTATTGCATAACGAAAGTCCAAGCTACTTCAGTGCCTTCAAGCATTGCGGGACACCCCTCGAAGCCAATCTTTGCCGTCGGTGATCAAACAGGTAGTCTCACCGTAATGAACGCAGCAACAGGGGAGACGTTACAGACAATTAAGTTGGGTGAAGGCCGCGTCTGCGCGGTCGATTTCAGCCCCAATGGCCTGTTCCTCACCGGAGGTCTGGAATCGGGTGACATAGGGGTGTTTGACATCAACAATGATTACAAAAAATCGAATCAAGAAAAGGCAGTGTTCCCGCCGTTGTCTGCTCTGCATTTCTCAACCGATTCAAAATCACTAGGTATTGGTGATATCAAATCGTTCACCTTGTGGAAGTTTGATTCGGGGAAAAAAGACTACAAAGGCACCGCCCATCATAAAGCGGTTGGCGTTGTCCCACTTGGCGACAAGTGGGTTACAGGCTGGGAGAGTCGTTGGATTGCTTTGTACGATGACGGCGGTCGAATTCTAAACCCTAATTCCGGTCCGATATACGCTAGCGCTCTTTCACCCGATGGAAACACCGTCGCTGTATGCATTGGCACCGCATTTAAAACACAACTCTGGAATTTATCCGGTCGGCCCTCTGCAAGAACGCTTCAAGGTAATGGGCAATGGGATACTTCGGTTGAATTCTCTACGGATGGACAGACTGTTTATACTGCCGGCGGAAACTGGCATGCAAAAATCTGGGATCGGGATAAGGGACAGCAACAAAGTAAATTTGGCCAGCACGATAATTGGGTTATGGACTTGGATGTGTCGGCGGACGGCAATCGAATTTGTACGTGCGCCTTCGATGCTACCTCGCGAGTCTGGGATACAAAATCTGGTAAGCAACTTTTTTTGCTGCGCCGAGGAGAGAACGCGGTGATTTTCTCTAACCGCTTTAGCCCGGATGCGACCAAGGTTGTTACCGCAGGTCAAAATGGATTCGCCAACGTTTGGGACTGTCAAAGCGGAGAGTTGCTACTAGCACTTCCAAAATTTGGCAAATCTCGTTATGCAGCAGCGTTTCGACCGTTCAGCGACGAAGTTGCCACAACGGATGGCAACACTGTGGTCATCCACTCGCTTGCTGACGCACAACCCGTTCGGAAGTTGGTCGGACACCAAGCAGATGTTTTAGATGTCGACTTCAATCTTGATGGTTCCGTGGCATTAACTCGCAGTCGAGATGACACTATCCGCATTTGGGACGTTTTGACTGGTCAGCAAGTGAAGTTAATTCGTTGTAATGCAAGAGATGGCGATGTCTCAAGGGCTCGCTTTACTCCAGATGGTCGTCATGTGATCGCGATCAATGGCAATGGAACGTGCTACATCCTGCGGTTGAATGGTAGCGCATCAAGCCAGTCAAAAGAGCAGAACGCAGAAGAAGTCCGTTTCCCAAGTACAGATAAGTCTGCAACAAGCGCTGTCGCAATTCTCAGGAATCAACTCGCCCCGCCACAGTTCCCTTATACAACTGCAGAAGCGAAGGAATATCAATTGGCCTATTCGAGGTCTATTGGCAAACCGGTCATTCAAACGAACTCGGTCGGCATGTCGATGGCTTTGATTCCACCGGGAGAGTTTATTATGGGTAACGGTGAATCGCTGGAAACACTGCAACAGGCTTTTCCAAATTTGACAAAAGACTCAACCGATATTGCACCATCTCACCCGGTGACATTAACCAATGGATTCTATCTGGGAGTAAAAGAAATTACCGTGGACCAGTTCGGATTGTTTGTAAAGGAAACCAATTTCGTTACTGAGGCAGAAAGTGATGGACTTGGTGGTTACGGATTCGATCAGTCAAAAAAAGCCTTTAAACAGGATGTGAAATACAATTGGAAAGAGACCGGCTTTAGTCAAAATGGAGACAGCCCAGTTACAAACGTTTCCTGGAATGATGCGGTCAAGTTTTGCGAATGGCTGAGCGGAAAAGAGTGGAAAACGTACCGACTACCTACCGAAGCTGAATGGGAATACGCGTGCCGTGCTGGGACGGAAAGTCGATTTTCAATGGGAAATAACCCAGAAAAGATCGTCGAATTTGGGAATGTTTCGGAATCTGCCTTTTCAGAATTTACGACGATTGGAAGAACCATTCAAGGGTTGGATGGCTTTGGAGCGACGGCGCCCGTTGGCGGTTTTCGGAGTAACGCTTTCGGCCTCTATGACATGCATGGGAATGCTTGGGAATGGTGCTTGGACACCTATGGGTATTATTCTTTATTACCACAAGCTGACCCCAAGAACGTTGATTCTTCAGTGAAATCAAAGCGAATTCGCCGGGGTGGTAGTTGCTTTAGTTTTGTTTCCGGTTGTTGCTCTTGGGCCCGGTCGCACGAGCCACCAAGCTATCGATACAATGATATCGGCTTTCGAGTAGTTTCAACCTATATCAAATAAATTAATAAACGTTTTAGGACTGCAGCAGTCTGTAAGTTCGGAGTGGATATCGTGTCGGAACCCCAACGCCAGAATAGCTTAGTATTGAATGATGCTCTGCTGAAAGGGTTCATCCATGGCAACTTAGACCCTGCGGTCGAAGAAAAGGTTGCCAATTTTCTGGAGTCTCGCCCTGATCTGCTTGAGAGAATTGCGGCTAAATCGGGCGATGGTTTTCTTAAGCGACTTCGCGAGGTTCAGCAGCGATCTTCCGAACGACCCGAGGTCAGTGTAAAGGCAGAGCTTGTTGAACCGGCATCGAATAAGCGTGTTGAAACTAGTAACGAGACATCCATTCCGGCGGAGTTATCTAACTACGCAAGCTACAAGATCTCCAAAGAACTCGGTCGCGGCGGAATGGGTGTTGTCTATCTAGCCAAAAACATCCAGATGGATCGACTGGAGGTTTTGAAAGTACTGAATGAACGACTGCTGAATCACGAAGGAGCCAAAGAAAGATTTCTCCGTGAGATACGAGCAGTATCAAAGCTGAGCCACACGAACATCGTGACTTCGTATAGCATTCTGCCTTTAGAGAACCAGTTGGTCTTTGCGATGGAGTATGTTCACGGCATTGATCTTCAGCAGTGCACGCACAAGTACAAACCGCTTCCTATAGGACTGGCGTGTTCCTTTGCAAAGCAGATCGCTGCCGGCTTGCAACACGCACATGAAAAAGGCTTAGTTCACCGCGATATTAAGCCTTCCAATGTGATCGTCTACAAATCCGATGGACAGTTACAACTCAAGATCTTGGATTTCGGTCTGGCGAAAGCGACCAGTGAAGAAGCGGCTAAAGGAGCTGGGTTGACTCAGGATGGCACAATGCTGGGCACGCCCGAGTACATGTCACCCGAGCAAACTTTGAATGCCGCTAAGGCCGACATACGCGCGGATATTTATAGTCTCGGCTGCACGCTGTATTACATGCTTGCCGGCAAACCGCCATTTACTGGCACGCACGGTGCGGTGCTGATCGCGCATGCCCAGCGCGAGCCAACGGCGATTAACTTGGTTCGTCCGGATGTACCTGCGGAACTGGTCGCCGTCGTTGGTAAAATGCTTGCGAAAGATTTTCGCAAGCGTTATCAAACGCCGTCTGAAGTTGTCAAGGCACTGTCGCCATTCGTCAATCAAAGTCGCACTGCGGTTAGCAAATCCATCGGCGCAGCAGCACTAACGAACACGGTCAATGACTTAAATGGACCCGATCGCGAGACTTCAGTAGAAGCACCATTATCGGAGTTGGCATTGGAAGCCAGCCATCACGATGCTCAGCCGCAGCAGAATCTTGCTGCACTGGCCGCTTCGCTGAAGGAGAAACGATCTGCACCGAAAATGCAGCCAACTGTTGTTCGAAAGAAGGACATACCGCGTAAGCCAAACTGGTTCCTTCCAACAGTAATTGGACTGGGTTCGTTGATCGTTCTCGGCCTGCTTTGGCAACTTGCATCGTTCACGTTCCGAACGGCTAACGGAACCATTGTTGTAGAAAACTTGCCCGCCGGTGCCGAGGTCTTGGTAGACGGCCAAAAATTTGAAATCACGTGGAACGCTGGTAAGGACAAGGCTGAAGTTAGCATCCTCGCTGGGACTCATCACCTACGTGTGCTCAATCAAGGTAACGAGATTTATGGTGAAAAAATCTCGGTTAAAGGCGGCGACTCGACGGTGGTGAAAGTAAGCGTTATTGAGCTCCCTGGTTCGAGCACCGCCGATCGCTCTGCGTGGCTGCCCCTCTTTAATGGTCGTAATTTGATTGGTTGGAAGCAGCATCCTGACAGCACTGGAAAATGGACAGTAGAACAAGGCGAAATTGTTGGCCGAGGTGTCGATCAAAGCCATTTATTTACTGAGCGCGACGACTTTACTGATTTCCACATTCGGGCCGAAGCCAAGATCAATGCGACTGGAAACAGTGGGATTTGCTTTCGCACTAAGTACTTTGGCCAAGGGCGGCTTTACGGGAACGGCTATGAAGCGAACATCGAGGGGGATAAATTCGCGGCTTGGCAAACTGGAAGCTTGATGCATATTGATCCTAATGGTCAGGTACTGGTGCCGCGTGTAAAAGCCGAAGAATGGTTTACGCTGGAAGTTATCGCTAAAGACAACTCGATCGTTATTAAAGTCGACGGCTGGACCACAGTTAGTATCGAAGATAAACGTCGCTTGTACAGTCGCGGGCATATCGCATTGCAGCAGCTCGGCGCAGGTACAGAAGTGCGTTTCCGCAAGATTGAAATTCAGGAGTCAGTCTCGTCAACGGCGAATGCAACCGCAAAGCCGACACTCTATTCGAGTCAGTCGTCAACGACAGGACTCGAATCCGTTCTCGTCCCATTAGGTACTTTTACCATGGGTTCGCCGAAACAGGAAATTGGTAGACAAGCGGATGAAGTCGAACATCAAGTAACCATTTCAAAGCCATTCTATCTGGGCAAATACGAAGTCAGTCAAGCTGAGTTCAAGCAGGTCATGGGATTCAATCCCAGCAAGTTCAACTACTCCAATCTTTTGCCTGTTGAGAACGTGAGTTGGTACGATGCAATCTCTTTCTGCAACAAGCTGAGCGAGAAAGATGGCCTGCAAACTGTTTACGGTATCACCGATGAGAAAATAGAAGGAAATTCAATTATCTCCGCGAACGTTCAATGGAATCACGGTGCTACTGGCTACCGCCTTCCGACGGAGGCCGAGTGGGAATACGCATGCCGATCAGGCGGCTCAAATGTGTGGCCGTTCAGCTTTGGCGAAAATGTCACTACCTCGCAAGTCAACTACGATGGTCTCTACCCTTACAACAACGCCGATAAAGGTCTAAATCGCGCTAGTCCAATTGAGGCTAAGTTTTTCACACCCAACGCGTTCGGCATACATCAGATGCATGGAAACGTTTGTGAATGGTGCTGGGATGGATATGCAAACTATGAGCAAGGTCCGCAGGTCAATCCGACAGGCCCCGTTACAGGTAACTCGCGAGTATTTCGCGGTGGAGGGTGGTTCAACTACGCCGTGAATTGCAGATCCGCGGACCGAGATGAAAGCCTACCCACTAATCGCAATTTCCATCGCGGCTTTCGTATCGCTCGCAATGAAACGGCAAGCTCAAGTGTTGTTATTCCAAGCGCAGCACCACTCAACTTTGACACTTTAGTAGCAGGCGCGAAAGTTAACTATGTTCGTGGAGAGGACTATAGCACGCCGAGTCCTTTTAAGAATTTGAATGAGCCCTACGTTGAGAATGGGGCGCTGACCGTCAAGTCGAATGGCGGATTGTGGGGCTTCAATTTTGCAACGCTTAAGGAAAATCAATTCTGCAAGACGAAACTTCGCGTTCGCAATGTAGCGAATGGAAGCGTGGGCGTGAGCCTGACACCGAAACGGCCACGCAAAGGTGCAGGTATTTGGATCAATGGTAAAGGCCTAGTGACCATTGAAGCGTCACTGTTTGCGTCAGATAACTTTAAACGAGCGACAACACCGAGCCGCAACAGTCCGACGGGTATAAATCCACTGGAGTCTTGGAACGAACTAGTCTTAGTTCGCCGGCATCAGAAACTCCTTATTTACATCAATAAGACGCTGATTAACACTCAAGATTTCGAAGTTGAACCGAACGAAATAGTCGATCTCGCACTCACAATCTACGGCGCCGCAAACGACACGATCGTCGAACTGGACTCTTTTGACTTGCACAATATCGTGGATAGATAAAGGTTGTTCCGCCCGCCAAAAACGGCTTGCATCAACGAATTGTCAATTTTTTCACCCTGCGATGACAGAATAGGCTTGCAAAGTGCCTATTACTTTGTGTTTGTTCTTCGATTGCGTTTCGCAATTGTTTATTGCAAAATAGTGTAGACTATTACTCCATTGTCGGAATGCCAGTATTCGTGATTTCAGAGTGGATAACGTGTCGGAACCGAAACGCCCGAATATCTTGGTATTCAACGATGCTCTGCTGAAAGGGTTCGTGAACGGCACCCTTGAGCCCGCGGTCGAAGAGAAGGTTGCCAACTTTATTGAGTCTCGACCCGATCTGCTTGAGAAAATTTCGGCTAAGTCGGGCGATGGTTTTCTCAAACGACTGCGAGAGGTTCAGCAGCGTTCTGCTGAAAAGTCACCGTCAACAGTCAATGCGAAAATTGTTCAGCCAACTTCAGTCAAGAAAGTTGCTGCCAACAACGAGACTTCAGTTCCCGCGGAATTGGCAAACTACGCAGGCTACAGGATCTCAAAAGAGCTTGGTCGTGGCGGAATGGGCGTTGTCTACCTGGCAAAAAATATCCAGATGGACCGGTTGGAAGTTTTAAAAGTTCTCAACGAACGCTTGCTCAATCACGAGGGTGCCAAGGAAAGATTTTTGCGTGAGATCCGTGCCGTATCAAAACTAAGCCATACGAACATCGTGACATCGTATAGCATTCTGCCGCTGGATAATCAGTTGGTGTTTGCCATGGAGTATGTTCATGGCGTCGATCTTCAGCAGTATACTCACAAGTACAAACCGTTGCCCGTCGGCTTGGCTTGTTCGTTTGCAAAGCAGATCGCTGCGGGACTGGAACATGCGCATGAAAAGGGTTTGGTGCATCGCGATATCAAGCCTTCGAACGTGATCGTCTACAAATCCGGCGGCCAGTTGCAATTGAAAATCTTGGATTTTGGATTGGCCAAGGCGACCAGTGAAGAGGCGGCCAAGGGAGCTGGATTGACTCAGGACGGCACGATGCTGGGCACGCCTGAGTACATGTCGCCCGAGCAAACGATGAACGCGGCCAAAGCAGATATAAGAGCCGACATTTATAGTCTCGGTTGCACGTTGTATTACATGCTGGCCGGCAAGCCACCCTTTACCGGCACGCATGGGGCCGTTCTTGTATTGCATGCGCAGCGTGAACCGACAGCGATCAATTTGATTCGTCCAGATGTACCTGCAGAGTTAGTGGCAGTCGTTGGCAAAATGCTTGCGAAAGATCTTCGTAAGCGCTATCAAACTCCATCGGAAGTTGCCCAGGCGCTATTGCCTTTCGTCAATCAAACTCGATCGGCGGCAAACAAATCAGTTGGTGCAGCGGCAGTAACCAACACGGTCAATAATTTAAATGGACCCGATCGAGAGACCTCTGTGGAATCGCCGCTATCCGAGTTGTCGCTGGATGCCAGCATTCAGTCTGAGCAGCCGGAACAGAGTTTGGCAGTGCTTGCGGCTTCGCTGAAGGAAAAACGAACAGCGTCGCAGATTCAGCCTAGCCCGGTTCGAAAGAAGGCCAAGCCGCGATCGCCAAGATGGTTTTTGCCGACGGTGATTGGACTTGGCATGTTGATCTTTTTAGGTTCCGCTTGGCAGCTTGCAGGATTCATCTTCCGGACTCCTAAAGGCACTATCGTCGTAGAGAACATGCCAGCCGATGCGGAAGTATTTGTTGACGGCCAGAAGTTTGAAATCGTTTGGAACGCTGGTAAAGACAAAGCGGAAGTGAGCATCGACGCGGGTACTCATCAGTTACGAGTGCTCAATCAGGGCAATGAGATCTACGGTGAAAAAGTAACCGTGAGAGGTAAAGAGTCGACAGCGGTGAAGTTGAGCATTGCGAGCACATCGCTGCCTAGCCCCGGAATGCAGCCAAAGTCGATCGAATATGTGACCCTCGGCCCGGTCGACAAGGAGGAACGTTTGTCACCTGGAAAAGTGGATGCGATCGCACCTCGAGAATTTACTGAAACGCCATCGGGCTTAAAGTACCGCATTTTGCGTCAAGGCAATGGCAAGAAACCAACTGCAAAAAGCGACGTTGTAGCCCATTACAAAGGTTGGCTGGACGATCAAACCATCTTTGATAGTACTTATCGCAAGGGAGAATCAATGCCGTTTTCTCTAACGAGCGTCATCAAGGGTTGGTCTGAAGGTGTGCCGCTGATTTCCGAAGGCGGCATGATCGAGCTGAGCATTCCACCGGCACTGGGATATGGATCAAAAGGAACATCTGGTGGTCCGATCCCACCCGATGCTCAGCTGCACTTTATCATCGAGTTGACCGCGGTGAATACAAATGCTGCAGCCAGCCAGTCGCGGCCGGCTGATGCAGCTAATTCAGATTGGCAATCTCTCTTCAACGGAATCGATCTTGCAGGCTGGAAAGGGGACTCGCGTTATTGGTCTGTCCGTGATGGTTGCATCACTGGAAAACTGGACGTCAATAATAATTTGAAAGCCAACACTTGTCTGATTTGGGACGGTGCAGAACTGGGGGACTTCGTAGTCGAATACGAATGCGCTGTCAGCAGCGAAGGGAATTCGGGTTTGCAGGTTCGAAGTAAGATCGTTGACGCACAGCAGTTTGTACTCGGCGGCTACCAAGCGGACGTCGATGGCAAAGCGAACTTCACCGGAGCGCTGTACGAAGAGCGTGGTCGGGGAATCCTGGCCAATCTAGGTGAAATTGTAACCTTCGATCCATCGGGTACCAAAAGCATCAATTCGATCGCTGACGGGAAGAAACTTAAATTTGGCATCAGCGGTCAAGGCTGGAATTACTACCGCGTGGTCGCCAAAGGCAACAACATTCAATATTACGTGAACTCGACATTGATGAGTGAGATTATCGACAGGGATGCATCGAAAGCCGCCGCGAGGGGCGTGCTGGGACTTCAGCTGCATACGGGAAAAGGAGCGCAGGTTCAGTTTAAGAGCATTAGGTTAAAGCAATTATAGAATGCTTATAGATATAAAACTCTGATACTTCTCAATGATCGTCAACGCCTGGCTTGGACGTCGTCTCACTTTCGAAACAACTGAAAACACGAATTTGCAAGTGACTAATCAGCCGGAACGCGTTAGAGAGCGTCCCGCTTAGGAATCCGCCTGAATCGTTAATTTACAGGTGACTTATCAGCCGGAAGGCGTTAGCCTCCGGTTCAAGACACAACCGGAGGCTAACGCCTTCCGGCTGATATGACTATACCACGATAATGACCAGCTTCAGTTCAAACTCCTAAGCGGGACGCTCTCGTTAGCCTCCGGTTAAGTCTCGAACCGGACGCTAGCGAGAGCGTCCCGCTTAGGAATGAACTTGAAAACGCGGATTCACAGGTGATTTATCAGCCGGAAGGCGTTAGCCGACGGCTTTCAAGCTAGCAATTTACTGCGTTTTGCCTTTTTAGTCACTATCACCGTAAGATTGTATGAGGCCTCAAGTTGTGTAGTCTTTACGGAGTAAATGCGATGGCGTTTGAAGAAGTACTCGAGCGGTTTGCTAAGGAAGCTCCTTCAGCAGTGATGGCACGTGCATCGCTTAATCATGTCTTAAATGCACAGAAGATGGACGAGCTGTTCAAGCGTACCTG
>JANODD010000171.1:0-27530 GCA_031412515.1 Planctomycetia bacterium | reverse complement strand
CACCCCGGCCACCCTGCGAAAATGGCCGATTCTTAGTTGCGATTGATATTGAACCGGAGGCTAACGCCTTCCGGCTGATAAATCACCTGTAAATCCGCGTTTTCAAGTTCATTCCTAAGCAGGACGCTCTCGCTTAGGAGTTTGAACTGAACCTGATCATTACGGTGGTATAGTCATATCAGCCGGAAGGCGTTAGCCTCCGGTTGTGTAATGAACCGGAGGCTAACGCCTTCCGGCTGATAAATCACCTGTAAATCCGCGTTTTCAAGTTCATTCCTAAGCAGGACGCTCTCTAACGCTTTCCGGCTGATAGACTTTAACCTCGGCAAGCAAAGACTATCCTTAATTTGAGTACAGCAATCGAAAATGAGTGACATTGGGCGTCCTCGCCCGCTGACCCCGCCAAGCGACTTGGGCGACAGCAAAGAATCCGTTTACCGTCCACAATGCGAGAGCGTCAAACTCACTTGCAAGTCACCTAGTCCCGTGCGGGCGAGGACGCCCGCGCTCCGAAAAACCGGCTAGCTTCTCAAAACGTTTTGGGTATTGCTATTAAGCCAACAGGCTCCCGCAGCGAACGGTCACGTTAGCGCGTCTGACTGCGAACGAAGGCCCAGCCGCTGCGCAGTCGCTCTGCTAACGTGCGAGCGTGAAAAAATCTGAGCAGATGCGTTAAGACAGTTTGGTTAGTAGCAACTTTGCGATCGAAGTGCGGCATCCAGCGACCTCGGCGCTCGCATATCACTTTGAGACGCGTCATTTCTAGCAAGCCTTCAGGTCCACGTGTCACGCCCCAACCACTATGACCACGACCGCCAAACGAAACGCGAGGATCGGCGGTTGGAATGAGCGTGTCGTTGAGTGTTACACAGCCAGCTTGAATTTGTTCGGCCCAATGCGATGCGTGCGGTTCGGGACCAAACACTGACGCGCCCAAATGATATGGACAACTTGCGTCGATGCGGACCGCTTCGGTCATATCCGCAACTTGGATCACCGATGCCAGTGGTGCGAAAACATCCGCTTGAACGACTCGCATTTTCGGCTGAACATCGATGAGAACAGTTGGCAAAAAGAATTCGGGCTGTTGCGTATCGTGAACGTTCAGCAAGCGCGCTCCGCCAGTTAGAGCCTCTGAAATTAATTCTCTAGCTTGAGCGAGAATGGACGGACGCAACGTGGTCGGCGCGGCGCCAGTTAATTCTTCATCCAACGATTCGCACAGAGCCGCTTTGTTAGCGGCGGTAACAAATATTCGCCGCGGCGCGATACACGTCGCACCACCGTTCATCCTGAGCGCGAATGCAATCGACTTAGCCGCCCGCTTCAAATCGGCTTGAGGCAAAATGAATACAGCATCGCAACCGCTCAGTTCCATGGCCGAAGGGGTCAACTCGTCGGCGAGCATATGCAGGACTTTACGGCCCGTTCCCGCTGAACCGGTAAGGACCACTTTGTCGACGCCCAGTCGAATCGCCGCTTCACCAGCTTCAACGTCGCTCGGCAAAACTTGAACAAGTTCCTTCGGTATGCCTGCGGCCGCCATACAATCGCGCAGCAGCAGCGTCACTGGTTCACAACCCGGTGAGGGTTTAACCAAAACAGCGTTACCCGCCGCGACCGCTTGAATCATCTGCACACCAGCTAGAAACAGCGGATAATTGCCGGGGGCCAAAATCAGCACGAGTCCCCAAGGTTCAGGCCGAACCGCAACGCCGATGCGCCCCATCCACCACGAGCCCAAAAGCGTCGAATGCGAGTAGGGAGCCAAGATGCGTGGCCCGTATTTACCCGCGAACTTGCACGCATCGGCCAATGGAAAAACTTCGGAAGTCAAGATTTCGGCAGGAGTTGCGGATCTTTTCACTGCAGCTACAAGCTCATCGCTGCGCTCCGCCAATTCGGCTGCAACTGCAAAAATGGCGCGAAACCGATCCCTGCTTGCCGAATTCCACCATCGGCGCTGAGCATCGATTGCGGCTTTTTTAGCATTAGTGACAATATCTTCAGTGCTTAAAGACACTTCGGAACTTTGGTTCATCAACTTCATAGATCCGCGAGGCGTAAATTCAAACTGCGGTTATAATTGAACCGACTTAGGCGTGGGAATTTGGCGAAAGTAGCTGGTAACGAATGACTGGACGAACAATTGCGGTTGGTGACATACATGGATGTGCCGCCGCGCTGAAAGCACTTCTCAGCACGATTTCTCCTACGCCCGATGATACCATAGTTACGCTCGGTGATTACGTAGATCGTGGTCCTGATAGCCGAGGAGTCATCGATCAGTTGATTGAGCTTAGCAAGCAATGCAAACTTGTACCACTGATGGGCAACCACGAAGAGATGATGCTCGACGTGGTGCGTGGGAAACAACCGCCTTATCGTTGGCTCCAGCACGGCGGGGTGGATACGCTCGATTCGTATGGATTCTACGGCGACATGTC
Organism: Planctomycetia bacterium; assembly: GCA_031412515.1. Lineage (GTDB taxonomy): Bacteria > Planctomycetota > Planctomycetia > Pirellulales > Pirellulaceae > Aureliella. The sequence goes on along the minus strand of JANODD010000171.1, from coordinate 25,083 downwards.
AGTGATTCCGGAATCGCACCTTGAGTTCTTCCGATCGATGAAGGATTTTTACGAAATAGACACGCACTTCTTTGTCCACGCGAATTATGACCCGAATCTGCCGTTGGAACAGCAAAGTGTGCATTCCTTGCGTTGGCAGAAGTTGACGGAAGTCATTCCTGGTCCGCATGAGAACGGGAAACAAGCGGTAGTCGGCCATACACACGATCGTGGCGGCGAGATCTTTGACGTGGGTCACCTAATATGCATTGATACTTTTTGTTACGGCGGTCGCTGGCTAACCGCTCTTGATGTCACCAACGGTACAGTTTGGCAAGCTGATCCAGAAGGCAAGTTGCGGTAAAGCGGCACGTTTCCTATTCGTATCTTAGGCTTGCGGTACTCGTACTCAACGCTTCATTAAGCCGAGTACGATTTGAAGAATCACTCTTCTCCTACATTGCCTGTTGGAGTGACTACACTACTAGGGCATTGTGTAGCTGGATTCGTGAGAATCCGGATGCCGCACGTTTGACTTGATTGGAAGGTGCGAAGATGTGTTTTCAGTTTCAAGCAATAAAGTTTTGCACCTTAGGTCTGCTGCTATGTCAACTCATTTTCACGTCCAGTGTAAACGCACAGGGAATCGTCTGCGGGTTGCAGGCTCCCTTTCCTGACACGTGGAATCCGCCTGAAGGACCTCAGCCAGCTTGGATACAATTAGCTAAAGAGCGGGTCGAACGTACTCGAGCGGTTCGTAACAAGTTGGGAACTAAAATCCAGGCGAGCTTCGACAAGATTCCGTGGCGGCAAGCACTCGCAGATCTCGCCGCCGAAGCTGACATCACGATACATATTGGAGAAGCTAACATTGGAGAGGCAGATGCTGCTTCGAACACTCCCGCCAATACCAACACAGCAGCATCGCTTCGCGAAGTCTTACACTTAGCCCTCGAGCCCAATAGTTTAATGTTTACCGTTCGTGAGTGGGGACTGGAAATTACTACAATCGAGCAAGCAAACGAAGAACGCCTTACTTGTATGCTTGACATGTCTGTGTTCCTCCCTGATTCTTCGAACACTACTGAACTGGTCACTGTAATCACGCAGCAGATCGATCCAGACACATGGGACTTATCGGGCGGTGCGAGCCAGATCAGCTCGATCGGATCGATGCTTGTTGTCACCGCAACCGATTCGACCATAGCCAACATCGAACACTTCTGCTCGCAAATTGCACGGCAGCAAATGCGAAACCTGTCGTTCACCCCACACGCCATTCCCGACACTGCAACCCCCAAATCAACGCCTGTCATTTCTCTACAAGCTCCCGTTCCCTGGGATTCGCCCACGAATAAACTCGTCGCGGCGCTAAGTGGGCACGCTTGCCGATGGCCTATGTAGCTGGTTTCGTGAGAAACCGGGCGCACCGGTGACCTTTCTACTGCATCCGGTTTCTCACGAAACCAGCTCCATTCCTAAGAAAAATGCTTCACAGCGTTGCTCGCAGGAGCGACCTACGGAAAACAGGAATACGCTAAGCTTCACGTGTTACAGTTTCGAGAGAAATCTGAGGAATTTGCAATAAAACGAGCGATTCCTCAACCCAAAGCCTATTCTGGCGCACGTTTGACTGTCAAACTTAAGGCATACGCAAGGCACCGGCGGAATCGGGTTGCGTGAACCTTCTGCCTAACGCGGTCGTCTTTAGGACGTGCCGACTTTTCTTGCATGGCATTTCGTAACCTTTTCAGTACGGCATATCTCTCCAGTGACAGACAACGACGGTCAGCAACAACTGACCCAACAAATTCTCGACTTCGTTTACCACCCCGAGTATCAACCCACCAAGCCCAAGGGCATTCACCAAGCTCTGCGACTTCCTCCCGACCAGTACGCTGACGTTCGCAAAGCAGTGAAGAGTTTAGTACTTACTGGGCAACTGGCTTACGGCGGCAACCATCTTGTTGTCACACCTGAACAAGTTTCAGGCGACCCCAAGCTAACACGTGGCACTTTCCGTCAAGCTGCCGCGGGTTTTGGATTCGTGCGACCCGTGGCCACCGGCCGCTTGGCGACTACCGAAGATATTTTCATCCCTGCCGGCCAAACCAGCTCGGCAATGGACGGCGACTTGGTGCAGATTCGTGTTCGACCAAGTAGGCGAGGATCAGGCACCGAAGGCGAAGTTCTCGAGGTCTTAGAACGAGCCCGACGCCAGTTCGCAGGCACTTTTGGCGTACACGAAGGTCAGTCAGTCGTGTGGCTCGATGGAGTGTCGATCGGTGGTCCGGTCGAAGTTGGCGACGTCCGCGGCTTGCCAGTTCAAGCAGGCGACAAAGTCGTGGTTGAAATTGTGCGTTACCCCGAAGGCGACGTCCAGGGTGAAGCTGTCATCATGGAAGTGCTCGGTTCCAGCAAGAACCCAGCCGTCGATACGCTCGCCGTGATGCGACAATACGGATTAGCCGAAGAGTTCCCCGCCGAAGTGATCGATCAAGCTCGCGAGTTAGCCGACGCTTTTGTTGAAGGTGAGATTTCTCCCGACCGGCGCGACTTAACGAAGCTCGTCACGCTCACCATCGATCCCTACGACGCTCGCGACTTCGATGACGCAGTCTCGCTCAGCAAGAACGAAAAAGGTCATTGGGAACTGCTGGTACATATTGCCGACGTAGCTCACTTCGTACCCATCGGAACACCGCTCGATGCAGAAGCTCGCAAGCGCGCGACCAGCGTCTACTTGCCTGACCGCGTGATCCCGATGTTGCCCGAACTGATCAGCAACCACCTAGCCAGCTTGCAACCCGATAAGATTCGATTGACTAAAACCGTCTTGATGGAAATGACGTCGAGCGGCACTGTCGTTCATCAAGAGGTGTTTAACTCGGCCATTCATAACGACAAGCGACTGAACTACGAACAGGTTGATCAGTTTCTCGCTGACCGCGAAGCGTGGCGCGATCGCGTGACGCCTGAGATTTGGACTCTGCTCGGCGATATGCACGAACTGGCTATGGTTCTGCGCAGCAATCGCAAAGCGAACGGCGCGATCGAGTTGCACCTGCCAGAAGTGAAGATCGATCTTGATAAAGCGGGCAAAGTCAAAGGCGCTCGACTGGTCGAGAACACCGAGAGTCACCAGATGATTGAAGAGTTCATGTTGGCCGCCAATCAAGCGGTCGCCATGTGGCTCGATGATTTGCAAATACCGTTTCTTCGCCGCGCCCATGCTGCTCCTGAACGACGCAAGATTCGCAAACTAAGCGATTTTGTGCAGGACCTCGGCATCCGCGTCAAGGATTTGGAAGATCGCTTTGAGATTCAAAAAGTAGTCGATTCCGTTAAAGGCAAACCGACTGAATTCGCAGTGAACTATGCGATTCTGAAGTCGATGAGCAAAGCGGTTTATCAACCCGATTTTGAACAGCATTACGCGTTGCAATTCGATCACTATTGCCACTTCACTAGCCCCATCCGTCGCTATCCGGATCTGCAGGTCCATCGCACCGTCGATCGGCTGGTCCGCAACGTAAAACCTGCTGGCGATCCGATGCCCGTGTTGATTACGCTTGGCCATCACTGTTCTGATAAAGAACAAAACGCCGAGTGGGCTGAACGAGAAGTCATCAAGATCAAGATTCTGCACTTCTTGAACAAGCAGATCGGCCAGTCGATGCCCGGCGTCATCAGCGGTGTGACTCCTGAAGGCTTTTACGTACGCGGCACCAAGTTCCCGGCCGAAGGCTTTGTGAATATCAACAGTCTACCGAAAGATCGCTATCGCTTCGAAAAGCACGGTCATTACATCGAAGGTTTTCGAAGTGGCAATCGTTTCCGACTGGGCGACAGCTTGACGGTTTGTATTGAAGAATGTGACTTGGCCCGTCGCGCCTTGTTCTTAAGCGTCGTCACCAATCACAGTTCGCGCGGTGAATCGACCACCCCAGTCCGTACCGGTGGCAAGGCCGCTAAGCGAGCTGACGCGCCAAGCCGCAAGCCGAAGAACGGGACACTGAAAGCAAAATTCACTTCGAAGAAAGCCAAGTCGCGAAGTACCAAGAAGCGACGCCGATAGATTGTCGCCTTTTGCTCCGCAAAAGTAGCGTTGGATTAGCGTCGCGAGCTTCAAAGTGCGCTGTAGTACTACTAGCTCGCGGCATCCAACACGGTTTTCACTTGCCAATTCACTTGATTTTTAAAACCGATTTGGCATCGGAACAAGCGTCAATTTTTGATGATTCAAAAAACTCTAGAAGTGCTTTTGATTCCGAAGACAACTTCACTATAAAGTCCGGCGATTTGTCTTCAATAACTCCGATAGCTTTTGAGTTGTCGCCCTTACTTGCAGCCATGGATTCTTCGACAGCTTTGCGAAAGGCTTTTGGATCAACTAGAGTCAGCTCAACGTTCGCGTCATCTTTTCGAACGTAACGGCAGAATGAGTCAACAAGCTTCAAAAAAGCCTCGTGTGCAGGAGAGTCACAGCCGTAAGTGAGATTTTTCGGTATCGAGGTCGCACCCTGCAGGAGCGACCCACTCAAAAAAACCAAAAAGTTCTGGCAATTTTCAGTTTTTTTCGCGAACCACGGGCAAATCTAAATGTCTAATCAAGTGTCCGGTGGGTAGATACTGTGGAAACAGGGCGAAAAGAGCGGTTTTATTGCTTTGCCTTGGTCGATACAGTATTCTTGTAATGTCCTTCGGGATGAGGTGGGTGTCGGTTACGACCGCAACGGTTGCACCAATCTCGATTTAGAGTAACCAAGCGGGCTAATGGTGGCCCAAATTTCATGTTTCCGAGTCTCTCTCAGTTCACGTCCAAAAGGCGTGAGGGAGGAATGTAATGCGTAATTTCACGATTTCCAATCTGTTCGCATCAGTAGTCACCCGCGTGATTGATGTGTTGGCAGTAAATGGCATCGCGAAACGCTCATTCCACCTCACCAGTATGAGTGAACATATGGGGTATCGGATTGAGCAACGTCAACCAGGATCGCTTAGGGAGTTACTCCTAGGCAATTCGCAGCCCGGTAATAAACGACCGGAACTGCTACAGCCGGCATACGTGCTGGCCTATGACATACCCGCTCAATCCGTCTGTCCAGCCCCAAGGTTGTCGCAGGCCAGAGCAAGTTGGCGAGGTTAGTTCCTCGCGCCTGGAAAACCGGTCAGCCCCGAAGCTAGTAGCCCTGTGTGCTACCAGCCCTAAAGCTTCCGGACCTGAAAGAGATTGAAAGTGATAGATGTTCACGGATTTTTCCGTAAGCATCTTTCCAACGTGAACCACAGACGTCTTGCCCTACCGGGGTTTTCCCTACTGGGTGTCCCTTATTGGGCCTTTGACGTTTCCAAGTTCAACACGTCGGAACCACTGATTTCCCTTTCAACGCACAAACCGAAATCGACCTGAGAGGATTCTCCGTGTCGTGCCTGCGCCGGTGGAAAGACCGGTCAGCGACAAGTGGAGAGTTCTCTCACAAAAGAGAGAGACTCGTCATGGTTACCGAATCTATCAATGAAACTTTCATCACCGTTGCACGGTTAGTTGAAGCTGCACAGCTTCAGGACCGCGAAGCCCAAAGTGCGCTTTACGAGCGATACCACGGTTCCGCTGTCGCCCTGGCTTACCGCCAACTCGGTAACTGGGACGAGGCTGAAGAGCTGGTTCAGGATGTATTCATCCACGCTTTCGATCGTCTGGAGCAATTGCGTGTTCCAGAAGCGTTTGGAGGTTGGTTGCGCCAGATCGTTCGTCGGATGGCGATCAACCGGATGACTCGTCACCGAACGGCGGTTGCGATCGAGAACGAAACCTTGGACGCGATCTGCACCTCCACTGAAACTCCGCTCGACGGAGTTTTAGAGAGCGAAGAACGAGCTCAGGTTCGTAGCGGCCTCGATAAGCTCGGCGAAGTTGACCGTCAGACGTTGGAAGCTTTCTACATCAGCGGTCAATCGCTGATCGAGATGGCTGAGCAGTTCAACGCTCCGATCGGAACGATCAAGCGTCGGCTGCACGTCGCCCGCAAGCGGCTGGCTCGACACATGGAAGATTTCCAAGCAATCTAAGTGAGAGCTTGGGATGAGGCCATAGGTCAGCGAGAGAAATTCTCTACACCAAAGCGTCTGCGCATTGAGTAGCTGGGTTCGTGAGAACCCGGCTGCGGTGCGTGGCGTATGCTGCCAGCTTGCGAAATGCCCATCATCTTCCAGCTTGCATTGGATTATGAACCACGATTGGTCCCTGATAGAAATTGATCGATGTTCGTAATCGATCTCGGATCGAAATCTATATCCTTTCACTCACAAATGCGAGCTCCTGATCACTGGCCTCCCCTCGCCCCGTACTCGGGGAGAGGGGACCGAGGGGTGAGGGTAGATTTGTATATTTCTCAACCCGCCAAGCAACAACTAAATCATCCAGCACATTACTTCGGTCTTACTCATGTCTGCCATCAAATCACAACTTCCGACGCTCGTCGAATCTGAACGCGTGAATCAAATTTTGCGACGCATCGCGGATAAAAAAAGAACACCGCCAAACACAGTAATAGAACACGTAACTGGTCACCAGACTGCAACAGGCCAACCATACTGGACTATGAATCTACTTTTCATGGTGGAACCAAAGTCTGGCAATATGGCGTATACAATAAAGATCCGTGAAAGCTCAACAGAGGAATGACCATTGCCACCGCAGGTCATCGACAAAGGGCTGGATAACAGGTTCAGGCGGAGAAAAACACTTACGCTGATTGCAGATGCTGGATGCTGTTTACATGAATTAAGCCGACCTGAACTACGCGATCCAATTCTGGATATCCAAGAACTAATCGTGTCTTTAAGATCATGACGTTCTCGGGATGCCGAACTTCATAGGCTTCACCGTTGGAAAGTCTAATAACGAACGGCTCGAATGGCCTGCGATTCACGTATTCGCGAATGGTCTCAGAGTTCATTTTGGTTCTCCGCATGGGTGTATCATTTCCCATTATACCTGCCCCACTTCGTTCGCACTGGCATAGCCAGTGAAGCGGAGACACAGATTGCGACATCAAACGAGATTAGATTAATGGTGGCCTAAGCCCTCGTCGCCATTGCTCGCATGCTATGCAAGTAGCTTGCCAGTTGTGCTCCCGCCGGGACAAGCCCGGAACGGAAGCAATGCTCTGAGTGGCTGCAAAAAGCACGCGAATGGCACCTTTTCCAAGTCGAATTGAGGCGGAGACAAAGATCGCGACATCGAACGAGATCAGTTAAATAGTGGCCTAAGCCCTCGTCGCCCTTGCGCGCACACTATGCAAGTAGCTTGCCAGTTGTGCTCCCGCCGGGACGAGCCCGGAACGGAAGCAGTGCGGATAGTCATTCGGTAACATTGACGCGAAACTTTATTCCCGTACTTCCCGGCCACTGGCGTCGAGATGAACGGCTTTGTAACCGCCGCGAGTCTTGAAGTAGACGATCAATAGCAGATAGAGAACTGCCATCATCATCGGGACATAAGCGGTGTACTTGAGCGCCATCTTACCACCATAAATACCAGCCTCTTTTGTAGGCTCTTTATCCGCGGCAGCGAATTCCTTCGCGCTCTCCCACCAAGCGACTAGTCCGCTAAGGTTCTTGTCTTCCTTACCATCTTTAGCCGACAGTTCTGCCGCCCGAGCCAGTTCTTTTCCGCCGTCCTCCAAAACGCCAACTTTAGCACCATCCAAGCCGACAGTAGTGAAACCTAGGAAATTACTAGGCGCTCCGGCCTTGTAGCGATCGTAGGTGTCCTTGGAAACTTCTTGAAGGTTCGCACTGGCATTGAAGTCTTGCTTGAAACCGATGGCAGGACCACCGAGCAGACCTGCGGAAAGCATTCCTGCACCGCCGAGGAAACCGATCGATATCGCGCCACCCTTTGGAAACTGTTCCGAAACAACTGCAAGCATCGTCGGCCAAAGGAATGTCTTACCGCAAGCGTAAACCGTCGCGGCGATGATACACATAGCCACTGTCGAGGCATTACCCAAGAGTGTCAGGCCAGTTGCGCCAAGCACAGCACTGGTGCACAGCAAGCCTAGGGGCGAGATGCGATGTACGATCGGACCCGCAACGAAACGCAGAGCGAACATCAACATCGATGTGTAAACGAACAACGCAAGCCCCGACGCGGGACTGCCCATGATTGCACCCGTGATCTTTGCAATCCAGGAGTCTGTTCCAAGTTCAACGTAGCCGACCATCGCGTGAATGATGAGCAACACGATCATCAGTGGAGCGACCAAAGTGGATAGCATTTCCACGATCGAGGTGCCCGCAGATTCGGCTTCTGATTTTGGAAACTTTTGGCCGAAGAGCATCACGCCGTACAGAACCACTGGAACTAAGAACAACGACATCTGAATTTTCCAGTCGACCGCTTTGGCAATGACTTCTCCAGAGCTGTTGGTTGTAGCCGCCATAAAGAATGATGCCAAACCGCCGAGCACCAAACCTGCAGGCCAACCAGCATGAAGGATGTTGAGGTAATGTGTCTTATTCTTCGGAAACAATGTGGCTGTCATGGGATTCACAACCGCTTCGCAAAGTCCGTTTCCAACTGCGAAAATAAACATGCCCCAGAACAGGCAACTGAAAGCAGCCGACTTGCCGCTGGCCTCGAAGGCCATCGGCGTTGCGAGCGTGAGTAGCGCTGAGATGAGATGGAGGACAAATGCGAGGATCATCAGCCGACCGTAACCGATTTTGTCGGCGACCAAGGAACTGAAGATGATCACGAGACCGAAGCCCGTTAATCCGCCCCCGGTGATCGCTCCCAATTCGGTCATTGTGAAACCGAATTGTTCAGCCCACTGGCCTAGAATTCCACCGCGGACAGAATAACCAACTCCGGCAGCAAGAATGGCCATAAACCCTGCGCCCAGTAGCCGGTTGGCGTTCGGGGCAATTGCGTCTGAATTTGATTGCATCTGGTAACTCCAGGACTTGAACTGTCGGTAAGATTGTCGGCGGTTGAAGCCAAACAATATAACTAGCGTTGCCGACAAAGCAATCTCTGAGATGGTGGAAATCTCACCGTACGCTTGGCAATTTGGGACCTTTCCATGCCCTGCGTGAACCAAACAACAAGACTTTCAGAACGGCTTACGCTATGTTGGCGACTTACGAGCCTCGATCAATCAGACGCTCGTATTCGTCATGGTTGCCAATCCAAAACCAAACAATACTCTCGCCATCCTCAATACCTAACGCTCGATGGGCAATGCCGACGCGTACTGAACGATAAGGTCCGACTTTCTTATAATGCAATTACGGGTGCTCAGGGTCACTTTTCAGAAGTTTGTAGTTTTTGTCAGCCAGTTGCTGCACAGAATCCGGCAGTCCGCGATAACAGCCCCGGAATGCAGAGGTAGCGTGATGGATCATAGCGGATTGGATCGGCCACTCCGTAGCTCTTTAATAGCATCTCGACCCAGCGCGTCCAGCTTCCCAGAAGACACATCCCGATCAATCTGCTCGTCCCAGCGATCCCCGTCGAAGCGGAGCCACCATTCACGAAACGCGGAGAGTTCTTCCGGCGATAACTTAGCAACTTGGTTCTCGAGCTCTTGTAAGGTCATATTATTGCAATTCCTTTGTTTGCTTTACCTTCACAATGCCAAAGCGTGTGAAATTCAACCATCAAGGCCCGCGTTACGACGAGCCCTGTCACGAACTTCGTCCCAAGTCGACGCGGCCATATGGCCAGAGTCATCGGCGTCGCTACGACGATTTGCTTCTGCAACCCATGATGCTTCCGGTGGCACCCAGTCGGATGGAGATAAATTATCCCAGAGGGCTGCGATAAGTTGCGCGCGCTCGCTGGAATTAAGCGATTGCGCGGCGTCTAGAATTTCGGTTAGTGTAGTCATCATATCATTATAACTTATAGATAACGCTGTGAAAAGTTTGGGCGACCTTACATTCGCAAATCAAAGCTTCCGTCACCTGTTCCAGCTCGTAAGAAAACGCGCCGAGCAATTGATTCGAAGGTCTTCGATGACAAGCGGTGCAACTTTCAGAATTTCGAAGCGATCCGAGCATGTGTATTTTGTTACCAATCCGTTCCATGCAAACCGGTTCACCACGACTAACTTTTCCAAGCCGCGTTGTTCAAAATTATCAAGCGGCCGGGTGGGGGCCGTGGCTGCGCTCAGAATCTAATGCACCGTGTCGAGCACATACACCACGGGTTCTGCGTGATACAGCAAGCCTACCAACTCAAGCCGCTGCAATTTCAACTGACCATCGGCAACGGGCTCGTAAACTTCGCAAAGTGAATACCGCAGTCTTGTACTCCGGATAGTTGTGTTTCGTACTAATTGCACTGGACAGATGGAACCGGGGTCGAACGGTTGAGCCGATTTGTCACTGGTCAGACGCTGAGGCCGCAACGATCTGAAGCTGAGTGTAAGTGGGTTGCGACTCGGCGGAAGTTGATATGGCACTTAGCTTATTGGCCAGCCCAGAGCGCGGTGCAAATTGAATTGAGCGCGGTTGTAGTCAGCAATGGTGCGGACATATTGGCGTTGGGCCAAGTCAAGAGCTTGAAGTGATTGAAGGACTTCAAGCGGAAGGCCTTGGCCGTCTTGGATACGCTCGGCATTGCGACGATAGGAATCTTGAGCGGCTTGGATGCCAAGCTTGGCGAGCTCGATCTGACCGCTGCGTTCTTGAACCTGAACATGAGCCTCGGCGATTTCGCTAGCGACGGTGTCCATCATTTGGACTTGCCGGTATCGAGCTTGCCCGACTCGCGAACGCGTCGCGCCTTGTGCGGCTTGATCACCAAATCCTAAATTACGAAGCTCCCAATAGGCGGCTGCGTCGAAATCCATTCGGTCGCCAAAGCGATCGATGTTGCCGCCCAAACCGCCGCCGTTGCCGCCATAGCTCATTCCGAGCAGAACACTTGGCACTAGCGGAGCGTACTTTTCGCGATTGAGCATCTCAATGGCTTCGCCGACCAAGTTTCGGTTCTCGGCCAACTCGGGCCGGTTCGACAATCCAACAGCAACCAGTTCACGCAGTTCGCTCGTAGGACTTGTTAGCGCGATCGGAACCAGCAGCAACTCGGTTGGCTCCAGCTTCAGCGTGGCATCTTGGCTGAGCAGGCGATTCAATCGCACTGAGGCCACTCGCACGTTTTCCTTTGCCCGCAGTTGCTCCACTTGCCGTACTGATAACTCGGCGACGGCCCGATCAGCATCCGCCCGAAGGCCTTCACCGGTCTCAGCAAAATCTTTAGTAGTGTCGCGAAGCTTCTCGGCGCTGACCAAAGTCTGCTCCGTAATCGCCAGTAACTGCATCGCTTCTAAGAGATTCGTATAAGCGGTCGCGGTATCTAGAAGCAGGTTATTGCGTACAGCCAGACTCGCATGCCGGCGCGCACACAGGCGTTGCTTCGCGATGAGCGGTTGAAAGTGTGCATCGGTCAAATGAAAATTCATCAGCAGACCAGGCACCGCCGGCGAACCGGCTCCTACGGCCTGAGCACCAAGTCCGCTGTAGATCGAACCGCGACTGGTTTCAATGATACTACCAGCAACATCTTGAATTCGACCTTCGTGTTTGTTGTAGTTTCCGCCAACTCGCATCGATGGCAACCACATCATGTCAGCCGCTCGAACGAGCGCATTGGCTTCTTGAATGCGTTGCTGTGCGTAGCCGATTTGCGGATTCTGACCAGCGGTTAAACGCAGAGCTGAAGCGAGGTCGATTGGAAAGGAATCTTCGATCGCAGTGGGCTGAGTTGTTGGAACCATTGTTGGTTCGGATTGATTTGCAATGGTGTCGAACTGAGTGGGAGCATCTTCAGCGATTGGCTGGGCAGCTTCGACGACTTTCGTGTATCCAACCGTTTGTATCGGTATCGACTTTGTTGTTGATGCGGTAAGTGGTGCGTGCTGAACCGCGGCTTGCTTCGGACTGAACGGCTTTTTGAAGTTGAATTTATCGAGTGACGTACAACCGCTCAGCGAAATAGCCGCTGCACAAGCCAGGCTACAATGAACTAATTGGTTGCGATGAAATCTCATAGATTTTGGCTTGGGGTGGGAGTGGGGTATGCATCCTGCTTGCCACTGAGTTCATAAAGCAGACCCAGGCTGGAAGCCTAGGCTCTGTTCGTAAAGTCGCCTTTCGCTCCGCGAAAGTAGCGCGGTGACGCAACTTTCGCGGAGCGAAAGGCGACTAATTGCGACTTTAGAAACAGAGCCTAAGCTACGCGGAAGACATCGTCGGGAATTGGGCACGCAGTAAAGTGATTCGAGCGTTCTGCGCGGGTTAGACTTGCGGTATGGGTTTGCAGTTGTTGCAATCGTTATGGCTTGAAAACCGCGTCTTTGCTTGCATTCGAACAATCTGCTGTTGCAAGCAATCACCGATGCGATCATTATTGAGTGTCGCTTACTTTCTCCATTCCCGCCTCAGCTCCTCTAAAAAGTTCGCCTTTCGATGCGATTGATTTTATTCGCTCTCCGCCGTCCGTTCACTGTGATGGTGATGATCCTCGCGATGGTGCTTGGCAGCTTTCTTGCCGTTGGTCGTTCGGTTTGCGAGCAAGCCGGTTTGCCCTATCCAGCCGGACTGCCGAAAGGGATGGATGTTGACATCTTCCCGCGTCTCAATCTGCCAGTGATTTATGTGTGCCAGCCGTTCGGTGGCATGGACCCGGCACAGATGGAAGGTTTTCTAACCAATTACTACGAGTACCACTTCCTGTACATCAGCGGCATTCACCACGTCGAGTCGCGCAACGTGCAGGGAACGGCTCTGATGAAACTGCACTTTCATCCTGGCACCGACATGGCACAGGCGATGGCTGAAACCATTAACTATGTCAATCGTTCGCAAGCCTTCATGCCGCCAGGTACGGTATCGCCGTTCGTGATGCGATTTGATACTGGCAGCGTACCCGTCGGTTACTTGGTACTTTCCAGCGACACGCGGTCGATCTCAGAAATTCAGGACCTCGCCTTGTTTCGTGTAAGGCCAATGTTCTCAAGTCTACCTGGTGTTTCCGCGCCGCCTCCATTCGGCGGTAGTGCTCGCAGCATTGTGGTTACTGTCGATCCGCAGCGTCTTCAATCCTACGGCATGTCGCCCGACGAAGTCATCAATGCAATTGTCAAAGGGAACACGATCAGCCCGTCGGGTAACGTACCGATGGGTGACAAGTATCCGATCATTCCAGTCAATTCCGTAGTTCGCGACTACAAACAGTTGCTAACAATTCCGATACGTACGGGTGAACATCCGGTCTACATCCGCGATATCGGTGACGTCCAAGATGCCGCCGATGCACCGGCTGGATATGCGCTCGTCAATGGCCGCCGCGCAGTTTACATCTTGGCGACCAAGCGCTCCGACGCATCGACCTTAACCGTTATCAACAACATCAAAAAAGCTCTGCCGAAGATGAAGGATGCACTCGGCAAAGACGGCGAAGGGATCGACGTTGCTTTTGAGTTCGATCAATCGCCCTATGTGATTCGAGCGGTTGACGGCGTCGTGACCGAAGGCTTGCTAGGAGCGGCGTTGATTGGACTAATGGTACTATTGTTTTTGCGAGATTGGCGCAGCTCATTGATCGTTGTCCTAAACATTCCACTAGCACTACTCGGATCAGTGCTCGCCCTCTGGTTGACTGGTCAGACGGTGAACATCATGACGCTGGGTGGATTGGCTCTTGCAATCGGCATTTTAGTCGACGAAGCCACAGTTGAGATTGAGAACATTCATTCGCAACTGCGCAGTGGCAGATCCGTCGCAGAAGCAGTCTTAGCGGGAGCCTCGATTACTATCTTGCCTCGTTTTCTATCCATGCTGTGTGTACTCGCCGTTTTCGTATCATCGTTCTTCATGGAAGGTGCAGCGCGAGCCCTTTTCGTGCCGCTCTCGCTGGCGGTCGGCTTTGCGATGATCACTTCGTACCTGCTGTCCAGCACATTCGTTCCCGTGATGGCGGTCTGGCTGTTGAAGCGGCATAGTGAGAAGTCTCTTGCACCGACGCTTTTTGACCGGCTGCGGAAAAGCTACGAATCGATGCTTGGCATTTTAGTTTCCGCCCGATGGTTATTAATGCTTGGCTATCTCGCGAGCTGCGTTCTGATCCTTGTTTTCGTGGGTGGCCAGTTGGGCCGGAGTATCTTTCCAGTTGTCGACGCGGGCCAGTTTCGATTGCGGATGCGAGCTCCAGATGGAACACATATTCAGCGGACTGAGAAATACGCCAAGGAAGCTCTGGGCTTGATCGAAGAAGAGTTAGGCAGGGAGAACATTGCCTTGACGCTTGGCTATGTCGGTATGATTCACTCGAACTTTCCGGTCAACGCAGTTTATCAATGGTCGCGTGGGCCCGAAGAAGTGATTTTAAATGTGAAGCTGGCAGACAAGTTCACGATCAGCGACGTGGAGCTGAAGAACCGATTGAGAGAGAAACTCACTCAAGCCATGCCGGACGTACGGTTTTCGTTCGAACCATCGGACATCGTTAACGAAGTAATGAGCTTTGGTGCGCCGACTCCAGTCGAAGTTGCAATCAGCGGCCCTAATTTTGCGGACAACCGGGCGTTCGCAGAAAAAGTTCGAACAGAGCTAGCAAAAGTTTCAGCATTACGCGATTTGCAAGTCGGTCAGTCGCTCGATTACCCTTCGGTGCAAGTCAACGTTGATCGCGAAAAAGCGGGCTTGGCTGGCGTGACGCCGATGGACGTTTCGCGGGCGCTGGTAACGGCTACTTCGTCTAGTCGCTTTGTGGCGGCGAATTATTGGGCGGACCCGAAGAGCGGTATTGCTTATCAAGTACAAGTTGAGATACCACGACCAGTGATGCGAACACCCTATGGAGTCGACACGATCGGTTCAAGCGATGGGCTGGGCAGTATCCCGTTAAAACGCACTGAGCATGGACAGTTGCTGGTGCGAGATGTGGCTACGCTGGAACCCAGTACGATGCCTGGCCAGTACGATCGCTACAACATGCGGCGGCAGATTACTTTAACTGCCAATGTTACTTCGCCCGACCTAGGCCGTGTCGGTAAAGAAGTCGAAGCGGCAATCAAGCGTGCCGGCGATTTACCCACCGGCGTGCAAGTTGAAACTCGCGGTCAGATTCCACCACTGCGTGAAATGCAATCTGGATTGACTGTTGGCCTTGGGCTCGCGGTACTGGCAGTGTTTTTGCTGTTGACCGCCAATTTCCAGTCACTGCGGCTGGCGCTGGTTGCCGTCTCTTCGGTACCGGCAGTGATCTGTGGTGTGGTTCTCATGCTGTGGTTAACAAACACGACACTCAACATCCAGTCCTTCATTGGCGCGATCATGGCCGTGGGTGTAGCGATGGCCAATGCGATCCTGTTGGTGACTGTTGCAGAGCAGCATCGCAGGTCGGGTGACGAAGTTCGTCAAGCAGCGATCGAAGGTGCTGGCAGTCGCTTGCGGGCGATCGTTATGACCAGCTTGGCGATGATTGCAGGGATGATACCGATGGCCCTGGCTTTGGGGGAATCGGGGCAGCAGTACGCGCCGCTTGGCCGCGCCGTGATTGGTGGTTTAGTTGCTGCGACTGCGATTACCTTGCTTGTTCTTCCGAGTATGTTTGTCCTATTGCAACGCAAGGCAAATACGCGATCCGCATCGCTGGACCCCAATGATCCCGATAGCTCTTACTACGCCTCAAGCAATTGAGATTTTGAATATGAAAACGATCATGAATATCGCGTTCCGAACACAATGGGTTGCATGCGTTTGTTCGCTGTGCATGCTGACGGTCGCAAACGCACAGGTTGCTGAAACACGGGCACCCGCATCAGGTGGCAAGAATCTTGACCGTGTTACGGTTGGAAATCCTCCGCGCAAGTCGCTAAAGCTTTTTACAACTCAGCCTGCCAAGATACAACCCTATGAGCGTGCGCCGCTAACTTCTAAGCTGTCAGGCTACATCAGTGAAGTTCTTGTAGAGATCGGCGATGTTGTCAAAGTTGGTCAACCGCTACTGCGACTCAATATGCCCGAGTTGCTAGACGAGGTCCGCCAAATGGAAGCTCAAGTAGCTAATGCAGCCGCTGAAGTGACTCAATCGGAATCGAAAATCCTGGCTGCAAAAGCTGTGGCGGAATCGAAAAAAGTTGGAGTGACTGTCGCCGAAGCAGGAACTGGTCGAAACGAAGCTGATTATCAGCGTTGGTCGGCCGAGACGAACCGTATTAAAGAACTCGCGGGGCGTGGATCGGTTACGTCAAAGCTATACGAAGAGACGAACAGCCAATTGCTTTCCGCCGATGCAGGGCGTCGTGAAGCGGCTGCGATGGTGTTGGCGGCAAAGGCGGCTGCCAACGAAGCGGCTGCAATGATCGGCAAAGCAGAAGCGGATCTGGTTGCCGCTAAGGCCAAGCAGCGCGTCGCCGAAGCTGATTTGGCTAAGACGAAAACCATGCTCGGTTATGCTGAACTGCGTGCGCCGTTTGCAGGCGTGATCACTCAGCGAACCGCGGATGTAGGTCAGTTCGTAACCGGCGGTACAGAGAAGCCTTTGGTGGTTGTCGAACGAACTGATAAGGTGCGAGTGGTTGTTTATGTACCTGAGCTGGATGCAGCGATGGTTACTCCAGGCGAAAATGGTGACGCCGTGACCTTGAAGGTTCAATCACTTGGCGGTCGTGAGTTCACGGCACGCGTCAGCAGAACCGCTTGGGCACTAGATGAATCCAATCATTCGTTGCGCACGGAAATTGACATTGTAAACTCCGACGCAGCTCTTCGTTCCGGCATGTTCGCATCGGCTTCGATTCTTCTTGATAAGCGCGACGAGGTGCTTACATTGCCTCTGGCAGCGATTGTTCGTGACGGAAGCGGCGTGTATTGCTGTGTCGTTGTCGGAGGCAAAATCGAACGCAAGCCACTGGAGTTGGGACTGCGTAGCGGCGATGATTTAGAAATCGTGAGTGGCCTAAATGCGACGGATAAGGTCGTTTTAGCGCGAACTGCTGGTCTACAAGTGGGTCAAGAAGTGGCCACGCTCGAGCCGGTGAAATAAAGACTAGACGTATTTTAAGACATTGGCCAAGGCATGCTCTGAGGTAGCTGGTTTCGTGAGAAACCGGATGCGGAGAAAGTCACCCGTGCGCACCGGTTTCTCACGAAACCAGCTACGTCGCTCGCCAAATTACTTTATAGCCTTGCATTAAAGGTCGCAAAACCATCCCAATCGTCAGTGTTCGCAAAGGCGATTTTGGTTTCTCACATTCGTGTTTTGGCATGTCGGCTTCCCGGGTTTGAGCGTGACATAGGGTTTGAGAACCGTTATGGAACCAAGCCAGCCACAATTTGTGCGTAAGCCAGATGCAAACATTTGTCATCAAATCCGAATTCGAATGGACTAGCTGGAAATCCAGCTGGAATAAGCTGACTCGAACGAATCCCATGATGAGCTTGGAATGGCTCGCGGCTTGGTGGAATCATTTCGGACTCGGGCATCAACTGCATATTGTTGCTGTTGCCAGTGGTGATCAATTACTGGGAGTCTTACCTTGTTACGTACAGCAAACGCTGTTTGGCAACCAAATCCGCTTGCTGGGTACAGGCAGCGTGTGCAGTGACTACCTGGGCGCAATCGTCGATCGTGAACACGCGACCGAAGTCTATAAAGCCATTCACGAAAACCTGCGCCAGTCGGTCGAATCAGGCTCGTTGCGAGGAATCGAATCGCTTCAGTTTGAGGGAATCTCTAGCGACAATGCGTGGCTACAAGCCTTGGCTGAGTTCGCTGACAAAGCGGACTACTCCATGCGAATTCAAAAGCAAGCCAACTCATGGTCACTCGCTTTGCCAAGCACATGGGCTGAGTTACATCATAGTCAACGTGGGCATGGTGTTCATCGCAAAGCCAAAAAGTGCATGAGCCGGCTGGAATCAAAAGAACTGGTCATACGGCAAATCACCGAAGTGGTACAGCTAGATGAAGGCATGGAGCACTTGATCCGCCTGCATCAGGCTAGGCGAGAAAGCGTGGGTGACGATGGCTGCTTTGCCGATTCACGATTCGAGAGTTTTTTACTCGAAGCACTCGCGGGTATGATGCTGGAAGGAACGGCTTGCTTTATCTTCTGTGAAAACGAAGGGCAAGTCATCGGAGTTCAGTTGCTATTGCTGGGTAGCGACACTGTATTCATGTACCAGTCGGGTGTTGATCCGCAATTCATGTCGCTGGAACCTGGTCATGCGGTAGTCACCGGCAGCTTGCTTTACGCGATTTCACATGGATACAAGGCGTACGATTTCCTGCGCGGTGATGAGCCTTACAAGGCTTTTTGGGGTGCTCAAGCGAAAGTTTTGCAACAGATCGTTTTGGCTCCTCCTACCTTCAAAGCTCAGGCGATCGAAGCAGTCCAACGGAATCTGAGTTGGCTGCGAACTTACTACCGAGATATGAATGGTACGGCGGCTAGTTCTTAGGAAGTAAGCTTCTTCGCCTCCGGTTTCTCACGAAACCAGCTACATCTGAGGGGCCGGTTTCTCACGAAACCAGCTACTGGTTAGGCATGTTCAAGTTTGGCAAAGCTGTCGCTGCATAATCGGTGAAGTCGTCAGAATCGACTCTAAAGATTGCCGCATTCAAAGCCTGAAAACTAGCTTCGGCAGAGGAAGTGACCTAGGTTTCAAAGGTATCGTATTCATTGCCCTAGAAACCATGCTGTTCCCAAAAATGCGTTCATTTGTGATCACCAACGAAGCGGAATGGAGTGGATGGCATTCCTCGTGGAGTTCCCTAGCGCGTGCCAACCCCATGCTCGGCATGAATTGGCTGAGCGCATGGTGGCAACAATATGGGGTTGGTCACCAGCTGCATATCATCGCGGTGGCTGAGGGCGACCAATTAGTGGGTTTTGTTCCGTGCTACGAACATGAAACGCGGCTAGGCAAACAACTGCGACTTTTGGGTTCAGGATCTGTATGCAGCGATTACATGACAGCAGTTGTCAATCCAACAGTCGCTGATGAAGCATACAAGTCACTGAACGCATGCATGCGGCAATCAGTTGCTCAGCGAGAAATCGAAGCCTTACATTTTGAAGGTGTATCGCACGATGACGCTTGGACTCCACAGCTTGTTGCATTGGCAAACGAAGCTGGGTACTCGATACGCGTACAACCGATGGTCAATTCATGGTCACTGAATCTGCCATCTACTTGGAGCGAATTGCAGCAGAGTCAACGTGGTCGAAGCGTTTACCGCAAAGCCAAGAAGTGCTTTGGTAGGATCGAATCAGGCGAGTTCACTGTGCGGCAACTTACTCGCACCTCGGAATTGAACGAGGGCATGGAGCACTTGATTCGACTTCATCAAGCTCGACGTGAAAGTATCGGCGACCAAGGATGTTTTTCCGATGGCAGGTTCGAGCCGTTTCTTCGCAATGCACTCAAGAATATGCTGGCTGACGGCACAGCATGTTTCAGCCTTTGCGAAAAGGATGGTGTCGTTATCGGCATCGCGCTTCTGTTGCTCGGCTCTGAAACAGTTTTCATGTATCAATCCGGCGTCGATCCTAGTTATCTGGCGCTCGAACCCGGGCATGCGACAGTTACGAGTGGATTATTGTTTGCGATGGCAAGTGGTTATAAGAAATACGATTTCTTACGCGGTGATGAACCTTACAAAACTTACTGGGGCGCTCAGGCACAACGTTTGGAACGTATCATTCTCGCTCCTCCAACGCTAAAAGCTCAAACGATCGAAGTTGTTTATCGCAATTTGAGCTGGTTGCGAACATGTTACGACGATCTGAGTGGTTCAGGCATTAGGAAGTCTTAGGGCAAACCAATAAATATGGCTGGCATCTTACAAGATACTTCTTCCATCGCATTGCGGCCAACGGCGATGGCGTTCGCACCTGGACATTTTGCTTGTCCGCCGGAGAAACAACCCAACAAGAACTGGCACGACTTACCGGCAGTCGACTTGGAAGTTCGTTGGATCGACGACCTTGAACAACTGGTTGAACTAATTCCCGCATGGAAGCGACTCGCGGAATGCTGCTTGTGTCCTAACGTCTTCTATGAACCACAGTTGTTCATTCCTGCTTGGAAGCACTTGCGCGAGAGCAATGTACGGGTTGCCGTTGTGGAATCGGCGCAGCGAGCACAGCCTGGTGCGCCCAAAGTACTTTGTGGAATGTTGCCGCTAGAGATCAGCAAAACAACTTACGGCCTTCCACTGCGTTCGGCAAAACTCTGGCAGCACATGCATTGTTTTCTGACAACGCCACTCATTCGTAGCGACTTCGCACAAGAAACGCTGGGTAAGTTCGTTGAGTTTCTGCGAGACGACGAACACGGTGTTGGGGTTTTGAACTTACCATGTGTTCCTGCTGAAGGTCCATTTCAGCACGCGTTAGTCGATTTCGTTCGCGCCGAGAAACTGGCTTGGCAACAGAAAGATATCTACCGCCGGGCGTTGTTCGTGCGCAAAGACTCGGAAGACATTTTCATGGACGAGTGGCCACGGAAGCGAAGGCATGAACTCAACCGACTTGAGCGACGCCTGGAAGAGTCGGGTAAGTTGGTCATTGATGAATTTCACTTCGGCGACGATGCCGAACAGTTCGCAGACCACTTTCTGGCGCTTGAATCAGTTGGCTGGAAGGGCTTGAAAGGCACAGCGATGGCCAAGACGCAGTCGCAAGCACAATTTCTCAAAGAGGCAATGCTTGAACTTGCAAGCGAAAATCGCTTGATGGGGCTGACGCTGCGATTGAATGATGCACCGATTGCTATGAAGGCGAATTTCTTGACTCACAACGGCGGCTTTGCTTTCAAGATTGCTTATCACCCTGAGTGGGCCAAGTTCTCGCCCGGCGCGGTTTTAGAAAAGATCAATGTCTCGAAGTTGCATGAGACCGAGCAAGTCCAGTGGATGGATTCCTGTGCTGCCCCTGATCATCCCATGATCAATACGCTGTGGCCTGAGCGAAGGATGCTTCAATCGGCCTCAATTGCTACCGGACGAAGAGGAAGTCGCGCAGCAATTGCTGCTTTGCCGCTAATGAAGTACGCGAGGGATTGGACCGTGGACATGAAGTCTAGGTTGAAGAGAGTTTAGTTTCCTAACTACGACTGGAGTATGTCACTTTGAAGAGCCTGACACTAGAACCGATCATCGGCCCCACATCACTTTTGACGGATCTGGATCGATTCGCATTTGCGACTCGATTTAATCGTGCGCCTTTCATGATCGGTCACAATTTGACCAAGCACCCGCTGTTCAACCTCGGACGCTTGATCGAACTCGCTCAATTTCTGCCTGAAAAGAGTGTCGAATACAATTCAGGGGAAGTGCCAGTGAGCCAAGATCCAAATTTGACCCCACGCAATGGCTTGTCGATCGCCGATACCATCGCAAGAATCGAACAGTGCAAATCATGGATGGTGCTGAAGAATGTTGAACAGGATCCAGAGTATCGCGACGTGCTATATGATTGCTTGGATGAGATGCGACCGATGGTCGATCAAGTCGCACCGGGCATGCGAGTTCGGCAAGCCTTTATTTTCATATCTTCTGCTGGCTCGGTGACACCTTTTCACATCGACCCCGAAAACAATTTTTTGCTACAGATTCGTGGCAATAAACATGTCCAGCTGTTCGATGCCGAAGATCGTACGGTGATGACCGAAGAGCAGTTAGAAAAGTTCTTCACCGGCGCGCATCGCAATATGCCTTACCAGACTGAGTTCGAGAATCGCGGAAATTGGTACGAACTGAATCCAGGTGATGGACTACATTTTCCAGTGGCCGCACCGCACTGGGTCAAGAATGGTTCTGAAGTTTCTATATCGTTTAGCATCACGTTTCAGACTGACAGTTCACAGCGTCGCCAGTCGCTTCATCGCTGGAACAATGGCCTGCGTCGTTTCGGATGGACACCCAGTAACGTAGGCCAAAAACCCTGGCTAGACGAGCTGAAGTTTGTTGCCGTCCGCTGCGGTCGGTTTGCCAAAAAGATTACTGGAAGGTAGGGAGCAAATGTAGCTGGTTTCGTGAGAAACCGGGGCGGACCGGTGACCATTCTTATGCATCCGGTTTCTCACGAAACCAGCTACCTAACTGAATTCCGATCCGAGTGATTCTAAATTCTAAATGCAAGGACGACAAACGCTTCACAGCAATACTCCACTTGCTATGGATTATTCACAAGCACTTGTCCAATGGGTTGAAGATCCGGCCAGTAGCCAAGTACGTAAGTATTGCGACCATCTTCAACTCGAACAGTGCATGGTGTGGGGCGACCACAGGGGCGGTCATTGAGGACAGGTTCCAAGTCAAGACTGTGAGTGCCGCTCGGTAGTTCTAATCGCAAGACTTGGATCTCGCGCGGCAGTAGTCCCCAGCAACGCGTGTCGGCTGACTCAGTGGCTTCCCATGCAACGCCAAGTCCGTCCATCGCTAGTGATGCGATCGGTGCAGCATTTAACGAATCCTTGGCTACGTACACAGCTCCTTTCTTAATAACGCGACGCGCGACCGAACGGGCCATGATGTCGGGCAACTTGGCGTTGAATGTCTGATGAGCCAATGCGTGGAGATCGGTGAGCGGCAACGTTGTGCTAACTGGAACACCGTCGACCCTCACACCTATCACATCGAATGGCATCGGTGAGCTGACGATCGCGGGAACTTTGATCGGCGCCAACGTAGGTGGCACACTGTATTGACCGATGGCTGAAACAATACGATCCGCGATGAGCAATGCGTCGCTGGTGGCTTGGGCGGCGACTTCTGTCTTGTAAGGACCGCGGCCAATCATACTCAGCACATACACCACACCGTGCCCCGGGTTACTATGAACACCGGTGGTTACGCGTTCAATATCAGCGAGAAGGAACGGAGCGCCTGGTAACAAGGATTCAGTCGTCTGATAAGCTCTGAGTGCATCGTCGTAATTCGACAACGTTGCCTCGCGAAGCAAACCGCGCATGTAAGGAGCGATCGGTGGGACATGATAGGATTCGAGTACACCATCACCCCACTTGGCCTTCGCTTTCTCGCGAAGGTCCTCAGTCTTCTCAATCGTTTGCAACGTATAACTTTCCGCGTCGACTCCATCTTGCATCAAACTGGATAGTGTCAGAAAGACACGAAGGAGCAGCTTTTCATAGTCTTCGCCACTATAAGCTTTGCGTTGATCGTCGGTCAGCAGCGAGGTGGTCGATTCAAGGATACTGTCTTGTTCGAGGTGATCCCAGCGGTCACGAATGTCACGCAGCCGTTGCTCGCACGCGCGCGGTTGACCACTGACAAGTTCGACCATGGCTAGGTCAAGCTGAACGACTGAACTATCGCTGCGACGTTTCTTTTCGGACAGCTTGTCGAACTGCTCATGCGCTTGATCGAGCTGGTTGGAATAGAAGAGCTGTCGCGGTTGTTGAAGCCGATGTGCGTGCGTGGAGCAACCGCAACTCGCGAGCGCTCCAAGAATTAGGGTAAGACAACAGACTGCGACTGGACCACCTTTTGCGGGCACTACAATTTCCAAGTCTTGAGCGAGTCCTCGCCGGGACTGGAGTCCCACGCTACGACGAGTGGCGGGCACTGCAATTACTTCCAAGCCTTCAATGGATTGTAGTTGATCGCTTTTCCCAGGTAAGACGCATGATAACCCTTGCTAATCGATGCTTGCTCTTTGGTAGAGTCCGCACTATGCGTATTGATCAGCTCAAGTGTTAGCAGATAGTCTCGCTGAGACGACTTGTTACGTTCAGTCGTACCACTGGTCAGCTTTGCGTACAGGAGATAGTCAACAGGTTGGCCATCTCGCTGAAGTACGGAGCAGAACAATGCCATGTTGTCTGGTATGACCAACGCATCGGGACGCAAACGAGTTTGTTGGAGTCCGGCTTCGACTACGCGGCGGCTAATCGTGCGAAAAGCATCTGCACTGCTAATCTTGGCATCGATTTGCTCATAGATCTGATCTTTAAAATCTCCAAGCTCTTCGGCACTTTTGTTTTCGACACCGACAAAACAGATGACTGGCTTGATAGGCATTCCATCTGGACTGACCAAACCATGCTGACCTGAGACTTCTATTCGACCTAATAATTTGGCGACCGTTTCATCAATCAGAGGATTGAAGACTTCGGCTCCGGCCGTGTGGCTTCCGACCAAGTCGGGCTGACCGTTTTTGATTAGATGACCGTACTGATAGCCTCGGCATCCAAGCGCAACGCCAGCTACAGCCAATGCACTCAGGCAAAGCGCGGATGCTTGAGAAATGTTTAGCCAGCAAAAACGTGTTGTGCAGGAGCGAGCCATCCGTGGTTCTCCAAAAATTGATCGAGATAGACGAGTTAAGATGTACTCGAATTCGGGGCGCCCTGGCAAGTAGAACTCATAGGCACCGATTTGCTATCATGGGTTCCCCGACAGTGGGTAAGCCGTCCATTGTAAAATCGGCATTGTTCTATAGTCTTATGTACTGAACACATGGGTTTGTCGATGGAATCGTCGCAGATTGTTATGCTATCAACCTCTCACCCCAAGAAAACGACTTCAAGAATGAAACCGGTAGTTCAAATTTCGCTCGATGTGACCACAATTGAGGAAGCGGTCGAAACCGCTGAGATGGCTTTGCGAGCTGGTGTGGATTGGTTGGAAGCAGGCACGCCGTTGATTCTGGCTGAAGGACTGCGAGCGGTTCGCGAGCTGCGAGCCCGATTTCCCGAGACGCCGATCATTGCCGACCTCAAGACTATGGATGGGGGCTACCTCGAAGCTGAAATGATGGGCAAAGCCGGCGCTAATTTTGTGGTCGTAATGGCTCGCGCGCATGAAGAGACCCTGCGAGTTGTCTGTCAGGCGGGTCGTGATTACGGAATCGGCGTGATGGGAGATAATTTAGGATGCCCCGATATGGTCGCTGGTGCGAGATTGCTGGAAGAGCTTGGCTGCGGTGTAGTGATTCATCATATTGGTTATGATGAACGACGCGGAATTGCAGCTCGAGGCGAGAAGGCTCCGACACCGCTCGATCAACTCCGCGAAGTGGTTGATGCAGTCTCAGTGCCAGTCCAAGCCGTCGG
>JANODD010000170.1:0-68940 GCA_031412515.1 Planctomycetia bacterium | reverse complement strand
CCTTCATCGACCGTTACAACGCCGTCCTTACCTACTTTTTCCATCGCATCGGCGAGTAGATTGCCGATCTCGCGATCATTGTTAGCAGCGATGGTGGCAACGTTCGCCATCTCGCTCTTTTCGCGGATCTTGATCGACATCTTCTGAAGCTTTTCAGTGATGTCGGCAACGGCCTTCTCAATGCCGCTCTTCATTTGAATTGGGTTCACGCCAGCCACAACTGACTTGAGACCTTCATTGAAGATCGCTTCAGCCATGACGGTTGCGGTGGTGGTGCCGTCACCTGCCACGTCGCTGGTCTTGCTAGCCACTTCGCGAACCATGCGGGCGCCCATGTTTTCATAGACGTCTTCCAGGTCGATTTCTTTCGCGACAGTGACGCCGTCTTTGGTCACCGTAGGGCTACCGAAGCTCTTTTGCAGAATCACATTGCGACCCTTGGGGCCCAAAGTAACTTTCACCGCGCGAGCCAACTTGGAAACACCGCGGCGAATCGCTTCGCGAGCTTCCTGATCAAACGCAATCATCTTTGCCATGTGGTTCAAACTCCTAGTCGTTCTGTCTGCTTGTTCAATTAAACGTATGTTTTGTTCGCGACGTCGCAATTCGATGGCTCGAGTAGAGATGCCAGCCGCATTCTTGCTCGAGCAGTACTTTACTCAAGTACTGCGAGCACTTCGCTCTCGCTCATCAGGACGAACTCTTCGTCACCGACTTCGATATTTTCGCCAGCGTAACTTGTGAAGAGCACCTTATCGCCCACTTTGACTTGAAGCGCTCCGCGAGTTCCGTTCTCGAGTAGTTTGCCGTCGCCAACGCTTACGATAGTGCCACGAGTTGGTTTGTCTTTTGCACTGTCAGGAAGATAGATACCGCCAACAGTTCGATCAAGCGATTCTTCACGCTTTACAACCAGGCGATCACCGAGTGGTTGCAGTTTCAATTTGGTCTTGTCTTTGTTCTTAGTAGCCGTCGACATGTGCGGCGATCCTCCGGGGTTTGAAAACAATTGGGGAACTGATTTACCTGCGACGCTCTTTGCAAGCGCACGACTCAGGTCTAATGTTTCGGGAAATCCAAAATCCAATAGCCCTACGAGCCAATTGGAGTGCGTCAAAAAGGCATTTTAGATTTGCGTGTCTCCCTTTAAGCAAACTCTGTGCCAGCAATCAAAGCTAAGGCTAAGGGCTGAATCCCTGAAGCGTCTAAAGCCAAGTGAAAGCACACGAAATTGCATTTCTGCCAGTACAAAAAAAGTCTGAGATCTTGGACAGGGACGCTCGCTTTCACCTCCTGCCAATTTGACAAGTCAGTTGTCCAAGCCCTTCTTCCACCCAACATTTAACGAATAGCGTCCTGTTGGTAGCGCAGTGGCAGTGTGGCTTGTACCGGAAGAGCATGGCACGGAGCGGTATACCCATGGTGCAGGGTGTACGCCGGTTCCCTTCGCCGCAACGGCGACGAAGGTTGACCTACCAGCATTGTCGTTTTGGATATACGTAAAGACTAAACGGTCACCTACTCCGAAGGAGTTTCGTCTCCTAGCCCAGGGTTGCGAGCAGAGCGAGCTACCCTGGGAGTAAAGGCCGCGACATGGGAATTTACCCCAATGGGGTTCTGTCATAAGTGGGTACAGCATTTCTGTCACTAAGGTAGCTGGTTTCGTGAGAAACCGGATGCAGTAGAGAGCTCACCGGTGCACCCGGTTTCTCACGAAACCAGCTACACAAGCTCGCCAATGCTTCACAGTCAACCCAGGGTAGCTCGCTACGCTCGCTGGCCCTGGGCTATGTGGCAGAACTCTTTCAGAGTAATTGCCATCAAGTCAACATCCGCTACCACCTTTCCAAAAAGCGTCAAAAAAATAAACAAAATGCATATTGACTTTCGTTATATTTAGTTTAAAAATATCATAAGCTTTACTTTTATTGAGGCTGCGATGTTGAAAATGCGTTGGATCGATCGACTTTCAAGTGAAGACTTAGCTTTCCTGAAGCGATTTTTGATCGCTTCGGGGTCGCTTAAGAAAGTTGCGGACGAGTATGGAATTAGCTATCCCACGGTTCGTCTGCGGCTAGATCGATTGATTCAGAAAGTGGAAATCTTTGATGCCCAGGTAGAGATGAGCGAATTCGAACGTCAGCTTCGCGCGGCTTACTCAGAGGGCAAGCTTGATCAGAACACCTTCGAGCGATTACTCGCCAGCCATCGACAAGACTTAAAACTTCGAACGGAGGATTCTAATAATGAACCGAATGTTGCTTAGCGTATTGTGCGCCGGAATGTATCTGGTGAGTGCCTGCAATGTAAGTCGTTCTGCGGAAGACCAGAAGGCAGCGGAAAAGCAGATCGCCAAAATCGTTTGGACCGAGGTCGACAAAGCGGGCGAACTTCCTGGCTCAGCCAAGCTAGTCAAAGACGAGAAACTCGGCGAGGTCGTCAGGATCACACGAACGCCAGAGGTCCCGCAGTTAATCGAGATTGCGAAAATTGAGAAGCCGGCAGCGACACAGCGGGCATACATGTTACGCGGCAAAATGAAATTCGAGGGAGTGGGCGGTGAGGGGTTTTTAGAGATTTGGAATCACTTCCCTGAACCGAAAAAGGGTGCCTACTTCTCTCGTACTATGGCTGAGACAGGTCCGATGGGAAAGCTCCGCGGCGACTCCCCTTGGAAAGAGTTCGTGCTGCCGTTTAATTTCGATGATGCAACTTTTCCCATGCCCGAGAGGATACAGTTCAATGTCTATTTGCCGCAAACTGGAACGGTGTGGTTGAGCGATCTGGAACTCGTCGAGCTTCCGCCTTCTGAGCTGACCAAGCACCTTAGCGGCGCCGCCGCACCGGTGTTCACTCGATGGATTTCGGTTGCCGTTTTGCTGATCTTCGGACTAGCAATCACCGCCGGAGTCGCTTTTGCGAGTTTGGTTTACATGAAATCAAAACGTGCTCAACGCATCGAGCTTCGTCGCATGCAGGCGATGGATATCAGCGTGGGGTAAGAACTTCCCGGACAAGCAGGGTGGTCCTGATCGAAGTTAATTTCGCTGTTTCTTACATCCGTGGGACCACTATGTCATCCGTGCGTACGTGAAAGGCCGCAAACCAGAGATAGGGTTAGCATAAGTAGCCGGTGCTCTGGTCGCAGTTGGCTCAGCGGTTAAACCCGGGCTATTCGTTACTCGCCGAGTAAGCGAGGGCGTTTGACCGTAAGCAGATCAGATTAACCATGAATGAAAGCAGTTATCTCAATCGTTGAAATCTAAACCAGCTCATCTATTACTCCGCCACTATCCAGCGCAGGAACGGGGCGTCCTGAGTGGTCGAGGAAATGAACCTTGGGATCGACACCAAGTACATGATAGATCGTGGCATGTATATCGCTTGGCGTTACGGGGCGATCTTGCGGCGATTCGCCTTTGGCATTAGTCGACCCAACGATTTGCCCGCCTTTCACTCCTCCGCCACCTAGTAAACAAAACATGGCTTGTCCCCAGTGATCGCGACCGGGCGTCCCCATACTCAGCGGGGGACCGCCGTTACCGCCATTGTTCATACGCGGCGTCCGACTGAATTCGCCGCATAGCACTACAAGCACTTTGTCTTGCAGCCCGCGTTGATGCAGATCTTCGAACAACGTCGAAACGCAGCTATCGACTTTGGGCAGATAGTTTTCATAACCCTTTTGCAAATCCCAGTGATGGTCCCAGCCGCCGAAGTGAACGGTGACAAACGTCGAACCTGCTTCTACCAGTCGACGGGCGAGTAACGTACTTTGGCCCCAAGTATGACGACCATAACGATCGCGGAGCTGCGGATCTTCCGACGCGATATCAAACGCTTTGCGGCCCGCATCACCCACGACCAACTCGTAGGCTTTTTCCTGAAACTGATCCATGGACTCCGTCGTACGCGTTTTATCTACTACGCGTCGAAGGTCGTCGAAGGTTGTCAGCAGACTGCGTCGATCTTCCAGTCGATCAACGGTCAGGCCACTCGTCAAATTCAAATTTTTGACTTTAAACTTTTCAGCGTTCGGATCGCCGTCGGTTTCGAAAGGATTGTGTTCCAAGCCGAGATAGTTCGCACCAAAGTAACCTGGTCGAAGCCCAATGCTGCTTGCGTAAGGAACGGCAACATGTGCTGGCAAGCCTGGGCGGCGCGGTCCACACAATTTGGTTGCGATTGAGCCAAGTGAAGGATATCGACCGCGAGTGTCCGCGCCGCTGACTCCGCCACGGCTGGTCAACATATAATGTCCAGCGGTGAAGTGATCGCCCGAGTCATGGTGCAACGAGCGAACGATCGAGAACTTGTCGGCCACTTTGGCTTGCAGCGGGAACAGCTCTGTGATTTCCATACCTGGAACGTTGGTGCGTATCGGCTGCCAAATACCGCGGTATTCCGAAGGAGCTTCCGGTTTCATGTCGTACATGTCCATGTGCCCTGGGCCACCGTCGAGCCACAAAAGGATCACTGACGTGTCTTTTCGAGCGACTCCGTTCTGTGC
Organism: Planctomycetia bacterium; assembly: GCA_031412515.1. Classification (GTDB taxonomy): domain Bacteria; phylum Planctomycetota; class Planctomycetia; order Pirellulales; family Pirellulaceae; genus Aureliella. Next base: position 64,430 of record JANODD010000170.1, on the reverse strand, counting down.
AGATAGTTCTTTCGCGCGGAGGACATCTGCCAGTCCAACGCTTGCCATGCCCGCTACACCGACTTGAACGAAGCTCCGTCGCGAAATACCGTCGCAGTATCTGCCTGTTTTCCCTGCTTCAATTCTAAACATCGTCGACTCCGCTCAAGAATTGCAAAGCTCGTATCTTCATGGACGCGTTTTCCATTGTAACAGCTTATAGTGGGGGGACGACCTTGGTTTCCGCAAGGAAATGCGTCAGCAGTTTAGGGGCTAGGAGGGTGAGCGCCCTCGACTTTCTGGATAGCTTCGGCAAGCAGAAGTTCTAGCTCAATACGAGCGTCCCACGAATAGTTGGCTTTGAACTCTAAGCTGTCGCGAGAGAGTTTAAGCCATTTCTGAGCTGAGTTCGGGTCACCTAGCTCTTGATAGCTCATCGCCAAGAACAGCCGATCCCAGTCAGACGCAATGTCATCGCTAACAGCAATTCGATTGGACTTGTAGAACGATTGCGAGCCCGTTGACTTCGACTGCCGAGTATCCGCACTAGCGTCACGCGATAGAGATTTTTCGCGATTGCGAATTTGCATTTCGCGAGACCGGTCAATCCAATCCTTAGCTTCGCTGAAATTACCGGCACGAAATTGCAACGCTCCGAGCGTAGTTAGATAAAGATGAAAATCTTCTAATTGTTTACTGGCGGCTTGTTCCGCTAAAGGTTTAAAGACATCAATTAAATGCGAATAACTTTGTCTGTCCTCGGGAGCCAACGCGCACAACCAAACGACTGTGTTGACTTCTTGCACATTGGGACTGTGTTCATATTTCTTACTCAGTTGAGCGCAGGTTTCTCGATATCCTTGCATGTCCCCTGCCTTTAATTGCAGCAAGGCTAAACTGTATCCGGTTCCTACATTCGGAGCGGCCTTATAGTGCGCTTCAAAGTCGGCGCGGGCTTGATCCCAGTCCTTTAGTTTTGCGTAGTTCTCTGCACGAAAGCTCCGCAAGAGCGACTGCATATTTGGTGGGGCTAGCCTAATGGCCTCGGTCCAATCGGCGATGGCTGCCGCTGGCTGATCGAGTTTTTCGTTTAGGCGAGCGCGGCGATCATAGAGCGAATAATCCGGTGAAGGTGACAGATTTATAGCGGTATCATAATCAGTCATTGCGGATTGGATCGTTTCTTTGTTTCTCGTTTGCTCTCGTATAGATGCTCGTTCTGCGTAGCGCTGCCATTGTTCCGGTTCGAATTCGATTGCTTTGGAAAAGAGTTGCTCGACCTTATTCCACTGGGTATCTGACATTATGTCTTGACGCATGATTGCTCTGCCACAACGAGCATATAATTCGGCAAACTGACGTTTTTCATCCGTAGATGTTGTACCGACCTCCGGCGCGTCTCGAAGTTCCTGCTCTAGATGCCATGCTGCGGCGAACCATTGTGCGGCCGCCTCGCTTGCGTCGGCTGATTGAAGATGCGTAGGGGGCGAGGACCGCGTGGGAGTTAGATAAACGCTGCATGTTTGCCACAGCCGCTCGACTATTTCAGCTCGCTCTGCTTCACTCGTTGACAAGCCGTCACCCGATGAAAGTGGCCGCATACTCGCCTTGCTTGCATCGAGATCACCGGCGGCTAGCAATCGGAAACAATTGCGAAGTGTATCCTGTTCGTTTAGTGGCAGGACATTTTGTGCCGAGGGCCTAAGTCGCCATTGCCAGCGTTGTGGCCAGCGGTTTTGCGATATGGTTACAAGCGCGCCATTTTCGGCAAACCGAGCCATCTGGACGACTCCATCGTGTTTGAATATCGCTACGCCATCGCCTTCCTTAGATAAACTCCAGACACGAGCAGTTCCGTCGTCGGAAACTGTCGCAAGATACTTGTCGTCGGCATCAAAAACGGACTGATTTACGGGACCATCATGTTCAAAGGTTTGCTCTGCCTCCAGGATGGCATCTTTGGGAAGGCGGGGCTTCAGTTTTACTTTCGCTACGTCCCATACACATGACTTTTTGTCGCCAATACTAGATGTCGCTAATTTCTTTCCGTCGGAACTGAACACGACGTGGACAATATCGCTTGCATGTTGTAGCGGCTGAGAAAGCAACCGGCCCGTTGAAGCACTCCAAAGGTACGCCGTATCGTCAGCACCGCTGGTCGCAACGATTTTATTATCAGGTGAAAATGCGGCAAATAAAATTGCATTGCTGCTCTGGTCCCTGTCAGGATGATGATACTCTTGTTTTTTCTCAAGTCTGTTTCTAGGTGCATACCATTGCCAGAGGGTAGCAACTCCATCTCTTTGAGTCGCGGATTTTGCAGTACCAGCCGCCATGAGGACAAGGTTGCTAGTGTCGTTCCAAACGATTTGATTCACTGGACCGACGTGCTCGGTGGGATTTTTTAGTTGTGGTTCGCCGGTCTCTACATTCCAAACTTGGACCAGCAAGCTACCGGTAACGGGTGTCTGACGTTCACTTACGGTGATGACAAATTGGTTGTCTGGAGAAAAGGCGGCCGATAGGGCACCGCCCAGTCCAGCCTGCTTCAGTTGGTAAGATCGCTCATTGGCGACGTCCCAAATTTCTACTTCAGATTGTTCCTTTTCTTGTGATGAAGCCAACACGTGCTTGCCGTCATTGCTAATGCAGACAAATCTAAGTTGCTTTGTAGTCGGATAGTTCAGCGGCTGATCATGCGTGCTTTTACCGCTCGCCAGGTTCCAAACTCGTCCCTCGATACGCTCAGTGATTCCTTCTTTTGTTTTTCCAAAAACAACCTGGAACTGCATGTTGCTGCTTGTGGCGGCCTTCACCTGCAGGGTTCCGGCCCAAAATACGCGCGGATACGGATTTTGAGTCGATAACTGCCACGTTTGCACAGTGTCGCGTATTTTGGTGAAAACACAATTTCCATCGCTACTGAACTCTAGGCCTGAAAGTCCGAACGCGTGGTGAAGCGGTGTCCCGACAGGCGTTCCGGTTGCTGCGCTCCAAAGCTGCACGAGTCGGTCACGACCAGCCGTGGCGACCCATCGGCCATCGGGACTAAATCTAGCCTTGTTGACACTGCTTGCATGCGGGAGCTCAGACTTCTTGGTGACAAATGGTTGGTCGATTGTGCTTACAGCCTCGTTGGGACGCTTGCGAATTTCCCACACCCGCGCCATTTTGTCGTCACCGGCGGTCACAATGTATTGCTCGTTAGGACTGAAAGCGACATCGAGGGGAGTGCCTTCATATGCCTTCCAACTGTTTATTATTGATCCTGTTACAGCATTCCGAAGAAACGCTTGCCCCTGCATGTCCACTGTAGCCAAGTATTTGCCACTGCTGCTGAATTCACCGAAAAGTATCGCTACCGTTGGTGGAATCATCGTTGAGTCTGTGCCCGAGAGGTTCCTCAAGTTCCAAAGGTGAAACGCATTTTGCTTTGTGTCGCTACCCCATGCGGCAACGAGCCCTTGGTCCCGCTGAACAACGAGCATCGACAAGGGCTCGTCGACAGCTCCTGGTTGTAGATCGACTGGCATATCGTCGAGCGACTTCCAATACTTAACGACCGTCGTCGATGTGTCTTTGACCAAAGCCACAATCCCAGGAGTCGTCGAATCATCGGTTGGTGATACAAAGTCGGCGTTAACAACGGATTTCAAAGGGGATAGGGACTGGTTGGAAATAAGCGTCGGCGATTTCGTAGTCTGCGGCCAATGCCAGACCTTTACCGAACCTGTTTTAGAGCCCTTCTTTTCCAGAGCAGCGAGGATATACAGGTTCTCTCCCTCTCCATAGAACTTAACCGCATTCACAGTAATCCCAGGGTCAACGTCCAATACGTCGAGTGCTTTATCGTCTTGGGGTTTGATCCCAGGATTGTTTCTCCAAATACGTAGCTCATTGTGTAAATGCCGCTCATTGTGGTCTGCGGCTTCACCGGCTGTGATGACGAATCGACTGTCAGCGCTTGTTGCCATTACCGACACACCGGTGTGACGCCATACTTGGCAGAGCTCTGGGTGCTGGGCGAGGGCTGCGCTAAATCGTGTTTCGTAGAGTTCGCGTTTGCTGTCGGTTAACGTAGGTTCCTTGCAATACGCTTCCACCAGCCACATCAGGCCGGAAGCCAAGTCAGCGGATTTTGCGAAGTTGGAACTGCCTAAAAATTGTTGAGCTGCATCACGCCAATATTGTTTCGCGAGTATCGAATCCGTTGCTCTTTTTTGTTTGGCCACCATGGCATACGAAGCAATTGCGACTGTCGCCATCGCGAAAATCACTGTGGCGACGATAATCACGATACGGTTTTTATTTCGAGCGTATTGTAATTGCCGATCTTTCAGCGTCTCTTCATCATCGCGTCTCTTGCACGCCATAAGAAAATCGCCAATCTGCTCCGTGACATCGAATGGATGAGACTCCTTCCATTCCAGTGCGGCCAACCATCGAGACTTCGGCATCTGGCTGTCATCGGATTTGCGACCACCTGCATCCCAGTTTCTAGCGTATTGGGTAATTTCCTGGCGAACTTCCGTAGCCCGTGCTTCGTCACGCGTCCATTGTTGCAATCGCGGCCATTTGCGTATCAAGCTTTCATGTGAAATGTCGATCAGCGTGTTGGGCTTCAGCTTTTCCGCCGGAGGAGGCATGATAAACGAGCGACCCTCGGATCGGAATTCATCGACAACCTTATGCAACTGAAGTGGGTTATTGATCCGTAGCTTCTCGCACAGGGCGGCGAGTTCAGGTGCTGGCGAACGTCGCACTAATTCACCATTCGCCGCAACGTCGGTTAAGTTTCGAAACATCTGTTCCGCTAATTGCCGTTCTTGATCGCTCTTTAAACGATTTAAAAAGACACTCTCCGCGTGGTTGCTCAGTGCATCTGCTAAACCGCCGGCGGCCAAATAATCAGCCATCATCAAATGTGCGGACTGTTCCTGCATCTGCCCATTATACGTTCTGCTATCTTCTCCGAAGGGATCCTGGGCTGTAGCTTCGCGGCGGGTCGCGCTTCGCCACATTCTCATTAGCAAATGTTGCATCAACGGTAGTTGATCTGGATCAGTCCCCATCTCGTTTAAAATGCGAGCTACCACATCATCATCAACCTCTCCACCGTACAACCGCGCTGGTCCGACGATGGCTTCCTCAACCTGTTCTCGGGTCAGCCGAGGCGTTAAGTACTGACTTTCGTTCAGTGCTTCAGGCAACCCTGCAAAAACTGGGCACTGCCCCAGAAAATCGGTACGCATGGTCAGTACAATATAAGCCGACACGTCAGTAGCTCGGGCCGTTTCGAGCATCAAGTTCACGAACGCTCGTGATTCATCGCCGCCTCCCTCACGTTCAAAACGGAATAACTCTTCGAATTGGTCTATAAGAATCAGCAGATTGGTATTTTGAGCGGATTGGTTCAAAATCAGTCGGTTGGCTAAACTTCGTGAACCGGCAGACAGGTCCTCACAAAGCTGTTCGATGTCAGATACCGTTTTCTCCTTGGGGTCACCAAAGACACCGCTTTCCGTCAAAGCGCTCGCAAGCATTCGCATCGGTTGGTTGCTTGGTCGAAGTATTGCCGAGTTCCAATGGCGCTTCGAACGATCCATAAATCCGCCCTGCAACGCAGGTATTAGTCCAGCCCGTATCAGCGAAGATTTGCCACAGCCTGACGGCCCAACCACGCCAAGAAAACGATGAATCTTCAGTCGGGTCAAAAGTTCGGTTATATGCTGTTCGCGCCCAAAGAAGATGTGAGACTCGTTGGGCTCAAAAGGACGCAAGCCAGGGTATGGCAACTCAGTGACAATATCTGCCAATACAGAACTCATGTTTGTCGCTCTCAATAAAGCCCCGAAGAACCCGCGATGCTAATTCAGTCAAAGTAGAACGCTGTGATTAAACGTGAGCACTCTCAGCCTCACGTACAGCTTGAACTTTTAGGCTTTTGAGATTAGCTGTCAACGAGTCAACGAATGGAGTAAACTGTTCCGGCTCGAACCCGTTTTGACAGTTAAGCACTTTCATTTGCCGCAGTTTCATTCCGACGAGCGTCAGAGGGTTATCAACAGCTTTGGGGGCAGGCGGTCCAGCACACAGGTGAATCGTCTTCTCCCGGCATTTACTTTGTGCAAGGAGTTTAAAGATGTCAGTTAATTGACCTCGAGCCCAAGGTTGGTTTTTCTTCTCGCCATAGACGACGATCCACCCGTGCGACGATAAAACGTACTTTTCAAAGTCGGCTCGGATTTCCGTTGGATTCGCGTCATGTGATCCAACTGGAAGAACAACGTTAAATCCCTTCATTTCGAGCAAGTTACACAGATCCGTGCCAAGCCTAGCGTCTTCACAACTCTCAGAATCGAAACTAACGAAAGCTAGGCCGTCGCCTATAGGAACAATATCGCTCTGCGGCTTCTCTGAGGCCGCTTTGATCATGTAGGTTTTGAAGTCTTCGATATGCTCGGCGCGCACTTTGCCGAACACCATTTGTCGATAACGCTGCGTTAGCACTGGATCTTCTAACTCCGCCGCGTCAAATACTTCTTCTGTCAAAAGAGGTGACCGCCATTGCACAATGCGTTTGTTCAAGTCGACTGCCAACCGGTACTGCATCATTACATAGGTTTCGTCGCTACCGAAAAGAATCTGACCAGGAAATTGCCCCAGCAATTGAACAAATAACTGGCTGTCGGCTAGCCCTTCTTTAACGGCGGACTCCAATGAGGCTGCATCGCGAGCCGCACCGCCGGACACGACGCGAAAACCACGCTGCTCAAGCTCGTTGCGAACCTTTTTCCACTGCGGTCTCATATCGTCCGTGACTTCGGCTAAAAAAACTTTTGTTGCCTGAGAAGTCACTTCTTGAGATAACGCGGCGGGCTTAAGCCTGATTAGCTCAGCCTCCAGTGCCAGGGCGACCGCGTTTAGCTGGTCTTTGTATTCGCTGCTGTCGGATGGGCGACTCTTGTCGAGCGGACGAGGTAAGTTGCTTTTATTTGTAGGATCGCCCGTCCAAAATTTAAATCCGAGTAAATTTTTAAACTGTTCGGGCTTGCTGACTTCTATCCAGTCCCGTTCCACGACGAAGACGCGTGAACCGCTAGTGTCACGATCACCTAATTGTTTCAAAAAATCGGTGCGCTCGGTTTTACACCAATCCGACTTCAAATAACCTGGCGAAAGAACCACGATCAGGCAAGCACTACAATGAATCGCATCTGAAATCTGCTCGGACAAGTCGACATTTTTGGCGAGCTGCTCCTCGTCTCTCCAAATAGTAAAATTATCTTTGCGACCAAGCCGTTCACTGAGCCGTCTTTCCAAATCAACAGCAAAGCTAGAAACCCAACCCGGCTCTCCATTGACACCACTCTGATTATCAACGCAGCCGTAGCTGATAAAGATATCGTGCTTGAATCCTGGGGCGAATGCGGGCATGGCATTATCCGTCATAGGAAGAAGGAGCTTAAGTCATTTTGCATGGGAGCAATTGTTGATATGACACTGACTATTATTAATTGTACACGGGGTATTCCTACTTTGATCCGCATTTATTGAATCTAGTGAGATATCTCTGCAAAGTCAATTGTCTAAATCCCAAGGTCCTTGCCTGGATAGACCACGTACCGACGACCTGGGGAATCTGTACGCTCTGCGCAGAATCTGTATGCTCGGCAAAGAGACTGGAAAACGCAAAAGGCTAGTGCTTTGTCCAGCTTTAATTTTTGGGCTGGCGATTTGATTGTCGCACGATTGTCCCCATCGTTGCTGCAACAATTGAGACAATTGTGCGACACTCAACGCTAAAATCAAAGTTGGATGAAGCACTAGCAGTGCCATTCAAACCCGCCAGCTTGGGTCTAGACGGGGTTGCTCAAAGCTGCACTGAATCTGCACTGAATCTGCATTGAATCTGCATTGAATCTGCACAGATGCCCCGCTGTTGCTGATCGAAGTTTGAACTTTGCCATGCTTCGAAACTCCCAAACTTCTCTGGGGCTTACGCTAAGGACTACTCAATGTGATATCCTGCTTAGGTCTTCTATGACCTTGGGTTGGTCCAAGCAAGTTGCATAACGCATCATTCATGATTGTAATTACGGAGGGTAACATGGCAAAATTCTGGGCTCAAGCAGAAGAGCCGAATCGGCGAACACGATGGTCTAGACGGTTGTTGTTGGGCTTAAGCTGCACAGTAGGCTTTGGCTCATTCAGTTCGGTTCAAGCTGATTGGACTCGATTCCGTGGTCCAAACGGGTCGGGCATTGCGGACGATAAAGAACCGACTCCGACGACCTGGAGCGACAAAGAGAATCTGAAGTGGAAAATCGCTTTGCCAGGTTCCGGGGTTTCTTGCCCAATCGTTGTCGGCGACAAAGTCTTTGTGACCTGCTACTCAGGTTACGGAGTCAACCGCGAGGAAATCGGTAAAGAAAAGGATCTCAAGCGGCATCTGGTTTGTATCGATCGAGTGACAGGAAAGACTCTTTGGGAAAAAGTCGTCCCATCGACCGTTGCTGAAGATCCGTATCAAGGGATGGGCGTTCCGCAACATGGATACGCTTCCCATACGCCCACTTCCGATGGCAAAAACGTCTATGTGTTCTTCGGGAAAAGCGGCGTTCTGGCTTTCGATATGTCGGGAAAGCAACTCTGGGAGACAAACGTAGGTACAAAATCGGATGATCGCGAATGGGGCTCCTCGTCGAGCCCAATTGTTTACGAAGATCTGGTGATTGTACCTGCAGGCCCAGAAGACCGATCACTTGTAGCCATCGATAAGTACACCGGCAAAGTTGCTTGGCGTACCGATGCAACCGATGCACTCGGAAACGTTTGGGGAACTCCGGCGCTTGCGAAAGTAGGCGATTCGACTGAGTTGGTCATCGGTGCACCATCCGAGATCTGGGGCCTGAATCCAAAAAACGGCAAGCTGCGATGGTACTGCCCATATGTCGATAGCGACCAATTTAGCTCGAGTGTTGTCGTCGATGGCGATATCGTATTTGCTGTTGAAGGACGCGGCGGGGGTTCCGTAGCCGTCAAAGCCGGTGGAAAAGATGACGTGAGCAAGGGTTCGCAGGTCCTATGGACGGGGCGTGATAGTTCAAGTTTCGCTTCGCCAATCGTCTATCAAGATCGCTTGTATTACGTATCGCGAAAGACGATTACTTGCATCGACGCGAAGACTCACGACAAGATTTTTGAAGGACGCTTTACTGGACCTAATGGCGAAGCGGCTGCACCGGCGCAAGGGCCTGGTGCCGGACCTGGAGGCGGCGGTCCCGGTCGCGGTGGTCCTGGGGGAGGTGGTCCTGGGGGAGGTCCTGGAGCAGGTGGGCCTAGTGGCAATGGAGCGGGCGGACCTGGTGGCCCTGGACCTGGTGGCCCAGGCGGCGGTGGACGTGGTGGTCGAGGCGGCGGTGGCGGTGGCTTTGGGGGAACCGACTATGGCTCACCAATCATCGCTGATGGAAAGCTCTACTTCGTCGCTAGAAACGGTGACGCGTATGTCCTAGAGGCCGGAAAAGAGTTCAAGCAACTGGCCGTTAACCGCGTCACAAAGGAGACCGAAGATTTCAGCGCAACTCCAGCGATCAGTGGTGGCGAGATCTTCATTCGCTCCAACAAGTACTTGTACTGTGTATCAGCGAAGAAGTGACTGCGGCAAAAGGAGGGGGACGCCAGGAATTGTGCGTTTTAAAGGCCTAAACGGCCATTGCTGAAAAAGCAAACCCCCTCTATACTTCTCGGCTTATCAAGAAATCAGTTCTGCTCGGATGTTATGCCGGGCGCTTGGAAATACCTGGTTGGAGAAGGAATCATGACGCTCGACAAGAGCCTAAAGGTGAGTGGCGGGGCGATCAAGTCTCGCAATGTGCTGACTCGCGTTGAGCGTATCAAGCGATTAAGCGAGCTTGAGCGATGGAAAGAAGGCGATGCTGTCTTGGGTATTCCCAAAACGCGCGTCGTCAAAGTCTCGCTGAAGAAGAAGAAGAAGGTCAAGAAGGAAGAAGAGCCAGCTGATAAGAAGAAGAAGGCCAAGAAGTAGGCTTTGGCTCGTTTTCAATCCGAATTACAGAAAGCCGTGGTGTCAAAAAAGACGCCACGGCTTTTTTCGTAACTTGATGTGTAGCGCCAGAAGTATGGAATCGTACTCCTACTCGGGAATTCGGCGAGCACGAGCAGATTTATGAGCATCTTCGCATTGAGTTGCGTTGGGCCACTTTTTAAGGCTGGACTCGCTTCGTATAATCTCGCCCACCTGCTATCACACTGCCACATCGGTAGTTACGGGCAGCCCGCCAATATTGGCTCATGCACTCAATCCGTCGAATTGTAGGCCGAGATGAAGATTCACGAGTATCAAGCGAAAGATTTGTTTCGCAAAGCGTCGGTTCCTGTTCTCGAAGGCTACGTCGCTCGCTCGGCAGATGAAGCCGCAGCAGCTTTCAAGACACTTGGCAAACCGATCGCCGTTGTCAAGGCTCAGATTCATGCTGGCGGTCGTGGCAAGGGCACCATCATCGGTAACACTGCTCAACGCGGCGTCCAGTTGGTTCGTTCGGCGGACGAAGCAGCTACTGTTGCCAAAAATCTAATCGGCAATCGATTAGTAACAATCCAAACAGGCAGCGAAGGGAACCAGGTCAACCAAGTCTTCGTAGAAGCCGGCTGCGACATCGAACGTGAACTGTACCTCGGCATTGTGCTCGACCGAGCCACGGCCATGCCTGTTCTGATGGTTAGCAGTGAAGGTGGCGTTGAGATCGAGAAGGTCGCGCACGATACACCTGAAAAGATTTTCCGCGAGCACTTCCATCCGGCCATTGGCTTGGAAAGCTACCAAGTACGCAAGCTGTGCAAGAAACTTGGTATCAAAGGCACGACAGCACGCAGCGCTGATAAGTTCATGAAGCAGATTTGCCGCTTCTATGTTGATTACGATTGTGCGATGGCTGAAATCAATCCGCTGGTAATCACCAAATCCGGCGAAATGATCGCGCTCGATGCGAAGATTACATTTGATGATAACGCGATGTTCCGTCATGCAGACTTAAAACCGCTGCGAGATTTGAATGAAGAAGAACCGGCTGAAGTACGAGCTGGAAACGCGGGACTTTCGTACGTCAAACTCGAAGGTACGATCGGTTGCTTGGTCAATGGTGCCGGACTAGCGATGTCGACGATGGACATTATCAAGTATCACGGTGGCCAACCTGCAAACTTCTTGGATGTTGGTGGTGGCGCGACAACCGACCAAGTGGTTGAAGCGATGCGCATCATTTTGTCCGATCCAAATGTAAAGGGCATTCTGGTTAATATCTTTGGTGGTATCGCTCGCTGCACCACGATTGCGACCGCATTGATTGAAGCATCGAAGCAAGTCGGGATTACGATTCCGTTGGTCGTTCGCTTAGAAGGGACCGAAGTTCAAGAAGGTAAGAAGATGTTGGCTGAAAGCGGATTGGCCATTATTGCTGCCGATGACCTGACCGACGCAGCCAAGAAGATTGTCGCCGCTGTGGCTGGTGCTTAGACAAACCAGTTCAGCAATCATTTTCCGCGGCACCAAACACCGATAGGCTCAGTTTGAAAAGGGGTCTGACCCTTTGAAAAACCGTCAATTTCACTGATAACTAGGTCGGTTTCAAGAGGGTCAGACCCCTTTTCAAACCGAGCCCGTCACAACGATTGAAAAAACATGAGCATTCTGATCAATAAAGATACGCGAGTCCTTTGCCAGGGGATCACTGGTAACGCTGGGATGTTCCACACCCGTGGATGTGCGGCCTATGGCACCAAGATGGTTGGTGGTGTAACGCCTGGTAAGTCCGGTGAAAACGTAGATGGCATTCCCGTTTTCGATACCGTTGAAGAAGCTGTGCAAGCGACCGGTGCGAACGCGACAATGATCTTCGTTCCACCTCCGTTTGCCGCCGATGCGATCAACGAAGCCATCGATGCCGGAATCAAAGTGATTGCTGCGATTACCGAAGGCGTGCCCGTCCTCGACATGGTTGAAGTCTACAAGCGTGTTCGCGCAAGCGGTTCAGTACTCATCGGCCCAAACTGCCCCGGCTTGATCACACCTGGTGAATGCAAGATCGGAATCATGCCTGGCTACATTCACAAACCCGGCAAGATCGGCATCATCAGCCGTAGTGGTACGCTGACTTACGAAGCCGTTTGGCAAACCACCGGCATTGGGCTGGGACAATCAACGTGTGTAGGTATCGGCGGTGACCCCATCGTCGGCACTTCTTACATTGACCTTTTAAAGCTCTATCAGGAAGACGATCAAACCGAAGCGATTCTTGTGATCGGCGAGATCGGTGGGGATGCTGAAGAGCAAGCGGCCGCATTCGTTAAAGCTCACGTGACCAAGCCCGTTGCAGCCTTCATCGCTGGAGCGACCGCACCGACTGGCAAACGCATGGGACACGCCGGTGCGATTATTTCTGGAGGCAAAGGAACAGCCGCTGAAAAACAAGCCGCTCTCGAAGCTGCCGGAATCGTCGTTGCTCCGTCACCGGCGGACATGGGCAAAGCCGTCGTAGAAGCCATTCGCCGTCGAAAGTAGGTCGACGCTGGAAATGTTTCGATAGTCGCCTTTCGCTCCCGCAAAAGTAGCGGGCATTAGCGCTACTTTCGCGGAGCGAAAGGCGACTATGCGAGCTGAAGTGAAAAATTACTCAATGGACGTCGGAGATTCGGATGGATAGCCAGCTGTTAATCAACGTGATTTCACGAATCGTACACGTCTCAACGGCAATTGCGTTGGTGGGCGGCTCGGTTTTTATGGTTTTTGTATTGTTGCCTGCAGCAAAGCAACTAAGTGATGACCAGCATGAGCGGCTTCGCGGTCTGATCAATAAGACTTGGAAGCGATACGTTCACGTCGGCATTTTGCTGTTCTTGGTAACCGGATTTTACAACTACTTCCAGCAAATGCCGTTTCATAAAAAAGACGGACTCTATCATGGCTTGATCGGCACCAAGATCATTTTGGCGCTCGTGATTTTCTTCATCGCGAGTGTGCTTGTCGGACGATCTGCGAAGTTCGAATGGATGCGAGTTGGACGTGAAAAGTGGTTGAAGATCATAGTCTTGCTAGCTGCTATTATTGTCGCCATGTCAGGCTTCGTCAAAGTTCGCGGGCCGAAGGCTAAAGTGGCGGATGCACAAACCATCGAACAATCAGTTTTACCCGGCGACGCGACTACCGCCCCACAAACCACGCCATAAATTCGTGTTGGCAAGCGGCCAACAAATTAAGTGGCCCGGCACTTGGGATGAAGTCCAAATAATTCAGTGATTGCACTGAGGAGATATGGTCTGCGGCCAGTGGTACAACATCCAGCCCTTGGGCCTTTGCCAATCGCATCGCTCGAGGCAGGTGAAGTGCGCTTGTTAGCAGACCTACTCGACCACCTTGAAATTGTTCAAAGATATTCTTTAGACTTTGGATTTCTTCGGATGTATTCTTCCCCTGCAAGCTTCCGATTGCCTCCTCGGGTATTTTCAGTTGAGTCCAGAGTTGGATAGTGTGGTCGCGGGGCGATGATCTATCGCGCGAGACACCCGGGGTTGCATCTCCTGTAGTGATCAATCTTCGTGTGTGGTTTTGCAGATAGAGTTGGGCTCCGTACATGACTCGGTCGCCACCGCCGGCCAATTCAGCACGCCATGGGCCTTCGTGGGTTCCGCCTCCCAAAACGACGACGGCTGCCAGTTGGCCATCGCGTTCTGGTCGAAAGGCCTTAACACTGGACTCAAGTCGACGTGTGCACCATTCCGGAAACGGCGTCGTTGTAACGACCATAACTGCAAACCAGATCAACCAAGCCGGGATGGCTCTTCGAAGGCTGTAAACAAGTGTGAATTGCAAACAAAATGCGGTGAAGATGAGCCATCCGAAACCAATCGGCTGCGAGAGGCGTATCATCGTTTTTTCTACGCCGCTCTTGCCACCGCAAAGTAGGCCGATCGAAATAATCGTGGCTGCGAGAACTGCCACGGTAAGCCACAGCCGCTTCCAACGAACACGCGGACTTTGTGTGGGGATGCTGTCGCAAGCACTGTGCATGAGAATTACTATCGAGATGGTTGAATGTTTACAGTAAGGCTTCGAGCACGCGATCAAACGGCACACTATTGCAGCAGCCGTAGTGTGGATCTTGGGTAAGGCGTTTGCGAATCAGCTTGGGTGACGAGAGTCCGCAAAGAAAACGAGCTTGTTGTCGTGCATCACCAAGGGCTTCGGGATGTTGTTTGGACAAAGCACGAAGCGCGGTCATGGCTGAATCGCCGACTCTTGGGAACCCAGGTTCTGGCAAAGCACCAATGATCGCCCCATCGCATACACTGCAGTGGCCACAACCATCTTGCATGGGCTGCCCGAAGTGTTCAGAAATGGCGGCCGACTGGCAACGATCCGAGCACATCAGTTCAAATACCTCCTCAAGTCTTGCCAATTCACCGATTTCTCGTTCCAGTGTGTATTGGTAGAGTTCTTGCGTCAACAATTCGGTGTCGCTCAGTTGTTCAAGTTTTCGATAACCGTGGACGAGACCGCTTACGTCCAACTCGATCCAGCCCTGCTCAGAGAAGTAATCCAGCATTTTGACAATCCGAGCTCGGTCACATTTTAATCGATCGGCGGCTTGAGGTAGACTGATCTCGAATCCGACTTTTTTCTTGACCGTTAAAGCAAGCACTGAAGATGCGAACTCGCGACGTTCACCTTCCAATTTCTGCAACATCCGGGCGGAAGTTGTAAGCGGTTTGAATTTGTAGGACTCATAACGCGGCGCCGTTGATTCAAGCACACCTTGCAATTCGAGATACGTAAGCAGCGTCCGAACAACGGAATCTCGCATGTCCGTTTCATAGGCAAGCGAGTAATAGCTGACAAAGAAATTCTGTGGCTGACCACGAAGCACTTCGACGAACTGACGGATGGCGGCCACACTAGGTGTATCGCCATAGGGAAAATTCTCAAGCACAACACGATCTTCGGGAACTAGCAGAGTTTCGCAGATTGCGGTATCGCCATCGCGGCCCGCCCGTCCAATTTCCTGGGCAAGGTTCTCGATCGATTTGGGCGGATTGTAGTGATAGATATTGCGGACGTTTGATTTATCGACACCCATGCCAAAGGCGATCGTGGCGACGACGATGCCTTCATCGCATGACATAAACCAATCTTGAACTTCGTTGCGAACGGAATCATCGAGCCCCGCGTGGTAGGCTCGCGCCGGTAAGCCTTCGCGTTCGAGCAGCTCTGCGACTTCGACCGCGGTGCGTTGCAGCGTGACATAGATGATCGTTGGACCTGGCAGTTCGGGTTTCTTCAGTCGCTTGAGCAGCGTCTTTGTTCGACTGGCAGTTGTACAAGTTGTATACCGAAGCGTAAGGTTTGATCGATAAAACGGAGTTTGCACGGCGCAAGAGCGATCGATCGAGAACTCGCGGCAGATGTCATCGAGCACAGCTGGTGTTGCAGTTGCCGTTAACGCTAAGACTCGTTCTGCTTTGAGCTCACGAGCGATTCTGGCTAATTTCAGATAGTCAGGGCGGAAGCTGTGCCCCCACTGACTGATGCAGTGGGCTTCATCGATTGCAAACAGCGAAATATGCAATCCATTGATGAATTCGCGAAAACGTTCGTTAAAAAAACGTTCCGGGGCAACGAACAATAGTTTCGCTTTGCCTTCGCGAACGGCTTGCATGGCCGCTCGCGCATCAGCGGCCGACTGCGTAGAGTCGAGACGTGAAGCGATGATTCCACGCGCGGCCAGTTGTTCGACTTGATCCTTCATGAGAGCTAGCAAGGGCGAAACGACAAGCGTCAATCCATCGAGCAATACGGCAGGCAGTTGATAGCACAGTGATTTGCCGCCACCAGTTGGAAAGATGGCTGCTGCCGACTTGCCAGCTAACAGACGGTCGATGACGGCAGCTTGACCCTCGCGGAAAGCGCTTAAGCCGAATTGGGTACGTAAGACATCGAGTGGTCCAACCGGTGTAGATGTTGTCACGTTTAATCCTTTGTGTGATTGGGTCTAGTCGCGAATTTTTCGAGGTTCTTGATCGCAGTTTGCACTTCCGCATGATCGAGATCGTTGAGTGTTCTCTTGCCGCCAAATCGCAAACGATAGTAACTCTGCGTGAGAACATTTAGCCATTCGTTCGACGACGCCACTCCTTTTTCATTCACGAGATAGTCAGCCGCTTCACGCGTGAGTTCTTGTGGCGTTTGGGAATCATCGCGTTCGAATCCGAATTTGCGCAACACCCGAACGCAGCGTGAGAAGAACTCTTGGTTAAAATCTGAGCGACGAGAACGCATGCCGATTCTCTTGGCAAGCTTCGGGGCAAATCTGGGCAAGTTTGCAATCAACTGCCACAGCGAAACAATTGCAATGCCAATCGCGGTGACAATTATCGCTAGCGGCCATGAGAACTCGATCGCGCCTCCTTCGGCTCCGAAACGACCTGATATCAGGTCCTCTTTAAGTTTTGCCCATTGCTCGGCAACTTGCGCGTAAATATCCTTGCTCCGATCTGAGGGCAGGGCGTAGATACTGTTGTCGCCGGTCAACTCGCGAGCTTCAAGTACGTATCCTTTCCAAAGTTTGTCAGCATAATCAGTGATCTGATTGGGTTGGTCGATGACCTCCTCATCGCTTGTGCCGGGACTTGGATCGAATCGAATCCAATACTCCGAGTTAGGAATGGTCCACTGTTCGTACTCCGTTCCAACTAGCTCACGCGATGAAAAGCGAGCTTCCAGCCATGCATGAGCGTCGCGCTGACGAACATGAAAATACTTCCCATAAGTGTTGAATTCACGAGGCTTGTAGCCAAGTACCAGTCGGCAAGGAATCGCACTTTGTCGAAGCATGATGAGCATCGTGGCCGCAAAGAACTGGCAATGGCCCGCCCGATGGTTGGCAACAAAATCTTCGACGGGATCGAGATTGGGATCAGCTCGGGCGGTTAAGTCGAGCGAATATTTGTATTCGCTGCCTTGGCTAAAGTACAATTCAATCGCTTTTGCGACAGCCAAGTTTTCGCCTTCAGATACACCAGCTTCGTTGATAATGCGAGTCCTCAAAAGCTCTACGCTCGGGAAATCATCGAAGTTGAAATTGATAAGACTTCCCATATTCTGATGTAAAAACTGCGGCAAACTCGTGGAATCGTGAACCGTTAGCATGGGCGTAATGGCTAGCTGCTTACCGTTCAAATATTCCATTGTGCCAAGCGTATAAGAGGGCATGTGTCGTTGATCGCCATCTTGTGGTTCAAAACTAAGCAACTGCGTGAAAGGGTTCATCTTTGCATTAGGTATTCGGCCGGAATGCGACAAGAATGCTGGCGGTAACGCAAAAGTGTTGGTTTGACAGGTTGGTAACAAATCGAACTCAACACGTACTCTATCACGGTTCTTTGTCGCATCGGGGGCCAAACGAGAGTTGGCGGGAATTGGTTGGAGAGGAATGTTAGGTTTTGTAGACGACAGAAACCATTGTGTCGTATCACCTATGCGTCTAAAGCAATCATAGACGCGGGCTCTGATATATGGGCCTTCCGAAATCGCGTAGCCCTCACCCGATAAATCCTCGGTCAGCTTCACACGCATAACCGCTGTCGGATCTTGCAACGCCCGGCCTACTTGTCCAAGCGTCATCGTATCTGGCAAGCCAACTTGGGCTTGTTGATTCAATCTTGGGCGATAACCGCCCCCCGTCGTGCGCGGCAAGCAGTAGAAGAATAGAGCTGAGAACGCGATCGCACCGATGCCTAACGGAACCGATTGAAAGATGCGACGGACTCTCGTTGTTGTACGGTTCTCAACCCTGGACACTAGTTTCGATTCAACAACCGTTTTCGGCCGTTCTTTTCCCATGATCGATTTAACAAGCTGCGCGAACAAGACTTCCGCGAGCTTTGGCATGGGGACTTCAATGTCCGGCGCAATCTGTACAAGCGTCGCATAGCGAGAGAAGTGAAACAGAGATGAAACCCACAGCAAAACGATCGGCAAAAGTAGAATACCGAAAAGCAGGTTATCGTTCACGAGTGCTGCGACCATGATTTCAAGCAACAGGAATATTGCCAGCTGCTCAAAGACTCGCAGGTTTTTGCGCTGCATAAACAATACGGCTTCGGGAAAGACCAGCAGGCCCGCCACGGCTTGCAACTGGCCGCTTTCTGAAGGGTCACCAAAGGTGTGGTAGATATAGCTTGAAATCGCAAAGACCGTCCCCGCGGTCATTGCGATAAAAATGCCTAACCGATTAAGGGCAAACAACTCCATCGAATCCACTAACACAAAGGCCACAACGCACGCGACGATTATGAACAGCGGAAGGAACACGCTGCCGCTCCCATACGAGACTAACATCGCGGTCAGAACAGCAATCATTGCAAAGTGAAGCGTTATTATCGCTCGCAGTTTTTTTACACTCGCAGCATCCACGCTTTCGATTCCCCCATTCATTGAACATCAAAATCGACTGATTCTCGACATTTCTAGGCCGAGAAGTGTCTTACTTTCCATTTTTGCAACGTGTAGCTGGTTTCGAAAAAAACCGGTGGGCAGCACTCATTGGTGGTTGCATTGTAGCGCATCTGGACACCGCTAATGCATCCGGTTTCTCATGAAACCAGCTACCACTTCCTGCAGCTACCTGCCTACGCCGGCGGGCTCCATTCAAAATAATCGTCCAGTTCGCCTGCAGACGCATTGAGCCAGCGAACTTGGAGACGATTGAAAAATCGTTGGTTTGCACCTTCTTCCAGTTCTTCTCGAAGCGCGGCGAACTGGTCCGGACGTGTGCTGACGACCAGAAGGACTGGACTGCGCATGAGGCTCAGACTGATCTGGCTAACCGCATCGACCAAATTCGGCGTTGCACCGGATCGAACCTCCGCAAGTCGATCGAGTAGATCGTGCACCAACACAGCACTTTGGACATTGGGGAGCACGTTTACTTTTTCGCCAGCAATAGAAAAAGCGATGCGATCGCGATCGCGATTGACCAGTTCCGAGGCAAGGGTGGCTGCGAATGCAACTGTTCGCTCAACGGCTTCGCGCTCCGCATCAGTTGCCTTCGATTTCGGCTGATACAAGTCTAGCAGCACGGAAAGTTGACGACGTTGCAGTTGTTCGAACTGGCGCACAGACAACTCACCGCGTTTGGCTGTGGTACGCCAATGGATCCAGCGTCGCGAATCTCCGTTTTGCCAATTACGTAGTCCATAAAATTCACCTTCGTGAACACTGGCTCTCGGCACTGCCTTCGCATTCCCTTCGAGCTCCGCTTGCAGCAAAGTTCGGCATGCGGGCAACAATTTTCCTAAATACGGATGAACCATCAAATCGACAGAGTTATCGACGACTCGCCAACCCCGACCGAGCCCAATCGGAAATCGTGTCGAAATAGT
Organism: Planctomycetia bacterium; assembly: GCA_031412515.1. Classification (GTDB taxonomy): domain Bacteria; phylum Planctomycetota; class Planctomycetia; order Pirellulales; family Pirellulaceae; genus Aureliella. The sequence goes on along the minus strand of JANODD010000170.1, from coordinate 44,993 downwards.
GGTTGAACCCACCCGATACCTTCCACGCTCTAGAAATCGCAGTTCATAGCGTGCAGACGTCGTTCGCTGCGGTTGAACTTCATCGACTAGCGCGACACCTTTTTCACTAAAGCGCTTGAAGTTTGGTTGGATTTTTTGAACTTGATCTTCGGCGAGCAACAGCCATGAACCTAGCCAGCGGCGGGTGTTAGTGACCTCGATTGAAATGTCGGTAGGCGCGCCAACCATGGTTCGCAACGGAAGTCGTCGACGAACCTTCAAGCCCTGCAGAGTATGCGTGTTGAATCGCCACTGCAAATTGAGCAGGCCAATCATGGTGCCCGCGAGAAGTATCAGAAGGTTAATTTCGCGAATTACCGCCCCAACAAAAATGAACAGCAGCACGAAAAGAAAATGCCATCCCTCGCGCGTCAATCGGAAACGCACAATCGCTAAGTTTCTCGCGCGATCACGCTTCCGCTTGCGACGCCATCTCTGCCATAACCATCCGGAATAGCTCTGAGAACTATTGCTAGCTTGCGACTCGGCGATGGCTGTTGCCGGAGTGGTAGATGCTGAGCTGGACATACTAAATGGCTTGAAACAGGGCAATTAGCACGATGCGAAAGGTCCGAACTTACCAGAATGACTGCATTCGAACAATTGACTTGGATTGTTAAGTCCACACAAATTTGCTACTCCAACGCAGGGATTTCTGGCCGATAACAAATTAAGGTCGGAAAGATCTCGTGCGAGGATTGTATGAATTCATTTCAAAGTACAGCTTGGTTGATGCTCGGCACCTGCATTTCGCTTGGATGTTCCCGATTCCAATCACCCTTGCATCCGCAATCCATCACAGCCATGCGAGTCTACGAGTCACCCGAGTTATGTGATAACCAGCCGCAAATTCAGCGTGGAGAACGTAGAAAAGTCATCGATGCAGTGGGCTGGGTCGTTGGCATCCCCAGCAAAATCCTGCTTTGGAATCGTCGAGTCGAAAACCATAACGTCGGTCCCGAGACCGAAGCGGCCATTGCGGAGTACTTGCAAGTCAATAATCTGGACACCGTGCGAGTTCGCCTAAATCAATATCGGCCCGGGGAAGATTGGCGTAGGTTAGTCCGCAATAAGAGCGTTGGAGCCGGTTGGCGTTACACTTTCGGCGCCGTTAGCGTGCTCGGCGAGACAGTGATTCCAGGCCGAATTTTTGGCGGCGATCATTTCAATCCTTACACGAACACTGTCCATATTTATTCGGATGTGCCTGCAATCGCCATGCACGAAGGGGGCCACGCAAAGGATTTCGCCCGTCGCAAATGGAAAGGCACGTACGCAGCCGTTTATGCCTTACCGATCGTGCCGCTCTATCATGAGTCGATCGCTAGTCGTGATGTCGTCGCGTACCTCGAAGCAGTCGGTACCACGGAACAGCAAGCCAGCGCGAGCCGCATTCTCTACCCAGCCTACGGCACCTACGTCGGTTCCGCCTTTGGTACCGTGATTCCCAACTATGCAAGTCCATTCTATTACGGGGGAGTCATTGGCGGTCATATTGCCGGTCGTGTTGACGCGCGACAAATCGAAATGTCCGCGATGCTCCCTGGCGCCCTCGATCACGTTCCCACGTACAACCCACTGCCGAGTGAGTGAGAGCCTGAGCAGACTCGGTAGCTGGTTTCGTGAGAAACCGGCTGCAGCAAAGCGAACTACGTATTCGATCTGGTTTCTCACGAAACCAGCTACTCCCATCTATTGCATGCTTGAGAAATTTGCAATTCTCAGTCAATCTTCGCATTGACGAGGGAGCCAGCAAAGTGCTATTGAGGTGAGCGTGTGCAATTTTGCACGAACGAAGTCTAGCTCAGAGGAATCGGGTCGTGTCATCAATTAGACAAGATCGTTGGATAAATAGTGTAACTGTTCAACTAATGAACAGGCTAATATCTAAGGCAGTCAAACCGCTGGTCTGGTTTGCAGCAGCAAGCTTGTTGATGCCTGCATGCGCTATTGCCCAAGAGGCACAGTGGATATGGTCTCCAGAACATCCTCGTGGGAAAGCGATCCAAGGCGATTGTTTCTTCCGCAAGACACTGCAACTATCGAGCGTCGAGGAAGCCACAATTACTATCACCGCAGATGATAAGTATGAGTTGTTCGTCAATGGTCGATTGATCGGCCAAGGCTCTTCCATTCGGCAAATGGAAAAATACGATATTACGCGTTTGCTTGGTCGCGGCCGAAATGTGATCGCCGTCCGCGCAACAAACGTCGCACCGGGCGCCGCAGCCCTGGTATCCCGAGTACTCGTTAAGCCCGTGGACGGCAACTGGCTCAGCTTTTCCACCGATGAATCTTGGCGAACCGCTCTAGAAGTTGTGCCGGGTTGGCAGAGTGCTACTTATAACGACGGCAACTGGAAATCGGCTCAGGCTTTTGGTCCTCTAGGTGAAACACCGCCGTGGGACCGACGGGAAGAAGTGGAACAGAAACAAGTCTCGGAACATGCCCGCTTTCGGGTAAGTCCAGAGTTTTCAGTCGATGAAATTCTTAGTAACGAAGTCACCGGGTCGTTGATTTGCATGGCCTTCAACGAGTTTGGGCACATCGTCGCTTCGCAAGAAGGCGGCCCGCTGCTCTTGATCTATGACAGCGACAAAAACGGAGCGGTCGACAAGACTCGCGTCTACTGCGAGGAAGTGAAAAACATCCAAGGCATTCTGCCGCTCAACGGCGATGTGTTTGTCACTGGTGATGGTCCCGAAGGCGCCGGCATTTATCGCTTGGTCGACAAGGATCGCAACGGAGCCATGGAAGACGTCCGCAAGGTCGTCGGCTTTAAAGGCACAACTGGTGAACATGGCGCGCACTCTTTGATCCTCGGACCTGACGGTTTGATCTACTGTGTGCTCGGTAATCATGTGAGTCTTGATAAACCGTATGCACCAACCAGCACACTAAAAGCATTCTACGAAGGTGATATCAATCTGCCGCGATACGAAGATCCAGGCGGACATGCCAATGGAATCAAGGCGCCTGGTGGAGTCGTTTTCCGAATGGATATCGACGGTTCTAAAGTCGAATTGGTTGCTGGTGGTCTGCGCAACGCGTATGACATCGCGTTCAACACACAAGGAAATCTCTATGTTCACGATAGTGACATGGAGTCGGATATCGGTTCTGTATGGTACAGCCCAACCAGTCTCTTTCAGGTGACTGAAGGGGCCGAATTCGGATGGCGCAGCGGATGGGCGAAGTGGCCGAATTATTATCTTGATCGTTCACCGTCGCTTCTAGAAACCGGACGTGGTTCCCCAACTGGCGCGGCCGTCTACGATCACGTTATGTTCCCGCAGCGGTACCATGGCAGCTTGTTCTTAGCAGATTGGTCTGAAGGCAGAATTCTCAGCGTCAAACTGACTGACGACGGACAAGCGGTTCAACAAGAGGTTTTTCTGCAAGGTCAACCGCTCAACGTCACCGACCTCGCAGTCGGACCTGACGGCGCGCTCTATTTCTGCACCGGCGGACGGGGGACAAAGGGTGGCATCTATCGCGTGAAGTGGAAAGGCGATGTGCCCGCTACGATCAAAGATCTGGGTGAAGGAGTTTCGCAAGCAATCAAGCAGCCGCAAATCGATTCCGCATGGGCTCGACAAGCCATTGCAATGTTGAAAAAAGAACTCGGCGCAAGCTGGGGTGACATGGTCGCCGGCGTTGCGTACAGCGATGAAAACCCTGCCAAGTATCGCGTTCGAGCTCTTGAGCTGATGCAGTTGTTCGGACCGACTCCGAAGCCCGAACTCTTAGTAGAACTGTCCGATTCACCCAGCGAAGCGGTACGACTGCGAACTGCAAAACTGTTAGGTCTGCACGGTGATTCAGAGACAGCCGTAGTACGACTAAAGGAATTGGTTCGCGATTCTGATCGAAACGTGCAATTAGCGGCACTCGAATCCCTACTGCGCGCGAATGCTGAGCCGGATATCGCCGACTTAATTCCTCTCCTCTCTGGCGATGACCGCTACATTTCGGCAACCGCGCGACGATTGTTGGAAATTACTCCTGCGTCCCAGTGGCGTGATGAGCTATTGAAAAGCGACGACCAACGTATTCAGATTCAAGCATGGCTTGCGTTGATGATCGCCGAGCCCACATACGACAACGGCAAAACTGTTTTGACTGGTGTTCTGCGAATGTTAGGCGGATTTGTCAGCGACCGCAATTTTGTTGACCTCCTGCGTGTAACTCAAGTCGCTATTGCACGCGGCGGTGTGAAACCTGAAGAGTTGAGCGAACTGCGTAAAAAGTTGAGCGCAGAATTCCCAATCGGTGAGCCGCTCCTGAACCGCGAGCTGATTCGCGTCTTGGTGTATCTCAACGCAGAAGATGTGATTGATGACGCGATCAGTTATCTGCAAACCGATGCGGAGTTGTCCGAACGCATGAACATTGCGATGCACCTGAGATTCTTCAAGCATAATTGGACTCCGGCAGAACGATTCTCACTTGTAAAATTCTTTGAAGAGACACAGCTTGTCGATAGCGGTAGTAGCGTTCCCCTGTACGTTATGAACGTCACGAAAGATCTATGCAAAGATCTGCCTTTGGAAGAAGCTCGGATCTTTGTTTCCGAAGGAGCCAAATGGCCGAACGCTGCCCTCGTGTCGCTCTATCGATACCCGGACAAACTTTCGGATACTGACCTGAAAACCCTTCGCCGGCTAGATCAGGAAATCGATGTCGCTGGATACGAAGCGGAACAATACAAACGCTTAAAAACAGGCATCGTTGCGATGTTATCGCAAAGCGGTGATGCGGAATCGATGGCTTACTTGCGTCAAGTTTGGTTGCGATCACCAGAACGCCGTCAAGCAGTCGCTCTTGGATTGGCGCAGCAACCGAACGAAGAAAATTGGGACTACTTGATTCGAAGTCTACCAGTCCTCGAATCCTTCGCAGTTCCTGAAGTCATGAATGCGCTCCGCACTGTTCCCTTGGCCGCCGATGACAGCGACGCTTACCGTGAAGTCATTCTGCATGGCTTGCGGATGGAACAACAGGGAGACGATCCCAAACCAGCCGTTGAGCTGCTCACTTACTGGGCAGGTAACGAAGCAGTTGACGTCACAGAAGAAGGCGGAAACAAACTGGCGGCTTGGCAACGCTGGTTCGCAGCCAACTACCCCAATCGTCCCGAAGCTGTATTACCAAAGTCTGAGGAAAGCTCCGTCTGGAATATGGAAACGCTGACCGAGTATTTCAGCTCGACCGATGGCCGCAAAGGCAATATCACCGCGGGCCAAGTCGCCTACACGAAAGCTCAATGTGCCAAGTGCCATCGCATGGGGCAAGCCGGTAAAGCGGTCGGGCCGGATCTGAGCAGCATTGCAAAACGCTTCACTCGTAAAGAAGCCCTTGAGTCGATTATGTTCCCATCGCATGTGATCAGCGATCAGTATGCAACCAAGCGAGTGCTAACAACCGACGGTAAAGTGCTTAGCGGAATTCTATCCACTAACACCGATGGCAGCATCACGGTTCGCGATTCCAATCTCCGTGAAACCGTAGTCGCTGAACAGGATGTCGATCAGGTTCACCCGAGCAAGGTGTCGTTGATGCCCAGTGGACTGTTTGACAATTTAAGCGCCGAAGAGATTCGCGACTTGATGGCTTACATGGGCTTCGTGCCTCCGCAAGAAGTAGCCGAAGCTCCACAATCTAATAAATCCCCCAAGGTGCGATAGTCATCTGTCATGCTGAATACACACAGACTTTTGTTGACTGCGGTGCTAGTTTCATTGTGCATTAGCGGTTGCACGATGAGTGCCAACAAGGCTTTCATTTGGCTGAACCCGTCTAGACCCAAAGCTCCAGAAGTTGCAGCGCCCGATCTCGTAGCGAAAGCTGAAATAGCGCAAGCTGATAAAGAAGGCGATCTACCGGTCACACCCGCATCCGCGTCACGCACGGTAACGCCAATCCAGCGTGAACTGAACGCGTTTCAATCATTCCCTTTTCAGTTGAACGTTTCCGATGTTTCGGGTCGGCCGGTTCGATTGCAAGACCATCTTGGAAAGGTTGTTATTGTCGATATCTGGGGAACATGGTGCGGCCCTTGTCGACGCGTGATTCCGCACTTAGTCAAGTTGCAAAATAAACATGGCGAACAACTGCAAGTCATCGGTCTTTGCAACGAGCGTACACAAGACACTAGCGCCGCAACGGCGAGTTTAACCAACGCAATGAATGAGTTTCGGATTAACTATCCATGTACATTGATCGATGACAAAGTTGTCAGCAAGGTGCCGAACTTCAGCGGCTATCCAACGATGCTCTTCATCGACCGAACTGGCAAAGTTCGAATGGTAACTGTCGGTGTGAAACCCGAGGCCTACTGGGACTCACTCGTCGAAGAACTGCTAGCGAGCTAGCTGGGTGAACCGACGGCGTTAGTTCTGTGAGCCGACGGCGCTAGCCGCGGTTGAACGAAGTAGTTGACGTTTCATCATTCAATGTCTATCCAATAACAAACAATTAATTCCCACCCGGAATTCCGTTGGATAATTTATTGGTTATGAATGATGACCACTTCGTTCACCCGCGGCTAGCGCCGACGGCTCACAACCATGTTTCGCGTGCACCGTACCATGTTTCGTGTGCACCGTATCTCTGCAATAAATCATTGCCCGGCCTGTTTAATACAATAGATTCCTTGGACTCCGCGAAAGTAAATGGCATCGTTCGCGACCGCGGGCGTTGCCCAAAAAACGTCCTTGATCTGGCCACCACCGACGACTTCGAATTCGGGCCCGAGCTTTACTAAAGCCGATGTACCGCTTTCGTCTAGCACCAGAAGTTTGTCGCCGACGATTAACGGGCATGCAGCGACCATTTTCAACTTGGGCAACCGCGTTTGATAACGACGCTCACCGGTCGTTGCGTCATAGCATCGAAGGATGTTGTTATCCACAACGTATACATGCTCTCCCGATGAAACAGGCGAAGCCATACCGGGACCAGCTTGCTTCTCAAGCCATGCGAGCGAATCGAATTCACCGTTTTTTTTCTTGGGTGCAACATTACCGCTTGCTCCGCTTTTAACTGCGAAAAGTGGCCCTTTGGAAAATGGGTCGGAACCGCCAAAGTAAATCTGCTTTCCGTCGGATGCGATCGAACAAGCCGTCGGTGCCTTGACGTTCGTTAATTCCCAAAGAACTGAACCGGACTTGGGATCAAGGCTTTCAATACGCTCACCGCCGGACACTAATAACTCTGAGCGAAGTTCGTTGCGCCAAATGATCGGTGAACTCCACGAGGTCTCATTCTTGTCACGCTCATGCTTCCAAACTGTACTGCCTGTGTGAGCATCGAAGCACGTTACGTTACGGCTCTTTTCGGTCAGAAGTTGCACGATTACTCTGGATTCAAAAATGGCGAGCGAACTGCCGGTGCCAAAATTATTGCTAGTCGGATACGCGCCCAACTCTTGCTTCCATTTTAGTTCTCCTTGGTGATTCAAAGCCGCCAGTGCGCCGGTAGCTCCGAAGAAAACGTAAATCCCCTCCGCATCGGCCACAGGCGATTCAGTCGCATAAGTGTTGGAAGGATGGATTGCAAACTGGGGCTTGCCAGTTGCAACGGTTCGTTTCCATAGTGGCTCGCCCGTCAGCGCGTTGTAACAGAACACTTGCCATTCAATAGTTGTACTGGGTGCCGGCACGAACCCGCCCAAGCCCATGCTTTGTGGAGTCTTTACGCCATCTTCAAAGCCTTTGGGTCGCAGATCGTTTTCAGCGACGGCCGAGGTAACGAACAATCGATCACCCCACACGACCGGCTGCGACCAACCCGCGCCCGGCACATCTATCTTCCAAGCCATATTCTCTTCAGCCGACCATGACACCGGGATTCTTTGGTCACGCACAATTCCGCTGCCGTCGGCACCACGAAACTGTGCGAATTCGTCTCCATTGGCGAACGCTGCACAAGTAGCAATCAAGAACAAGCTGATTTTCCAAAGCATGAGGCGATCCTTGAACGAGACAGACGGTGCATTACGACGGCGCAGCATCGCCGCTCACGAATGCGATCTTACCATGATAGCCGTTGCGGCAAGCGTTGAAGGGTCGGATGATTCGTCGGCTTAACCAACTGATACGATTTAACTTACAGTTAACACGCATCGCGGCAAAATCCTGCGTTCCAGCAGATAAACTGCAGTTGATGCTTAAGCAACTTCACTTTAAAAATCTGCGTCTGCATACCTAAGAACCACCTTGCAGTTTCAATCTAAAACCTTCTCAAGCTCGATCGGTATCTCCGTTGGACCAAGCCCCCCTAAAAGAAGTTCAGCTTCAATCACTCTTAAAACGCCATTTCGGCTTCGAGCACTTTCGAGAATCTCAGCTTTCAGTGATCGAGCGAACGTTGCAGGGCGGCCATTCACTGGTGATTCTGCCGACCGGCGGCGGCAAGTCGCTGTGTTACCAACTGCCTGCAATAGCGATTGACACTGCACATCGTTCGGCGAAGACGGCAGGTGGCGTGCGGCCGGTCAATGTGGTGCTCTCGCCACTGATTGCGCTCATGAAAGATCAAGTCGATGCGTTGCAGGCCAAGGGGATCGCTGCCACGTTCATCAATTCTTCGCTCGATCGACAGCAGCGTGAGGCTCGTTACGCAGCAGTTCGAGAAGGCGAGTTTTGCATACTGTACGTCACCCCTGAACGGTTTCGCAAACTCGAGTTCCTCGAAGTCTTAGGGCAGCGGCGGGTTGCGTTACTGGCCATCGATGAAGCTCACTGCATCAGCCAATGGGGCCACGACTTTCGGCCCGATTACACTTGCATCCCGGAGTTACGAAAGCAAATGGGCGAGCCGACGACTCTGTGCTTGACCGCCACAGCCACGCCAGATGTGCAGCGAGACATCCTGACACAGTTGGGTTTGACTGACTTCGGAAGTGGGCTTGGCGACTGTCAATTATTCCATCAAGGTATTGATCGCCCCAACTTGTCGCTGGACGTTGAGGAGGTTTGGGGCATTGATGAAAAACTCGATCGCATCGACCGGACTGTCCAGAAATGGCAAGCGGCTGGTCCAGCTTGTGGCATCGTTTACTTTACACTTATTCGTACTTTGCTTGAGTTCAGTGAACATTTAATGCGCCGCGGACTAGATCACGTTTGTTATCACGGTGACCTGGAAAGGCGTTACCGCAAGCGGATTCAAGAGACCTTTATGACTGGTCGAACGCCACTTGTCCTGGCGACGAACGCATTTGGAATGGGCATCGACAAGGAGGATATTCGCTACGTGGTTCACGCAGACGTGCCGGGTTCGATGGAAGCCTATTACCAAGAGATTGGTCGAGCTGGCCGGGATGGAAAGCCGTCTGAGTGTCTGTTGCTCTACGATCAGCGTGACTTGGCGACTCAAATGGAGTTTATACTTTGGAGCAATCCGGATGCTGATTTTTATTGCCGCGCGTATGACTTGTTGTTGCATGAATCGGAATCGATTCGTGCTTTCGGTTTCGATTGGCTGCACGAGCGGCTATGCGATCGCCAGCGTCACGACCGTCGCCTCGAAACGGTGCTAGCGATGTTCGCGCGCTACGGCTTGATTGAAGACGAATTCGATTTATCGAACGTTAAAATCGCAGCTCCATTGCCCGCAACGCTGTCCAGTCCAGAGGCTCGAACTGAAAAGCGTTTGCGCGATCAGAAGAAATTGTACGCGCTAGTTCAGTACACGCAGTCACAAGAGCGTCGCGCATTCATCCATGAGTATTTTGGAGTGTGAACGCAAAGTCGCATGCAACTATAGAGCACTGACTTTAAAGTGAGGCTTCTCGAACGGACGCCCCCACCTAGCTTGGAAGGCGCTTCACTTAAAACATCGAAATAGGTGTGGTTACTACGATGGCTTAGACAGATCAGCCGGAAGGCGTTAGCCTCCGGTTGGGTATTGAACCGGAGGCTAACGCCTACCGGCTGATAAGTCACCGGCAATTGTGAGTTTTCTAACGGTTCCTAAGCGAAGCGCCCTCCTTGCTAGGTGGGGCATTGACTGGTCAGCTGTAACGGCGACGGCGAGGATTCTTACCTGACTGCGTAAGGATGATCAGCCCTCATCCATAGCCCCAATCCAGGATCGCCGACGAAGTAAAATTCCTCGCCGTTAGAATCCTGATGCCAGCCGTTATCGAGATCCTTGCATTGATATTGCTCGGTCAACTGAGCGGCGTTGCCATAGCTGTACCCAACAGATCTGGTTTCTTCCTCGCTTAGCGTACCGGGTGCGTAGATCACTTCAAAACGCCCTTCCGACGAGCCATGGATAAGGTGGGCTGCAGCGGACAAATTGTTGCGTAGTTCTTCGTTCTCCGCAACAAATCCCAATACCTCAGGCGTATTGCGGTATCCGTATTTGCGAATCAGTCGATCGATTTCGCGATCTTCACCGAACTCCTTCACACCCGGAGCGATGATGACCAATCGACCTCCATCACCGATCAACATGCGTGTCCGGTAGATGGCTTTATTGGCCAACCAAGTGCGTTTGTACTTGGAAGGGTTCATCGTTACGACCACCGTTTTCGGTGTTCGATCGACGACGAAGCAATTGACTTGAGCGGCCAGCGCGCCGGCTTCGTAGAACACATCATGCGTATTGCCAACATACAAACCGCGGACGACTTTCTTGCCTCCGTCGAGCGATTCGACGACTGTCAGTACATACATCAGCGGCATGTTGGTGCAGAAACGATCTTGAGCTTCATTCAAGATGCGGCGCAGGGGTGTGTCGCAGCGGCCCATTGTCCGCTCCATGCCAAACATTGCACTCAGATAATGACTTTCGTTAATACCCTCGCAGCCACCCGTGCCAACAAACACATTCTTTGTGTAGTTCGCCATGCCGATGACTTCGTGCGGTACAACTTGGCCCAGTGACAGAATCAGATCGTGACCGCCTTCAACGAGCAGTTTGTTGACTTGCGCCGACCAAGGTTCAGTGTAGATGCCTTCAGTGGCCTGCGATACAAAGTCGGCGTCGACTTTTCCCAATGTCTTAACATCGGTCTTCCATTTATGCACGCGGATCAAGTGTTGCGGCAGGTCACCGAACATATACGTCAGCTCTTCGGAAGTCATGGCTTCATGAGTTCCGAGGGCTGGCATGACATCTTTTAGCCGATCGCCGAGCATGTCGTATGCGAGTCGCGTCAGTTCACCTGCACGACTGTCGCTGCGCGTATGGTCTGGCGGCAGCGCAAGTACTTTTTTGGGATGGCCAACCGCGTCGAAAGCAGATTGCAGTGCTTCGCGAAAATCGGCTTCGCCAAGCACCGCGTGTTTATCTCCGCGCCGAAAAAAAACAGTCATCTTCGCCCCGCCAGTTTCAAATCTACGCAGATCCGTCCCACTATCTGCGAACTTTCCAATTTAGATTTGGGACACATCTGATCACGTGTCACTAGTGCTTCATCCAACTTTAATTTTGGGATCAACATCAGTGAGCCGACGGCGCTAGCCGCGGGTGAACGAAGTTGTTGTCGTGCAAGATTAAAAGTCTGTCCAACATTAATCTGTCGACCGCAAATCGTTGGTCTTAGATTGTTACTAAGTTACGTTGAGTCAAGTACTTCTTTCACCCGCGGTTAGCGCCGACGGCTCACATCTACGACCCCAAAATTAAAGCTGTACAAAGCACTAGGCGTCATGTGTCTAGGCATCTTCAAGGGGATCGAGGTCGAGGTCGTCGTCGTCATCATCCGCTGGGAACATTTCGCTATCGTCAGGCTCAATTTCGTAGTCGTCGTCGAGTTCCTCTTCGAAGTCGTCATCAAAATCGTCGTCGAAATCTTCGTCATCAAAGTCGTCGAACGGATCGTCCTCAGGCTTCGTTGGCGGAAGGACAATATCTCCGTCTTCATCATCGTCGTCGGGTTCGATATCGTCGACGTCATCATCATCGTCGATCGCTTCTTCGCTGGCCACCCTAGGCACGACCCGCTTGGCGGGCGCAGCGAACTCCATTTTCGGAGCGGCCTTAAGAGCCAATTCGAACCAATCTTCCTGCTTTTCGAGCGTCAATGGCATGACGATACCGGCCCTGTTTTTGCTAAATACTAATGTGGAGGGGTCTGAACTCGGCATTCCAAACGCCGATTTGAAAAAACTCGCTTACAACGGGTATTTTGTCAACGATGCCAAGCCGATTTTACGCCGTAAATAGTTATTTTCCTTTGAATCCGTTCCATTACTGGCTAACTTGGGGAGGAATCGCGGCTGACTCGTGGCAAGCTCGTGGCAAAGCCTGCTATCGCCAGCTAAAGAACAGCAGCTTGAATACTGGCAGCATCCGCCACGTATTGGAGCGGATGCTGGCTGCATCAGCTACGACTGAATCACAGCCGGCGGTCGGCGAGCTTCAAGCATCGCTGAGCCTTGCTAGCCAACCACTCGCTGTGCGTAACAATGATCAGCATGGCTCCTTCGCGTTTCGGTAACTCGAACAGCAGCTCCGCCACTCGCTCTGTGTTCACCGCATCCAGGTTTCCCGTTGGTTCGTCAGCCAGCAGCAAAAGCGGGCGGTTTAGCAAAGCACGAGCCACCGCAACTCGCTGCCGTTCGCCCCCACTAAGCTGGCCGGGCAGGTGATCCACGCGCTCGCTCAAGCCGACATCAGCAATCAACTGCTTCGCACGCTCGACCGCTTCAGCAGTTGGTTTGCCCGTTGCCATGGCAGGAATCAGAACATTCTCAATCACGCTCAACTGCGGCAACAAATGGTGATCCTGAAACACAAAGCCGATCGACTGATTGCGAAATTTTGCTAATTCGGTCGGTCCAAGTGAAAACGGATCGACTCCATTTAATGTAATTTGACCGGAGGTCGGATTGTCAAGCGTCCCTAAGATATAGAGCAAGGTCGATTTGCCGCAGCCGCTCGGACCGACAATCGCCAGGTTCTCACCGCGCTCCATTTGAAGATTCAGGCCGTCAAGCACTCGCAACGTTTCTGCGGCAGTACGAAACTCTTTTGCTAACTCGGTAACCATCAATGTAGACATTTGCCCATCCGCTGCACGAACTCGACCACAGAATTTGTCGAGAAGGTGTTTGTAGCTTCCCGTACACTGGCAATATAGCGGAAGCGCTGCGGCTAAGCAGCACGGCTAGAAGCTGAACCGGGTAGCTGGTTTGGTGAGAAACCGGATGTTGACCTGGGTAGCTGGTTTCGTGAGAAACCGGTTGCGGTGAAAGTGCAATTTACAGCCGCCGGTTTTTTACAAAACTAGCTACACTGCTTAAACAGTTACATTTCGTCGAGTTTCCGCATTTCACACAGTCGAATCAGCGTCCACTGACATGCGTTTCAGCTCACCGGCAATAAAGTCTCGGTTGAACAAGCAGAAGCTATACTCGCGAGAAGTGAGTATGCGATTTTGCCGCTCTTCGGCTGTCGCTAGCGCGAGCTGTTGCTTTGCATTCGAAGTTTGAGCGGCCGCGAGCTCGGCGAGCCGACTGTTAACAGCACTAATTTGATGATGCCACTCCCACTTCTCACCGCGCGAAGGAATGTTGGCAAGCAAATCGCGTTTGCGAGTCAACAAAGATTCAAATTCGCTGGACTTGCCGTCAAGCGTCGCAGCTGACACGGCAGATTCGGCGTGATACTTAAGTTGCCATAGTCGTTCGCGTTGTTGCTGGGAAGTTGGTGTTACCGTTGCGGCGGGGCTGGTCACGGCAGGCAAACGCAACGTAGCACTGGCAACAATCACGTCCGGTGGCGTGACCCCAAAGAACTCTTGGATGATTGCATCGGTCAGTTGGTCGTACTTTCCGCCCCCAATTCCATGAATGAACGTATCGCCGACGATCAATCGCAAGTACATCGTTGTCAGCAACGCGCGAGGTCTCAAACAAACTCCATTCGATAAAATTTTCAACCATTGCGAAGCGGCTTGATCGCATTCGAGTCGACCTTCGATCACGGCTTCCCAACCTGCCCGGTCACTAAGCGTAAGGCAATTATCGATCAGTTTAACCCACAATCGCTGACGTTTGGGAGCTTCTGGACGGTACACCCACCAAGGAGCTTCAAGCCAACCGTCTTGTTGCTCCAGTGCAGGCACAGGGTGAGCTTGACTGCGAATGTGATGTTGAGCGCGATAACGCTCACGCTGTGAGTTATAGACAGTTTGTAAACGCGGCAATTCGCTCAACAATTGAATGCTAAAGCGAGCGAACGCGCGCGTGCTAACCAACTGACTCAGTGGCACTTCCAATGTTTGTAGGCCTAAATCGGCTTCCAAGCGATGGCGAGCCTCGGCTATGGCATATCCGATTCTCCCAGTCCTCGCGATGGACTCGGATGCAAACTCCCAAAGGTCAGACACAAGCGGCGAATGTAGTTCGGGCAACAGCGTTTTGCGAACGACAGTTGGGAACTGCCGCCAACACTCCGCATCATTCAACCGCTGAAGCTCCCAAGGAATGCTGTCTCGCGGTGCATCGAAGGCAACCGAAGACGCAATGATCGAACCGTCGTCGGTCCGTGATGGAACTCGTATCGCCGTGCTGCGACACAGGTCGTTGTCCACCAGAAAATTAATCGCAACGGCTCCGCTGTCCTTAGCCAATTGCGATTGCAAGAAATTCTTGAACCATACTCCCGCATGAAACAGTTCGGGCTGATGTCCAGACAACAAGAACGGGGTCTCGTCTGAGACTGACATGAATTGAGTCGGGACGTCGAGGTACTGGCCCGTGTAAGCCTGGGCGAGCTCGAGCACTTCGCGCCGCGCTTCACGACGTACCAAAGAGATCGGTTTCCCGCAGAACTCCAAGCCGCCCAACGTTGCGTTCGGATCGATCGCGTGCAAGCCAAGTCGCACGCGATCAAGCGGCGGGTCGATGAGAGCTCTGCCAGATTCCTGAGGGACGCGAAACTGTCGACTGTGATCGGCAGCCACGGAACTCATCAAGTGCATCCTTGACATGCGGACTCACGTCGAAGAGACGCTTCCGGCAATTCGACGCCTTTCGCCTTCATCGCCGAAACCGCCCGCTCAATGCACTCGTTGTAATATTGAAGCCGTTTTTCAGCTTCGTCGAGCGCGCCTCCGAACGAACGATTTAGGTCCAGGTAAATCAGTGGCACTGGTATTTCGATGACACGCAAACGGTGCATGGCTGCTTGTACCCATAACTCAAGCGGCATGGCATATCCGTCGTCTTGAATGTCGAGCAACTTCAAGGCCTCGACGCGGTAAGCTTTGAAACCACAAAAGGTGTCGGTCAAAGTCATTCCGAAGCGTTGGTTGATTTGACGCGTGATCTGCTTGTTGATGAATAATCGCTGCGCGGGCGGTTGGCTGTCACCGGGATAGGTCTTCAGATAACGACTTCCCGAAACAATATCAGCGTTCTTGCAGGCGGACAAAAACCGTGGGATGCGTTGCGGCTGATGTTGGCCATCGCAATCGAGCGTGATCAAAAATTCGTAATGGTGTTCAATCGCATACTTAAAAGCACTTTTGAGCGCAGCCCCATAACCGCGATTGACACCATGGTCGACCACATTCACTTGTGGCCAATTTGCCAAACGATCGGCGGTTGCATCGGTTGATCCATCATTGATAACCAGCACGTTGTCAGCGTACTTGGTTACTTGGTTCAAAACTTCATCCACGTAGCCAGCTTCGTTGTATACCGGCAGAGCAGCAAGCCAATTGGCCATCTCAGTAATCCTCAGAAAGATTTGTCAGGTCACCAATGCATTTTAGAAGGGAAGCAAGCAGGGTCAATGAATGCCGTCGAAAACATCCCAAAGTGAGTCCAAACAGTGGAAAACCCGAATGTTTGATCGTCATATCAAGCTGACTGGGTCGATCTCGTTAACGCTTCCCCAGACTTCCAAAGCGGCAAATTCGGCTTGGCAAAGCGTAGCGAGCCTGTCCATTGCGAACTTTTCACTTGCAAAGTGTCCAATCATCAGCATGGATAACCCCGCTCCTTTGGCTTCCAAGCACTGGTGAAACGTCGCCTCGCCAGTCAAAAATACATCGCATTCACTGCGGACCGCCGCCTCAATCAAACTGCCGCCACTGCCACAAACGATGCCTACACGTACAACTAATCCTCCTGAATCAACAACTCGCGGTCGACAATAAGGTACTTCCTCGCATAGTAACTGGGCAAACTCAGCGAGCGTGTACTCTCTGGCCAAGTCACCAACTCGACCGGTTCCAAGAATCTCGTTTTTCTCCCCAGCGCTATTGCTGTTTCCCAATTCAAGCATCTGCAGTGAAGAACTTTCAGGGATCATCGGCGCTACGCCGCTTAATTTTAGTCGAGTGGCTATCTGTGCATTGATTCCACTCGCCGACGAATCCCAAGCCGTGTGAGGACAGTACACTGACACGCCCGCACTCGCTAATTCCCAAAGCAGTCGACCCGTCGGTTCGCCGGAGGTGATTTTTTTTAGAGGTCGAAACGGAAGCGGGTGGTGACTGATCACCAGATCAGCGCAGCCAGTTACGGCCTCTTCGACACTTTCAGGGATCAATGTCAAACAAGTCATCACGCGTTTCACTTGGCGGTGAAAATCGCCAAGTAGCAGCCCCGTATTGTCCCATTCAGCGCTCAATCGAAGCGGCGCAAGTTCTTTCATCCAGTCGCAGATGTTTTTTACTGTTATCATCGCACCCTCACCCCTGCCCCCTCTCCCCGAGTACGGGGCGAGGGGAGACACAGCGTACACGACCTTTTGCTTTTTTACGGCTACATATCAACAAACCTTTGGCAAGGCTTCAATTTTACTGCGAGACTTCAACAAATTTGTAGTTATGCTCTAACGAGACTTAGGACCGCGTTACAAGGCTTACACCGTGTTACAAGGCTTACACCGTGTTACAGAATACACTAATTCGTTACTGAACTTAGGCACTCGTTACAGAACTTAAGAGCCAGTCTTTGGTTTGAGAACATGCTGGACCGATGTGGCGATTCTGGTTCCCCCTCGCCCCGTACTCGGGGAGAGGGGGCTAGGGGGTGAGGGCCTCATGACGCGACCTCACGCAAGCTCACTCTTTGCTTCGGCAAATCTCGTCAGCGCAAACTCAAGATCCGCGCGAGAGTGAGCCGCCGAAATCTGCGTTCGTATGCGGGCTTTGCCTTGGGGAACAACTGGATAAGAGAACCCAATCACATAGACACCTTTCTTCAACATCAGATCAGCAAGCTGAGTCGCCAGTCGAGCATCGCCCAACATGATAGGCACGATCGGATGCTCGCCGGGAACGATATTGAAGCCGAGTTTGACGATCTCTTCGCGAAAGAAACGTGTGTTCGCCTCCAGCTTATCACGCAACTCAGTAGATTGACCAAGTAATTTGAGAGCGGCGAGTGTTGCAGCAGCTATCGGCGGTGCAAGTGAGTTTGAGAAAAGGTAGGGACGAGATCGTTGGCGAAGCAAATCGACGATTTCTTTGCGGCCCGAAGTGTACCCACCGCTCGCACCGCCAAGGGCTTTGCCCAATGTGCCTGTCATGACGTCGATGCGTTCCATAACGCCATGGTGTTCATGGGTACCGCGACCATTCTTCCCCATAAAGCCGACTGCGTGCGAGTCATCGACCATTACCAGAGCGTTGTACTTGTCTGCCAGATCGCAAATGCCTGGCAGGTTCGCGATGATGCCATCCATTGAAAAGACACCATCCGTTGCAATCATTTTGAAACGGCAACCAGCGGCTTCTTTCAGTTTGGATTCGAGGTCGGTTAAGTCGTTGTTCTTGTAGCGAAATCGCTGAGCTTTGCAGAGTCGGACCCCGTCAATGATGCTCGCATGATTCAACTCATCGGAGATAATTGCATCTTCAGCCCCCAACAAGGTCTCGAACAAACCACCGTTGGCGTCAAAGCAGGAAGAATACAGAATGGTGTCTTCAGTACCGACAAAGTCACTTATTTGCCGTTCAAGTTCCTTGTGAATGCCCTGAGTGCCACAGATGAATCTAACGCTTGCCAGACCATAACCCCACTGTTCCAAGCCACTCGCTGCTGCCGCTCTGACGACGGGATGTTCTGCCAATCCAAGATAGTTATTGGCGCACATGTTGAGCACTTTTACGCCGCTTTGAACGCTAATGTGAGCGTCTTGCGGGGACATTATGACCCGTTCTCGCTTGGTTAACCCTGCTGAATCTATGTCCGAAAGCTGCTGCTGCAAATGCGACTGAAACGTACCGTACATGAAGTATCGACTTGATTGTGTGAGTAGATAGGCCTGCAAAAATTGAAGCTTGTTAAAGACGGTCGAGTATATTGAAGCCGCACTACATATACAACGGCGTTGCAGGAACGCGTGGGGAATCCAGTGCCGGAATGGCTCCGATGCTTTGTTCAAGTGAGATTTTCTGCAATCGGTTGTGCATCTCGACGCTAACCGACTCGGCCGCTTTGGGCAAAATGGCGTCGAGCTTTTTTAGCTGATAGGGCATAAATAATTGCGTTTTCCCGATTTTACGTGTATTTCTAGTAATACGGGTATGCAAAGTGCATTCTGGTTCCGTTTGCCCTGTACCGGCAATGCGTTGCGCCATCCCTGAACGTTGTTCCCTAACGTTAGTGGCAAATGTATGTCAAACGAGAGGAATGAATCGTGCTTGTCTCAAAGTTTTTCAAGTGGACCTCAGGTTGTCCGTCATTGTGGAAATCGTTCTGGGGCGACGACTCTTCTCTGCCTCGAAAAGGTCAGCGAGCGGAGCGAAGACGCTCGTTCCGGAGAGCGATAAATCGAATCGCATTTGAGAACTTCGAGCCGCGAAGGGTTTTGGCCGATGGCGACGACACAATTCTCGAAGCTATCCAGTTAGGGGCAGTGTCGACAACCGTGACCTCCAGGTCTGACACAATTTCCGAAGACATCGATGTCGACATGTATGCCTTCTCTGTCCTCCCAGGGCAAGTCGTCGATTTCGATATCGACACTCCACAGAACGGCCCCGGGGGCTTGGGTTCTTACATCCGGTTGTTCAACTCTCAAGGGGCGCAACTTGATTTCAACGATGACGGTGCTGCTCCCGGCGAAAACACGATTAACTTTGATGCCTATCTCAGGTACACCTTTGCTACTGGTGGCGCCTATTACCTGGGCGTCTCCAACTATAACAATGCAGCCTATAATCCAATCACTGGAAACGGCGACACGCCAGGTGGTTCGTTTACTACGGGTGCCTATAGCTTGTTTATCAGAGCGTTACCTGTGGACCCCGACGACTCGCTAGTAGAAGCGATCTCGCTAGGTGACATTACTACAACACCGATCATCCGGACAGACACGATTGATCCAGATATCGATGTTGATATCTATCGATTCAATGTCACGGCGGGTCAAGTAATTGATTTTGACATTGACACACCGCTGAACGGGCCCGGCGGCCTGGGTTCGTTCATCCGCCTATTCAACTCTCAAGGCACCCAGCTTGCCTTCAATAACGATGGGGCTGCTCCCGGAGAAACGCTGGGCTTCGACTCCTATTTGCGTTACAGTTTTTCTGTCGGTGGAACATACTATTTAGGTGTGTCGAATTCCAACAACATTCTGTACGTCGCAACCAATGGAAACGGTGACACAGCAGGCGGACGGTACTCCATCGGCGACTATACACTAACCGTACAGGCGACGATCACGAATGCAAGTGACCCCGACGATACAATCGCCGAAGCGATCTCCCTGGGTGTTATCACCACGACGCCGGTAACTCGGAGTGACACCATATCGTCGGATATCGACGTCGACATGTATTCGTTTGTAGCGACGGCGGGTCAAGTCATCGATTTTGACATCGATACAGTTCTAAACGGAACGAGCGGCTTGGGCTCCTATATCCGGCTCTTTAACTCGGTGGGGACGCAGCTTGATTTCAACGACGATGGAGCCGCGCCGGGCGAAAATAGGATCGGCTTTGACGCTTATCTAAGATTCACTTTTACGGCGACGGGCACATACTTCTTAGGCGTTTCTAACTTCAATAACGCAGCCTACAACCCAGTGACCGGCGATAACGACACCGCCGGTGGGCTCAACACGACCGGCGCTTACCAGCTGACCGTTCAAGCCCTTCCAATCGATCCAGACGATGCGTTTTCCGAGGCCACTTCGTTAGGAATTGTCACCACTACCCCAATCACCACGTCGGCCGAAATCAATCCAGATATCGATGTTGACATGTACAGCTTTATCGTAGCCGCAGGTCAGGTCGTAAGCTTTGATATTGATACCACTTTGAACGGTCCTGGCGGTCTGGGTTCCTACATTCGCTTGTTTAACTCTACAGGCACTCAGATAGCCTTCAACAATGACGGCGCGGCGCCGGGCGAGACACTGGGTTTTGACGCGTTCCTGCAATTCACATTCGCAACCGCTGGCACGTACTATCTGGGCGTGTCGAACGTTAACAACATTTTGTACAACCCCATTAACGGAACCAGTGATACCGCTGGTGGATTCAATTCGATTGGTGCGTACCAGTTGATCGTGCAATCAGTCGTGACCAACGCGCCTGATCCCGACGATGCCATCAGCGAAGCTCGACTCTTGGGAGCCATCAGTACAACTCCACTGATTGCCAGCGACATCATCAATCCAGATACCGACGTTGACATGTTTCGGTTCACCGTCACTGCAGGTCAAGTTGTCGATTTCGATATCGATACGGTTCTTAACGGCCCTGGCGGACTAGGTTCCTACATTCGACTTTTTGATGCCGCTGGAGCTCAACTTGACGCCAATGATGACGGTGCGGCCCCCGGTGAGAACGTCTTACGTTTTGATTCTTACCTAAGGTATGCCTTTACATCTAGCGGTACTTATTACGTCGGCGTCTCGAATAACAATAATATTACATACAGTGCTGTAACTGGTGATGGCGACACGTCGGGTGGCCTGAATTCGACGGGGAGTTATCAACTAACCGTTCAAGCCCTTCCGGTAGATCCGGACGACAGCATACCCGAAGCGATATCGCTAGGTGCGGTCACCACCACGGCGATCACCACCGCAAACAGTATTGATCCCGACATTGACGTCGACATCTACCGATTCACGGTAACTGCCGGACAGGTCGTCGATTTTGATATCGACACGGTTTTAAATGGCCCAGGCGGATTAGGTTCGTATATCCGTTTGTTTAATTCTCAGGGCGTTCAGTTAGCGTTTAACAACGACGGGACTGCACCCGGGGAAGTGCTGGGTTTTGACGCCTATTTGAGATACACATTCGTCACCGCTGGCACGTACTATCTCGGGGTTTCTAACTCAAATAACGTGCTCTACAACCCGCTGAACGGCAATGGCGACACGGCGGGCGGCCCGAATTCAATTGGTGCTTATCAGTTGATCGTTCAAGGCATTGCAACCAGCGCAGCCGATACGGATGATGCGATCAGCGAAGCGATTGCATTGGGACCGATCACGACGACGCCAATCACTTCCAGCAACAGCATTTCGCCCGATACCGACGTGGACATGTACGCGTTTACGGTCACTGCCGGACAGGTCGTCGATTTCGATATTGATACCACTTTGAATGGCCCCGGCGGACTAGGATCATATATTCGGCTTTTCAGCGCGTTGGGAACGGAACTCGACTTCAGTGATGATGACGCAGCTCCCGGCGAGAATGTCGTCGGGTTTGATGCCTATTTGCGGTATACGTTTATCGGTGCTGGAACTTATTACTTAGGCGTCTCGAATAACAATAATTTCAACTACTCGGCGATCACGGGCGATGGAGACACATCGGGCGGAGCGAACGCAACGGGTGACTATCGACTGATCATTCAGGCACTACCGAACGATCCCGATGACGCCATTTCCGAAGCCACTTCATTAGGTGCCGTAACGGTTGCACCGATCGTCACTTCAGCTAGTATCACGCCGGACATTGACGTCGACATGTATCGATTTACCGTAACGGCGGGTCAAATAGTTGATTTTGATATTGATACCACTTCGAATGGTCCCGGAGGATTGGGTTCGTTTATTCGATTGTTCAACAGCCTCGGCGTAGAGATAGCGTTCAATGATGATGCCGCAGCGCCGGGCGAGACAGTCGGCTTTGATGCGTATTTGAGATACACTTTTGCCACTGCTGGAACCTATTATTTAGGTGTCTCGAACAATAACAATGTTCTTTACAACCCACTCAACGGCAACAATGACACTGCGGGCGGATTGAACTCGATTGGGGATTACCAGTTGATTATTCAAGGTGTTTCGTCCACGGTCAGCGACCCGGACGATGCGATTGGCGAAGCGATTTCACTAGGAAATGTATCAACGACTCCGAAAACGACAAGCAATACAATCTCTCCAGACGCGGATGTCGATATGTATGCTTTCACTGTTGCTGCAAACCAAACGGTGGATTTCGACATTGATACGGCTTTGAATGGTCCGGGTGGTTTAGGTTCCTATATCCGCCTGTTCAATTTCCAAGGTATCGAATTAGATTTTAATGATGACGAAGCTGCACCGGGCGAGAATGTGGTCGGTTTCGATGCCTATTTGAGGTACACCTTTACCACAGCGGGTACATACTATTTGGGTGTTTCGAATGGCAACAATATTACTTACAACGCGGTCACAGGCGATGGTGATTCAGCGGGTGGGCTAAACTCAACCGGAAGTTATCAATTAACTGTGCAGGCTCTGCCCGTTGATACGGATGACGAACTTGCAGAAGCAACTTCATTAGGTGCCATTACCACTACACCTATTACGACTTCGGCGGCGATCTCGCCTGATATCGATGTCGATATGTATCGTTTCACCGTTACGGCAGGGCAAGTAGTCGATTTTGACATCGATACAACTCAAAATGGTCCTGGAGGACTTGGTTCGTATATTCGTTTGTTCAATTCGCAGGGAACGCAATTAGCGTTTAATGACGATGCGGCAGCGCCAGGTGAAACAGTTGGCTTTGACTCGTACTTGCGATATACGTTTGCCACGGCAGGGACCTATTACCTCGGTGTCTCTAACTTCAACAACATCCTTTACAATCCTGTCAATGGAAATGGTGATACCGCTGGTGGGCTCAATTCCATCGGTGATTATCAGTTGATTGTCCGCGAGGTTGTCAACGATGTTGTCGATTCCGACGATGCGATCAGTGAGGCTATACCACTGGGAGCCATCACGACGACACCAGTTACGTCCGTCAACACGATATCACCTGATACTGACGTCGATATGTTCTCCTTCTCGGTGACAGCCGGCCTGGTCGTCGATTTTGATGTTGATACAACGCAGAACGGAGTGGGTGGACTGGCTTCCTACTTGAGGCTATTTGACTCCCTCGGCGCTCAGCTTGACTTTAATGACGATGGTGCCGCTCCGGGTGAAAACTCAGTCGGCTTTGATGCGTACTTGCGGTATACCTTTGCGACGGCCGGCACCTATTATCTAGGCGTTTCGAATAATAACAACGTAGCTTACAACGCAGTAACTGGAAGCGGCGATACTGCCGGGGGCCTAAACGCAACGGGCACTTATCAGTTGATCGTTCAAGCTTTGCCTGTCGACCCTGACGATGCGATCTCCGAAGCGACTTCACTAGGCGCTGTGACGACGACGCCTATCACAACATCAGCTAGTATCACTCCCGATATCGATGTCGATATGTACCGGTTCACCGTGACAACGGGGCAAATTGTCGACTTCGATATTGATACGGTACTGAACGGACCAGGTGGACTTGGATCGTATATTCGATTGTTTAATTCTCAAGGTACGGAGCTAGCATCGAATGACGACGCAGCCGCGCCCGGCGAGACGCTTGGCTTTGACGCTTATCTGCGTTACACCTTCGCGACAGCTGGTACTTACTACCTCGGTGTCAGCAATTTTAACAATGTCCTTTACAACGCGATAAATGGAAATGGAGACACAGCTGGCGGCTTCAACTCGGTCGGAGCTTATCAACTGATCGTTCAAGAAGTGGTATCGACTGGCAGTGACACCGACGATGCGATCAGTGAAGCAATCGTCCTAGGAGCGGTTTCCACGACGCCGATCACGACTAGCAATACCATCGCGCCCGATACGGATGTCGACATGTTTGCATTCACCGTTACGGCTGGCCAAGTGGTTGACTTTGATATTGATACGACGCTGAACGGGCCAGGAGGCCTGGGGTCGTACATGCGCTTATTCAACCTAACAGGTACTCAACTTGCCTTCAATGACAATGGTTCTGCTCCGGGCGAGAGTACGCTGGGCTTGGACGCATACCTTAGATATACATTTACAACTGCTGGTACCTATTACCTCGGAGTTTCAAACTCAACAAACATCACCTACAGTCCACTCACGGGCGACGGTGATACCGCTGGCGGCGCGAACGCAACGGGAAGTTATCAGTTAATCATTCAGTCACTGGCCGCGGACCCGGACGATGCCATCAGTGAAGCAGTTTCACTGGGTGTCATTTCTACGACGGCGGTAAGTCGTTCCGCGAGTATTTCACCTGATATCGACGTCGACATGTACAGTTTCACCGTCGCGGCCGGTCAAGTTGTGGACTTTGATATCGACACTACTTTGAACGGACCCGGTGGTCTTGGGTCATACATTCGCTTGTTCAATTCGCTTGGTGCGCAGCTTGCCTTTAATGACAATGCTGCGGCTCCAGGCGAAACGGTCGGCTTCGATGCATACTTGCGATATGCGTTTTCTACCGCTGGTACCTATTATCTGGGCGTCTCGAACTCTAACAACATCGCTTACAGTGCTACGACCGGTAACGGAGATGTAGCAGGCGGATCGAATTCGACTGGCGACTATCAGTTAACGTTGCAGACACCATCAGCCGCCACGAAATCACTGGCCGTGTCGATTGTTCCCAATTCCATACCTGAAATTGGCGGTGTGGCCGTTGGCACAGTCACTCGCAACAACGCCGATCTTACTCAACCACTAACGGTGACACTAACGAGTAGCGATCCGGGTGCCGCGACGGTCGACGCCTCAGTCATCATTCCAGCCAATCAGCAATCAGCGACCTTTCAAGTCCGCGCCGTTCACGACACATCACGCGGTACAGTTATCGTCTCGATCACTGCAACTGCCGCAGATTTTGTCAATGCGTCACAAGCAGTTACGATCACCGACAGCGATTTAACATGGCACAATTCGGCTTTTCCGACCGACGTAAACAACGACGGCAGGCTTAGTCCGATCGATGCGCTCTTGGTGATTAATTATCTGAACGCGTTTGGTAGCGGCGGCTTACCAACGGGCAGTCCTCCGCCGTTTCTTGATGTAAATGCCGACAATCAAGTATCGCCCGTGGACGCGTTGCTGGTCATCAATGCGTTGAACCAACAGGGAAGTGCCGAAGGGGAGGCCTCGAGTGCTGTCGATAACCCGCACAGTTCACTAGTCGATTCAGCTTTTTCCCAGTTCGGGTCATCAGGTTTTGATGACTTGCAATCGGAGAGTTATCGAAGGCGGGTGCGCGGAGTGTAGGATGGAACTCTAGTCCCGTCCCTCCTTTACGTTTATTGGAGATAAATGGGGAAAGAACGCTCGGGACAAATGGTCCCGAGCTACTGACTTGTTCACTAAGGACCACTCACACCAATCATGTCGATCATGATGTTCACGTTCTTGTCGTCGCCTAAACTCGGGATCATTGCTTTTGACGCGGCTGGTGGTTTTAAAGGATCGTAATAGCGAGGACGTAGTTCGTTAAGACTCTGATTGGTCGCGTCGTTAGTGACATAATAAGTTGCTTTAACAAGTTGATGGAAATCACTATTAACTTCGCGAAAAATGGGTTGCAGTTTGTGGAATATTCCAGCGACCTGCTGTTTTGCATCGCTCGAAGAATGGGAGATTCCACCCGTGTAAATCCAGTTGCCGCGATTGACGCGGACTACGCGACTGTAGACTGGCGACGAGGTCATGCCCGGTGGCGTGAGGAACTCAATGGCTGGAGCATCCGCTTTACTTAGTGGGGCAGATACGATCAGTTCGATTTCAATTGGCAGATCAGATTTCCACTCGACGAACACCAGCGGCAATTGATAGCGTCCGAACACCTTGTCGAACTCTTCTCGTACTTCTTTGTCAGCATCCATCGGATTTAGAAAACACTTCGCTTGCAGTGCGTCTTTGATATCGCAGCCCAACCATTCGAGAGTTTGCTTGAGACTAGCAATCGTCCGCGCGGCTGCTTCAGCCGGTGTGGTACCTTTTTCGGCTTGACCAGAGATGTACAAACGTGGACCGGCGGGACAGATCTTGGCAAGGCTGGAATTTGACTTGCTTGGTTGAACGAAAACTCGATCGATAGGTCGATCGTACAAGGCCACAGCGTCGACTCCGACTGCGGCTCCGCCGGGTAATGAGCCGACGACGATTGAGATGGGTGCGTCGGTCCAGGATAAGTTCTTTCGCGCCAAATGGGGACGAATCGAAGCCGCAATTTTCTCAGTTGCAGCGACAAAGTTTACTTTGAGTAACGGGCATCGCGCGTCATCGTGAAAGCTGTGCCCAAGCTGATGAACTGCTTCGTCAATCAATGCCGATTCGCTCAGCTTAGTGCCCTCAAGCGGGCTGGAGTAACACTGCGCAGTAAAGATGTGCGGCAGGTTGACTGCGGACGAAGCAACAGTCTGTTGTTGGCCATCTCGCTGGTATTGCACAGTCGCTCGGCCAACGCCGAATTGGTCGCCCACAAGAATTGCTTTATTGCCGTTTTGATGAATTTCAATCATCTTCTCACTATGAACTTCTCGGCCTTCTTCATCGGTCAATCGCTGAACGATTTTTTTCGACTTGACATCGATGACTTCACCGGTTGATGGATAGGCAAACACGCCATCTATACTAAACGTGATCCAGCCCGGTTGTTCGCGTAACTTGATGCTTTGACGCAAAACTGGCGGAGTTACCGTATTGTCGAAGACATGCACATGTTCATTGGCTGCGTCGACAACCCAAATCTCACGTTCATCGGGAGTCAGTCCAATTCCATGGCTGGGACAACCATGGCGTTTGACAACTCCCGGTTTGAACCCAGGTACTTCGACGCGATGGAGTTTTTTGCCGGTGGTCAGATCGCCGATCTCAAAGCCCAGTAGATCATTGACGCAAATATAAGCTTTCGTTCGAAACGCATTGACAGTGAACGGTCGGATAGCACCAGCAAACGGCCCCACTTCTCCGACCAGCTTGTGCGTACTGGTATCTGCCACAAACAAGTTCGGTGATTTCAAACCACCCATATACATCCGCGTCCCATCACGAGCGACAACGGTGTTGTGAGCCCCGTTGTTGGTTTTGATTTCGGTAATGGTGTTGCCTGTCATTGCGTCGATCACATTCCAAGTGTCACTTTCGAACGAAGGCACATAGAGAATCTTGCCGTCAGGTGTCATCGACATTCGGTCGCAACCCTTCGCTGGCGCCACTTCCCAAAGTGTTTGCTCAATTGCCAGGTCGACACAGTACAGTTTCTCGGGCGTCGTAAAGTAAAGTCGATTGGTGATCGCGCTGGCGCAAACACCTTTGATGTTGCGCGGCTTTTCCAACTTGCTTGCTGGCGTCTGGATTCGCTTGACGAACTTATGGTCATTGTCGATATCGAACACCAAGATGCCCGCCCCACCGAACTCAAGGTAGTCGCGAATGCCAGGAGTAACAACGTAAAGATATCTTTGCGTTGTTAAGGATATCTCACCCGTCTGTGCAAGAGTGAACGAGTGCAAAAAGATCAAGCCGATCAAGATTGGATGAATTAACCACATAGGTTGTGCCTCTGGCTGTATGTGAAAAAAATCTGTTGGTTATTGTGGCAGTTCGGCGAGTCGCTGACGCATACGGCGGAGGACTCGCGATTTAGATTGATAGACACTCGCAGTCGAAATGCCAAGCTGCACAGCTACATCAGTGGCTTTTGCATTATGAATTGTGGTCATCCAAAAGGCTCTCCACGTTGTACTTTCGAACTCTGCCTCGACTTGCTGAAGTACTTCGTGGATCAGCGGAGCTGTCGCTGTTGAAGCGCAAATCGTTGAGTCAAGATCCTCGGGAATCATCTGGAGTTGTAACATCGCTTCAGTGCCACCTGTACCAGCTTGACGGTTGGCTAGAGCTCTAAAATAGTCGCGGACCTTGTTGCGAGTGATCGTTGCAAGCCAACTTCGAAAACTCCCCTGCGGCTTTTCTCGTTCAAAGTTCGGGATGCCACGAGCGACAGCTGCAAAGATATCTTGAACGACATCCGGCGCATCAGCATCGCGTACTCCCGACAAACGGCACCACCGATAGACGACGGGGCCGAAAATAGTTACCAGGCGGCTCCAACCCGCTGGGTCCATCCGTTGGACTCCTAACAGAAACTGTGAGGAGAGCGTTGGATGTTCAAGGTGCTTGTGGTTTCGCGAGTTGGAATCTGAAAATGTCATGTCTCAATTCTAACGCAATTCTAGAACGCTGGCGGAACGCAACTGAATTCAATAGGGTAGCTGGTTTCGTGAGAAACCGGTTGCAAAAGAGTGGTCACCGGTACGCTCCGGTTTCTCACGAAACCAGCTACATTCGCTCGCCAACATCCTTCACAACGTTAGCCAATTTATAGGACTTTTTTACAAACAAAGAAATTGGTGTCAGACTCTGCCGTTCTTCATTCAGATAGCTAATCGCCACACCGCGCATAACCCATACAATAGATGTAAAAGGGAGTCCCATGAAGACCGCCTCTGAATGCCCAACCCATCATCAGCTCAGAGCGCTCACGCTCGGACAGTTGTCCAGCGAAGACAGCGATGCACTTTTTCAACATGTTGCCGAGTGCGATCATTGCCGGTCCGAACTAGATACGGTCGACGATGTTCGCGATTCGTTGCTCGAAAGCCTGCGAGAACCGGTCGAGTTTGCAAACTTTGGTGCAGAACCGGATTGCCGATTGGCGGTAACCGGATGCGGGTAATTAAGGTTGCAGAGCTCCGGTTTCTTACGAAACCAGCTACATTTGAGCGCAGGAAAGTATTTGAGCGCGGGAAAGCCCCAGGCAGGATGCCTAGGCTACGAAAACAAATTCGTTAAGCAAAGTTGCGACCAGACTTCAAAGCGATCGAAATTGCTTTTGATCACATCGATCGCTTCAAATCCGCTGTCTACCAAATCGACTTCGCGAGCCCTTGCCGTCGGTGCACTCAGTGTGAGCAGATGAACGACACCTAAGTGCACGCGGCCTACGGGGGATGTGTCGTCGTAAATGAAGCCAACTAGCTGTTCATCATAAGCGGCTTCGATGATGGTTTCTTCGGTCAATTCACGAAGCATCCCCGAACGGTATAAATCGTCGTTGTCTGCGTCTTCGCGAGAGATATGACCGCCGATTCCGATGCTCAGTTTCGCATGCAGTCGCTTCTCGCCTTGCCCTTTGCCGCGGGTATACTGAAAAACTTTTTTCACTCCATCCACTTCGGCTTGAAGAATGGCATAGGGGATCAGTTGCTTGAACGAAGGATCTTCTTCAACCGTGCTCCGCGGCCGGAATTCCATGAACTTGGGGTTCAGCAGCGCGTCCAAGTCGGGTTGATGAAATGGACGAAATCCAGTGAAATCACCGAGCAGGCTTAATCGAGAGGCTGGAATTACAAGCACATGTTCTTCAGTCAATTGCAATCACCCCTGCAAGTAAGTTCTAATCGATCGCCCGGCTATCGTGGCAAGAGTGAACATCGTACTATCAGCAGGCGACAGTGCCAATCCACCAGGCATTGCAACCAGTCCCTCGCGGGGAGGATGCCAGCATTGTCGCCTTTTGCTCCGCAAAAGTAGCGTCCATCCTGACCTCGGTATCGCAAGCTCCAATCTGCTCTGTTGTACTAGCCTAACCGTTTCACGACCTAATCTGCTGAATTTTTAAGTACTCGAATGGACAGCTACGCACTGCTTGATTTTGGCGATGGTCGGAAACTGGAACGCTTTGGTCAAGTTGTTTTGGACCGTGTTTCGCCGGCTGCGATCGGCGCCTCGCGATCAGAGAGTGATTGGAGCGAGGCGAACCTGCGGCTCGACGATCGTGGTGAAGTGTTGGCTGGTATGCAAGGCGATCAACCGAGCAAGAAAGTAATCAATGATGGCTGGTTTGTTGAAATCGCTGGCATGCGATTCAAACTGCGAATCACGCCGTTTGGCCACGTTGGTGTTTTTCCGGAGCAATTGGCTAACTGGCGATGGCTGCAATCCTTGCGTCAAGCGTCAGTACAAAATGAACCACTGAGGCAAGCACTAAATCTGTTTGCTTACACGGGCGGTTCGACGATGGCACTCGCTCAAGCGGGTTTCCAGGTCGTCCATGTCGACGCATCCGCACCGTCGGTCAAATGGGCGCGTGAAAACGCAACCTTGAATGGGCTAGAAAATCATCCGGTTCGATGGATCGTTGAAGATGCGCGCAAGTTCGCGGCGCGTGAACTCAAGCGAGGTCGACGTTATGACCTCATCGTGCTCGACCCGCCTAGCTTCGGACATGGTCCGAATGGCCTTCGATGGGATATAGGATCAGATCTATTTCCGCTACTGGAAAGTTGCCTTGGAATTCTCAACGAAGGTGGCAAAGTACTTTTAACAGCGCACTCGGTGGATCCGACTCCGGATGAGATTGCCGCTTGGCTATCGCAAGTGCTCAGCGAATGCGGACGAATTCAAAGTAAGCGTCTCTCGATACCAGATCGGCAAAATCGTCTGCTTGATAGTGGATTTTGTATGCGCGTTGAAACTTGACGCTGAGCTTTCACACGGCTGAAAGCGTAGGAAAGTAAGAAAATGGAGGTAAGAAAATTTTTTAAGGCTGAGATCTATGTAACAGTTCGCTTACCTCCATTTTTACCAAAATCTCTTTCGCAATCTTGGTATGCGGAGTCAGCATAAGCGGCAGGTGGGTGCGTCGCCGCTGGCTACCACGCGGAAAAGCCTTCGATAGACGCTTGAAGCCGGTGCAACTAAGATAGGCGAAAACATTCTTGTCTATCATCGGCGACTCAAAGTACAGGCTGACTTATGCGACCTTTGGCGATCGTTCTGGCATTGATTGCTGTTTGCACCAGTAACAATTCACCTGCGGCCGTTTTTCACGACGCAATGCACGTTGAGATCGATGCCCGTGATCTGCCTCGTAAGTTGCTCCACGCTCGGCTTGAAATCCCACTGACGGACTCTGCAACGGAGCGGAAAGTTGCGTTGTGGTATCCCAAATGGGTACCAGGTTCACATGGGCCAGGAGGCCCAATTGCCAACGTCGCCGGTTTGCGCATCGAAGACCAGTTCGGCAAGACGCTCAATTGGCAAAGATCACCAGGTGAAGTTTATCGCTTGGAGGTTACAGTACCACCCAATACAAAAGGCCTTCGAGTTTGGATCCGCTACATCACCAACCAACCCACCACAGGTTCAATGGGGCATGATTCTTGGGGAAGTTCAAAACTAGGCGTCATCAGCCCCAACACAATCCTCCTTTATCCGGAAGACGTGGATATACACTCACAGCAAGTAGTCTCCACGCTCGTACTTCCGAATCAATGGACAGCCGCCAGTGCCTTGCCGATTGACGAGCCAGCGAAAGGTTCTGACGAGGTGCTCTACAAATCGGTCTCGTTGAGTCGATTTGTCGACAGTCCGATCATGTGCGGCGCGAATCAAAAGACCTTTGATCTCGTTGAGCCCGAACGGGCTTCCACCATTCCTGCGCATCGATTGCAAGTCTTCGGTGATGATGCGAGTCAATGTAACTTGAATGCCGAGATCGTGCAGAAACTGAAGTCGATGGTAACTCAAGCCGCGTTTTTGACAGGATCGCACCCGTTCGATCAGTTTGACATATTGCTGGGAGTTACCAATCAGTTGCCTCCTAATGGACTGGAACACTCGCGCTCCACTTTCAATATCCTAGCACCTTCGGCATTGGTTTCCGCCGGACAACTGCGAGGCTGGAACCGACTGTTGATACCTCATGAATATATGCACGCGTGGTGTGGCAAGTACCGCCGACCCTCAGGTATGGTCTCAACTTCCTTTCACGCTCCAGAAAACACCGAGTTGCTTTGGGTCTATGAAGGTTTGACTCAGTATCTAGGCGAACTCGTCGAGGCCCGATGTGGTCTGATGACCAACGAGCAATTTTTTCACCGGCTACTGGTTGAATTGCGGAATGCGACGCATCAGCAGGGTCGTGAGTGGCGAACGTTAGCGGACACTGGAGCAGCGGCCCATATCTTACGGGATGGAAGTAATTCATGGCCAGGATTAAGAAGAAGCCAGGATTTCTACATGGAGGGAATGCTCTTTTGGCTGGAAGCGGACGCAATTTTACGAAAAGAATCAGGCAGAAAAAAATCGCTCGATGATTTCTGTCATGAATTTTTTCGATCGGCAACCGACTCGCCGCGTCCCAATCCTTACACACGCGAAGACTTAGTCCGCATTCTGAATTCGCTCGTTCCATTTGACTGGGATGGCTTGATACGCCGTCGTGTCGAATCCTTTCAGACCGCTTTCGACCCATCGGTCGCTGGACTTCTCGGGTATCGATTTGAACTGCAGCCTGATGCTACCAATGTGCCAGGCGACACGTTTCGATTCTCAGGCGGCATTGATGCGTACGATTCAGTCGGGGCCACATTTTCCAATGACGGGACGGTCCGCAATCTACTACTAGGCAGTCCAGCCGACCAAGCGAGATTAATGCCCAACATGAAAATTATTGGAATTGGAAATTACCAGTGGAGCGCGTCGCGATGGTCTAAAGCGATGGAAGCGACCAAAAGCGGTACGCCCGTCGAACTGAAAGTTGTTGATGGCGACGAGATTAAATCGATCCAGATCCATTATTATGACGGACCACGCGGACTCAATCTGGTTCGGCAGGCGGACTCACCCGATTCGCTGGTAGAGATACTGAAGCCACTCAAGAAATAGCCACAGGTCCCACCGGTTTCTCACGAAACCAGCTACGACAACGCTGTGAAGCATTTTTCTTAGTAAGGTAGCTGGTTTCGTGAGAAACCGGATGCAGCAGAGAGGTTACCGGTGCACCCGGTTTCTCACGAAACCAGCTACCATATGCTCGCCAAAATGCTTCACAGCGTTGTCGCTACAGGTACGGTACTATCTTGGGGTTACTGGCAAGTTTGAGTTGGCTACTTTGTCGAAGGATAGGTTCTCAATGCGATGCACGTCGAGCTTGCGGGAGAAGTTTTCGTCAGCGACCAAGTAAAGCGGCAGACCGGGTTCTTTCTGCTCCGTTTTGAGTCCGTAGTGACGAGTTAGTTCAAGCGTTGCTAGGAACATCGCCACGAGCGAACTTTTGTGCATTCCAGGCGCGAACAAACTGGTAAGTTCAACGCGGCCGTTCGAGTTGACCGTTCCATGGATGCGTTCCATATAAACGTGGATCGGAGTGTCGTCGTAGACCACGTTGGTCTGAGGGGGTGGTTGTCGTTCGCGCAAAATCCGTCCAAACGCACTGACCAAATCCCAAACCTCGAGGGCCTGTAGCGGTTGTTGATCAAGTTCGGTTCGGCGCGGCGGCAAGTCGTCGGCAAGACGCTGGTAACGAAGTTGCCAGCGTTGTCCCTGTTCGTCCAAAATGCTAGCTGCGTCGCGAATTCGTTTGTAGTCCATTAGCCGCTGGATCAATTGATCGCTTGGATCCTCCAGTGCGATCGCTTCTTCTTCGGCGGCTAAAGGCGACTGCGGCAATATCGCTTTCGCCTTCATCTCAATCAAAACGCTAGCAATCTCGAGAAAATCCGCGACATCGTCAATCGATAGCTCTGTCAGTACTTCGAGGTAGTCGAGGTACTGCGAAGTTAACTTCGACAACGACAATTCGCTCAGCGGCAACTCTTCGCGTCGGACCAAGTACAGCAGCAGTTCCATCGGCCCGCAGTACTCGTTCATGTCGACTTGAAATACCATGCAGCTTTCCTAAATCCTCTAAGCCCTTCGTCGCAACAAACGATCGGAAAACTAGTTACGAATAGGTTGTTGTAGCAACTGGCTGTGTGGTAGGAGTTGCGGCAGCGGTTTTGGCTGAGGAGCGAGCGCGTGGCTTACGACCGCGAGGCTTTGTTCCAGTTTCTGGAATCATCTTGGGATCCAAAAGTTGAAGCATGCGGCTGATGCACAAGCGATTGACACTAATCCCCAGACGGAGGGCTTCGTCGCACAGGGCTTCGTGCAAGCTCTTTGGCAATCGGACCGTAATCATTCGCTGCGGGTCGTTCGGATCGTTTTCCGGTAAATCGCGAGAACGGAGCGCAGTCAGCATCATCTGAACTTGATAGTACTGATCGCAACGCAGGAACTTTCCAAAATCCTCATCGGAAGCGAAAAGTTGAGGAATGAATCCATCTCCTCCCATTAGTTCTCGGTAGAAGCACACCCAGGTGGGTGCATTTCCGAACAGGTCATTGGCGACGTCGAAAGCCTGTTGGCAACGCGATTCGAATTCCGCGGCCGGCTTGAAAGTCGCGCGGATACCTTGGGCAACAACTTGGAATTTTTGAAGTTCTCCGGCTAGTTTTGAGGAATTATCATTAGTCGAAGTAGGTGAACTGGCCACCGCGTGATTGTTGTGATTTTTGTTAGCGTAGGCTGTGTCGGAGCCGGGAAGGCGATTGGTCTGGTTTGGCGAACTGGAATTTGTTGAGCTAGGATAAGAGGTAACTGCGGGTGCCGGATTCGAATGCGATGGGCTGCCTTGCTCGGAGGGTCGGTTTGAATCCATTCCACTGTAAGTTGAGTGCATTGGGTTCGAATTCATAGCTTCGTCTTTCCTTCGTATGTTTGGGTCCACGTCCGTTCAACGCTCCGTCGGCTGAACAACGCCCAATAATCTAAAGGCATGCAATAGCGTCGTCGTAAGTCTTTAATTTGCTAGCGGTTAGACCTATTGACTGCTAGCTGCTCTGTTTTTAAGCAGTCCCGCCCACGATCTCGACGGCAAAGTGATTGCTCAATTATTGAGCATCTCCCGAGTGACCAAATACTAAGTGTCTAACTTGGGAGGTGGAAAAAAAGCCGAAAATAAGTTAGGTTTAGCTCAAGTTAGGCGATTGTGTGCGTCTTGTGTTGTGTTTGTATAGCCAAAAAGGCTGGTTATTTGCGGCGTCAAGAAGCCGCGAAGCGGGCGGATTAATGTGATTTCACGATGTCTATGTGATGCTTTCGTGGCCGGAGATTTGCCGTCAAGTCGGGTGGGTGCCGGCGGGTCGCAAGCGAAATCGCGTCTTTTTCGGTGCTTTTGCAACGTTGTATGCCGGTGTCAATGTGGTTAAGTGTATCAATTTGATTTTGTCGCGTTTGCACGTAGATGGTTCAAGCTAGCCATGGGAATCGCCTATGAGATGTAAGTCGAGCGACTTCTTTGCGTTCAGGCCGCGCTTTTTTGGGTTGGGCGAGGGCCACATTTAGTCGGTGGTCGGACCGTAGATGGAGGCTTAATCTTACCGCCGGGGTGCTGGTTAGGCCGTCGCTTGCATTGCATGCAATGGCGAGTTTGTCCCTAGCTTCTGATGTCGCCAAGAATCGCAGAAGTGGCCAATCGTAGGAGCCCCACCGGTAATGATTGAAGGCACGAAAGTCCGAGCTTTTCGGCTCGGGATCGCGCGGGTGTTAGTTGTGTACGTGCGTACACGAGTGTACATGCGTGCGCGTTGTGTCCTGCTTCGTTCAGTCGCGTGCAGTGGAAGAGGAGCGAAGTTTACAGCCGCTTTTCGTTCGGCGATTCGTGCAGCAGGCCGGGCTGAAAATACACTTTTGACATCGACCGCCGCCGACGGTTTGAATAGCAGTTTTTATGCTGTTTTGTTGTTTGGTTTTCTGTGGGGTAATTGTCTTCAGCCTTTAGCCTCAGGCCCGCCCGGCTCGCCCGGCTCGCTCTCTACTCGGGAGAGGGGGCAAGAAGCGGGATTCGCAAGCTGGAAGCATACGCCACTAGAAGACCTCGATACTCTTAATCGTGCCTTTACCCTGGCTCTGGGCTGCGGAGAGGCATCGCCAAGTTGCTTCAATGAACTGCTCGGCGGAAAAGCCTGCATTGGGGCATGCCGATCCAATACCAGCATAGTATCTAGCAGGGATTGTGACTCTGGCCAAAGCCCCTTGGTCCTCAATGCGTTTGCCCGTCAGCGCGGTGACGAGCCCTTCTCGAACTATATTCGTGGCGATGGTTCGCTCGATATCCAGCATCGAAAAGATCAGCTGGCCGTCAGGAGTCACGAATGCAAAAGGTTGGTGGACTTGAGGGTGTTCAGCCAGCCAATTGACCAGTTTGTCCTGCCAAACCGCCAGGCCGTTTGCACTCTTGATCCCCATACGTTCGCGGTCTGCCGCGTCGTCCGATTCGACACATAGGGCAACCAAGCAGACCGAGTTGTCGGAGTTTCTTGCTGTTGCGATCTGCCTGCGCAAAATGTTAATGAACATTGTGTCGGTTTTGGAGCTGATTTCGACAATTGCTATCTTGGAAATTGACGGTTCGGGATGAGATTCGAGTATATCAGTGTCCGGATATTCCTCGTCGGACTCAGATTGCGAAACGTTTCCAGTGGCTTCCTGTCGTGATGTACTTGTTCGGTGGTTAGGCAATCCATAAGGTTGACCCGCCACTGACGAGTCACCGGATTCGTTGGCTTGTGATGAGGTCCGCTCTTCGAGCGAGGCTTCCGCTACATCGGACTGCATTGCAAGCAAATCATCGATCATCTCAGCAACGATTTCATCGTCCGCGTTGTATTCAGGTGAGTCGTCTTCTACTTCCTGGCCGGTGGCAGCCTGGGCTAATCGGTGAGTTAAAGTGTTCCAATGATCGCTGATGCTGGTCCAGGGGACGGCAACATCGGCCCATTGTCGAGGAAGTACGAGCTCCGCTTTTTTTGCCAGTAACTCAGCAGCCATCTGCCATAATAATTTCGGGTCGGACCATTCCAATTCTCCACTGTGGAGGGCGGTTTCACTGATAGCCGACTCGCTGCCGACTCGAACAAACTCGCCAAGTCCAGGATCGAACGTTCTTGCCATTTTACAGGTGATGGCAGCGGTGGTTGTAAGATCGACTTCGAGGATGGCGCGGAGAATCGCAAAGGGCGATGCAAGCGGCGCTCCGTGCGCTTGTAGTAGGTTCCCAAAGTCGTCGCCAAATTCCTCTACAAGGCCGACGAGGACAAGCATCTCGGACAAGCGATGGCGAGTTCGTAAAAGGGCCTCGGGCAACTGGCGAGTTGCAAGGCTGCGATAGAGCGGCAGCAAGGAGACAGCCATCATCGGGTGCCCAAAGCTCAACTTTAGGTCGGCGGCTCTACGATTAGTGAACCCTAGAATAGCTGCGATCCACGCGTCTGTTTCTCGCAATTGAATACGCTCTTGTGCATTGGCGTCAACCAAGTTCGGTTCCACGATCTCTTGAATCGATCGCAACACCTGGGGGGCGATCCAAGTCGCAACTGCACTCAACGGTGTGCTGCTCAATCCGCCCAGCCACAGCCAAAAATCGTGAGGCACTGCTTGCGTTCGAACGAGTCGTAGCGCAAGGGCATTTTCATTAGAGAGCGATTCAACGGATGTCATGCGATGCCCCAGCAAAACGTGAACTTCGGCAATGCCGCTTTCTGGGAGCACAAGTTGCTCGGAAATTGACGGCAAGTAAGGCTAGCTCACGATTCCCGCAGACTTGGTTCACCCAGCAGGTAGATTGACGATTATCACGAGTTTGTAACAATTTTGCGGGTTGTGACGACGAGGGCAGTGGCGATATTCACTGCGGTCGTGATCGCGACTCAACCAGCCCAAAAGTAGAAGCGCTTAGATATTCAGTAGAGGAGTTAACGTGTCGCAATTCGCAGTTATTTTAGCGGCGGCTGGAATGAGCCAGCGTTTTAAGGATCCGCATTACAAAAAGGTGGTCGTGCCGCTGGCCGGTCGACCACTTTGGATGTATGCCGCCGAAGCGTTTTCGAATCGTAACGATGTGGCTCAAATCATCATGGTGATCTCGCCTGAAGATCGCGAGTCGTTCCTTGAGAAATTCGGTGGCAACTTGGCGTTGCTCGGAGCGCAAGTGGTGCTTGGCGGAGCGACCCGGGCTCAGAGCGTGCTTAACGGCCTTAAGGAAGTTCGCGCTGATATACCTTGGGTCGCTATTCACGATGCCGCTCGACCTTGCCTCGCTGAAGTCTGGGTCGACGCGGTATTCGCTAAAGCCAAAGCGACTGGTGCTGCGATACTTGCAACGCCCTGCCATGCGACTTTGAAACGCGTCGGTGAGGATCAAGTTATTGAAGCAACCGTGCCGCGTGAAAGACTTTGGTTAGCTCAAACGCCGCAAGTGTTTCGCGCCGACCTGCTTCGAACGGCTTATGCGAAACATCCCGATCCAGCGCAAGCGACCGATGACGCCTCCATTGTGGAAGCGCATGGCCACCCTGTTCACATCGTTGAGGGGAGCCCGCTCAACATAAAGGTCACCACGAAAGCCGACATGAAATTCGCCGAGCTTGCTTTGAAGTCATTGCCCAAAAAGAACCCGCTTTGGTCTGACGTTTAAGACAAATCTATCGTTCAAGGATAGCTGCGATGATGCGCGTAGATGCTGAAAAGTGATGGCTATACAAGATCGCCGTTCGCGTCAAAGTTCAACGAGGTCGGCTCGCTTAGAATCTTCAGGTCAGGCCGCTGCAAGGCCTCTTCCCAATATGCTTCGCTGCACTGCACCTCTTCTAAGTGCAGAGTATCAATGATTCGCAGAATCGGAACACGGTCAGCTTGGATGTACCCAGCCAATTGGCAACCGATACATAACGCTTCGAGGTCAGAGGGGAAATCCAGTGGAATCATTGCAGCAGTGATGTGACCGGCTGTGATGCAATTCATACGTACAAGCTGCATATCCATGTTTTCGATAATGCGGCGATGGCACATCTCCGCCACTCCCAGCCCAGTTGCATTTCCGTGAGTGGCCTCAGTTAGACCTCGAACATAGATGTGATGAATAAAGGGCAATTCGTTCGGTGATCCATGGTCATTGAGCTTGCGACCAATCACGTTCGTATCCATCCCCGTTCCTGAAATATCTTTGCCAATCCGATCCACGATTAACATCTCCGCGTGATCGAACGGCAATCCGGGCATCCACTCCTTCACTTGACGCAGTAAAGCTGGTTCGCGAGCCTCTATCTCTTCCGGGCGGACCGCAACCAACTGAGCCGTCTCTTCGTATGCATTTTCAAGAATCGCCAACCCTCCGACGATACCACAGCGTTCAATCACTGTCCGCGAAACTGATCGAACAATCTGATCGAACGAATAGTTCATGATCACGCGGTGATAGACCTCTGCACCTTTTTGTTTTCCGAGTCCAATAAGCATCATTTTCATCAAGCCGCTTTCGATGTCTCCAGTAAACCGCGTATGAGGCTTGATGCGGTTGAGTACGAACACATGGTCAGCAAGACTTGCTTCTCGATCGAAGTAGACAGGAAATCCTTCCGTTGCGTGGCAAACTTCAATAACTTCCATTGAACTTCGGATAGGGCAACCCATCAGCGGTTCGGTTACGCCGTAGCTCTTCAGGACCAATGATTGGCCTTCGGAGGTCGCGCCTCCGTGGCTGCCCATTGCTGGGATGATAAATGGAAGCGCCCCGAGATGCTTGAAGTAGTCAACGCACAGCTTGGCGATAGCGGCGATGTTGGCGATGCCGCGACTGCCTACCGTGATAGCGACTGTCTGACCCGGGTTTACTCGCTTCTCAAGGCCTATGCTGTCCAGTTGAAGCTGGACCTCACTGCTTAGGTCACTAATCTGAGGCCTGTCGAACGTCTGGCCGACGCGGAAGAATCTAGGTAGCAACGTCATGATGGCTTAAAGTTCAATCCCCAAAAAGTTGAAAGCCTCGCGGAGGTCGTCCGTTGTTTTTCGTGGCCTTGTTACCGTTGCTAGAAAAGCGAAATACCGGTTGCGGAGGTCGTTCGTTTTTAGTTGACGTGAACACGATGTCGGTCGCGCCAAATCTCACTGTGACGGTGTGCTTTACAGGGTTTGCGGCAATCGCGATCTGTCCGAGATTGGCTGCTGGTCCGAGCGAATGCGCAGGAATCGAATCATTGGCAAACGCGAGGCTCGCATCTCGAAGGTCGACCAGTACCAATCCAAGCGTTGAATCAGCGCTGGCATTGGGATTCATCGTCGCTCGAAAAGCCACAAGGAAGGGAGTGTTCCTCGGTTGAATTCTAGGCACAAAGTAACCGGTTAGCTTGGCGGGTTGCTTCCACAGTTGACTGCCGTCAAAAGTATTCAATCCATAGACCATGCCCGCAGCGAGTGAACTTGAGTTAAGCGTATGGGCAGCAGTGACGTTTGCATTCCCGCTTTCTCTCCATTCCTTTTTGTCGTAAGTTAAAACGACCAAGCGGTTATCAAATCGCATCGTTTCGATTTCATCAAGGTTGCCAGACCGAGCGACGTCGTGCGTTACGTATTTTCTGGTATCCATATCAAAGTAGTGCAGCTTGCCAGCTTTTGCAGCCGTCGGTGCTAACGCGACGATGTATCGCTGGTCCGTCAATGTGGCTCGCGAACGGGGAGCCAACTCTATTTGCTGTACATCTTCACCAGTAAAAGCGTTCCATATTCGAACTGTCGAAGGATTGTCAGCGTCTTCAGCGAGTCCCGCACCCACTTTCTTTGAAGTTCCCATTTTAAAATCAACCAACAGCGGGCCATGTGAGAACCAATGACCCCAGTCCCCTTTGAAATCCATTCGACGTAACTCGTGGCCGTCGCGACAATCCAAGATCTGAATGACACCGGTGCTAGGCTCAACCAATGCTACTTCAATTCCCTCAGCGGCAAAACGAGTCTGGTCGCTAAAGCCATCACGACTCCATACCACCGCACCGCTCAGGGAATCCAACATAGACACAACCGTCGCCGTCTGAACGATGACGCCTGTTGGTGTAAGTGGACCGACTACAGATAAACGCGTCCCTAATGATCTTTTTACGGTCGAAAACCCAAGTGGCGTCCGAGCTAACTCGACTCGTGCTTGGATGGCTTCACGAAACGGTGAAGCAGCCGGGGAAGTTAACGAATGGCGCCATAACACCGAGTCCATTTCGCTTGAATTTCGATAAAAATCAAGAGCCAACAGTTCTGATGCAGTTTCGACCAAAATCAAACCGCCATCGATCTGGCAACGAGCATAATCATCCATGCCGTCGCTGGTCGCGCGATCAACGTTTAGCATTCGAACGGTTTGACCAAGCTCATTGCCCACCATCACGGTCGAATGAAACTTACGCACGCTTAAACTGGGGCG
Source organism: Planctomycetia bacterium (assembly GCA_031412515.1). Lineage (GTDB taxonomy): Bacteria > Planctomycetota > Planctomycetia > Pirellulales > Pirellulaceae > Aureliella. The sequence continues at coordinate 3,598 of JANODD010000170.1, read as the reverse complement.
TCCGTAACGTTGTTGTCGTCCTTCGAGCGGTGGAGCTCCACTCCGCTGAATCGTATCAAGTTCATTTATGCGGTCGCCCGGCGCTCCCTTTTCATACTCCACGTAGCCCGCTGGCCAGTCAGGTTTCAGATTCTGCATCATTTGCAATGCATCTTCTTGAGGGTTTCCACTTACGGCGGAATCAGATGGAGTGAAGCCATTCAAAATCGGGCCACGAACGTCAAAGTTATCACCATCGGGCGCATACGAGCCGTACGGTCCGAGGCGGTACCAGTCCTCGATCGGATGGTTGTAAAGCAATTCAGCAGCTTGGGATTTCATCTTTTGGTCGGCGCTCAGCAACGCTGGCTGAATCGTCCGTTCAGCGGCCGTTACATCTGTATCCATCAATTCCCTCGCAACCAAATAAACGGCAGGCGCGGCATCTGGCAACCAGGCAAAGTATCGCAGCAGTTGCCGCCTTGTCGTTAACATTGAATTATTAATCGAATCGAGCTCGCGCAAAATCGCGGATCGCATCTTCACTTGTTCTGCCTGAGCAGCGCTCGCATAAGTTCGCGCGAGCAGAGTTGAAATCCAGGTATCAGAATCCACTTGGTAGCCTTGCGAGATCGTAAGCATGTCTCGACGGCGTTGTTGAAGGGGGAAGTTTTCTGACCGTCTCGCTTTCATCAGTTCGAGCAAACGCACGAAGGCGTCGTAGTGCAGTTTATTGCGCACGTTACCAAGCGCTACGCTTTGCAAATATCGAAATCTCTGCTCACTCAGTTCAAATATCTTGTCGTACTTTTGCGCTATGGCTTGATACTTGTCGAAGTCGGATTCGATCGCACTTAATAGCGTTTCCACTAATAGAAAACGAGTGTCTGCGTTCTTGGGATCGATGCTGAACGATTTTTCGAGCATCTCTACTGCGGATGCTGCATTACCAGCCGCGAGCGCGACCTGAGAGCGTTGATTGAGCGCCCATGGTTCATCGGGGTTTTTATCCGATCGTTCGCGAATTTCGCGTTCAAGCGATTCACGCGTGTGGAAGACTGAGACCGCCGTCGGCGTTGCGGAAAGCAATTGCTCCTTATACGCGAACAAGTTACCCAAAGGTGTGTTCACCGTTGCCGTATCGAGTAGCTTTCCATTGGTTGAATCCACCTTGATCACTTGCTGATTTGAAAGTGGGATTAACACGCTCGAGCCAAGCCACAAACCTTTGCCTGCCGTCGTTTGTCCCTTGGGAAACGGAAGGTGCCAAGCCATTTTCTTTCCGTCTAATTGGTACGCGTAAACCTCTGCGTTCCCCGCCACCACTACGCACGTATCATTGACTCCCAGTATGTAGCGACCATTCAGTCGACGTTCGCCTTCTGTTTTCCATTTGCTCTCACCGGTCAGAATATCCAGACAAAGCAATAGTGGAGAATCGGGTGGAGTGATCAAAACGACTCCCTGATGCGCGACAGCTGTCGGTTCCGCCCAGCGCTCCTCAAGCGGATCATAACTGTCTTCGGGTTGAAATCCACCTCGAAGTGCGTTGTTGGAATTTACTCGACTGGACGCGTAAGTTTTTGCCCAACGCAAGTTGCGCGTTTGAATGTCCACAGCCACGATCGCACCGTAGCCAGTAGGACAAACAACGATTCCATCGGAAATAGTGGGTGACAAGGCCATCGCCCGCCGGTTGGAATCATGCGTGGATGAGTTTCCCTGTGTTTGTAATAACTGCTGTTGCCAAATCAGTTTTCCCGTTTCAGGATCCAGTACCACCAAACGAGTTTCGCCATTGATCTCGAGTAAGGTGTAAAGCTGATCTTGAAACGCCAGCGGTGGACCTAGAAAGTAGGCGCCGGCGAGTTTCGGTTCGGCGTTACCGTTTTCACCGCCAATTCGCCAAAGGATCGAGCCCTCTTTGGCCAATCCGACACCTTCCAAATAATTCGTACTCGATGCGAATGGCCGCGCAAAGTTAAAAATCGCATTGGAGTTGATCAGCTGTTCGTCGGTGGTGCTCACAAAATAGAACCGCTGGCTGTCACAGCTAAAATTTCCGAACGCAGAACTACCCCACACGCGATTCTTCAACTCCATCGATACCGAATCGCTGTTATTGCCCGAGCCATTGAGAAAACCGTTGTTGAGATCCACGGGGGCATTGTGGAAATAGAAACGCCACTTCAAACGCCCTGTTTCAAAGTCGCGAGCAAAAACCGCGTTGTCTGTCGTCTTCATCATGACCAAGTCGTCTACGATACGCAATTCGAACTTCGGCAAGATCACCTTGCCCAGTTGCTTTTGCTCAGCGGCGACAAAACTAATTGCTTGCTCTTCTTTTGAACTGCCATGGATACGTTCAATCCACCGCGGATTGGACAATGGCATACCAACGGTGCTGGCGGCGTTCCGCTCTTGCGTTCCACCAGTTGTCATCCATGCATCAACAACGATATTGTCGATTAGAGGCACTTGGTTAGAAAGTTCATCAACCAGCTTGGGCCAATCCGCCTTTGAACCCATTGCTATCGATCGACCATTGATCTTGATTTCTTCTCCTGCAAAATCTCGGTCCGCACGTTTCAGGATCGCAGTAGCAACTTCCTTACGTCCCGCTTGACGCATTGCAACAGCGGTCGCAGTTGCAAGTTGAACACCGTAACGCTTGCGAGCGGCTGGATAATCGAGCATCGGTTGCATCAGGCTTGCCGCAGCGAGTGGATAGCCCGATGCCAGCTTATACTGAGCTAACAAAATAAGGGCGTCGTAACCAGCTTCAGTATGCGGATACTTGCGCGCGATCAGCGCCACCGAATCAAAGCTTTGTTCAGCCACAGCCGCGTCTAATGCTTGACGAGCCGCCACACCGAACTGAATTTCAAGCGAGCGACGTCCCTCTTCCGGCAGGTTACTGAGCAATCGCAGAGCTTCGCCCTTGATACTTCTAACGTAATAACCCGGCTTGGATTTTGCGACGAAGTAGTCTTGGCCAAGTAAAGCGTCTTCGTCACCGCCGGCATCCGCCAAGAGCGATGCCAATGCGGTGATACCCTCTGAAAAACGACTTTCCGCAATCGCTTCTTTTCCCTCGTCCAGCAATCGCTGCAATTCACGCGGAGCCAGCAGGAAAAGATCTTCGTCCGACTGCGCCCCGTCGACTTTGAACAGTTGAGCATGCAACGGCTGCGGCACGTCGCCAACCACTGCTATTGCAACCGCTGTCAACAACCAGCCTAAAGTAATGCCAGACATCCGATAGTATTTTGAACGCGCTGAGCGCATGAGATTACGAGCCGTCTCCACACTGTGAGCCATGAGGCGTCATCCTTCGAAAGTTCAAACAAGGCTTCCCTCTTCGCTAATCTACCAGTTTACACTATATCCAGGCAACTCCGCCTCGGGAGCGGGGAAGTCCCGCCCAGTGTCACTCACTTTCGAATTGCTGTACTCAAAATAAGGATAGTATTCGCTTGCCGAGGTTAAAGTCTATCAGCCGGAACGCGTTAGCGTCCGGTTAATGGATAAAAACCGGACGCTAACGCGTTCCGGCTGATTAGTCCAACCGTACTGAGGTGTTGCGATTTTGCAAAGTCGAGAAAGTGAGTGACATTGG
>JANODD010000169.1:0-6954 GCA_031412515.1 Planctomycetia bacterium | reverse complement strand
TATTGACAAGAAGGGCATCTTGGTTCGTTAGGACTCCGTCATTGTTGACATCTACGGGACGAATTGGGTTTTGCCATTCCGGGCGGGTTTCCCAAAGTTGTTGCGTTACACGGCCATTAGCGTCCACATTTTGACGATATCGGTTACCCGTTGCATCAACGGATTCGGCCAAGACGTCGAAAGTGTCATTCCATGTATATGACTCGCGACTCTGGATTGGACGCTGCTCGGTGACGGGATTATTGTTAACGTAAGTCCAAGTAGTCGTTTGGCGAGGACCTCCGGCGTATTGCTGCGGAGTGGTGTACGTTGATACTTCGCCATAATCCTTCCCGGTTATTTCGCCGAACGCATCGCGAGTGGTCGGTTGGCGATTGTATTCATAGCTGCGTGCGGTGTTGGCTTCAAGAATTGGAAAATCGGCCGCATCGATTGTGCCAGTTGACAGCCCCATCAAATACACTTGCTCTGGATCCCAGGTCCGAGTGACTCGGCCTCGGTGATCCATCTGCATTAGCACTTAGAGCCTATCCGAAAAGGGGTCTGACCCTCTCCGGCAACGCCGAAAAAATCAATCAAAACGACTCGCCTCCAAAGGGTCAGACCCCTTTTCGGATAGGCTCTAAGAATTTTAAGTAAATAGAGCGGCACAAACAACTGAACTAGCCAAGTGCCACCATCGCGGTTCGCTAAGAGGCTGGTTTGAGTTGTTCGAACTTATCAACGGCAGCGCCACCTCTAATTTCTTGGACGCTCGTGAACCGGCAACGTTGTCAGCGAAGGCGCTTCGCATGTTTTACATTCACGGGTACGCCCGGTATTGAGGAAGCATTTTGGGCATTTTGTGCGTTCCTGATGCTTTTCCAGCGGCCAACGATTCACGGCGCGGGTTATACTAGTGGTCGACGTTCAAGTCGATGCACTTTCTGCAATTGAGTTCGCCGACGTGACACCAAATTGAGCAACAAACACTAAATCGCGGAGTGGAACTTTCGATGCCAATGTCAGGCTCGACGCTACTTTTGCGGAGAGGCCGACATTTTTTGCGAAACCGTAAGTGTCGCCTTTCGCTCCTGCGAAAGTAGCGTGGGCCGCGAGCCACGTTCGCGCGAACCGTTTTCCTACATCTCGCTACTTTTGCGGAGCAAAAGGCGACAATGCACCAACCATGAACTACCTACCTACTTTCCTCCAAGCTCAATGCCGCGCGCCGGTGCTACTGATAACCATCCTTGGTTGGACGTGCACGCTTCGTGGAGCGGAACCGTTTGAAGAGTTTCTTGCGAAGTATTGCACGCGTTGTCATGGCTCGCAGAAGAATGAAAGTGACGTACGCATTGACCTGCTCTCACGGGATTTCAAATTGGGCGTGGACATCCATCGCTGGGCGGAGGTCCTCGAAAAGATTAATAGTGGAGAGATGCCCCCGAAGGAAGAGCTGAAACCGACGCAACCGGAGATCGGGGAATTTGTTACTCAGATTGATTCACAGCTAAAAGCGGGACGGGCTGCAAGAATGGCGGCGCGTTCGGCAGTGTCCCATTATCGTCTGAGCCGCAAGGAATATCAGAACACTGTCTACGATCTGCTTGGAGTGCGCTATGATCCTGCTAAGCCAGGAGAGTTGAATGAAGATAGTCGATGGCAAGGATTTGAACGAATCGGATCCGAGCTCACGCTCTCACCGTCGCATATCGATCGCTACTATCGAGCCGCTGAACTGGTGCTGCAACGCGCCTTTCCAACCGAGTCGGTTGAGGCTCGAAAGGTACGAAAGACGGCGATCGATTTACGTTACAACGGCAAGGACCATCAGGCAATCCTGGATCGCTTCGGTTTCAAGCGGCCGCTGCGTCATCTACTATTCCCAGGACGTGTGCAAACTGCGCTCGCACCGAACTGGTTCGGAAAGGTTGGACCGGAACATAGTGGTCTCTACAAATTTCGTATCCAGGCCAGTGGGATCCGACCACCCGGCGGCCAGCCTGCTCACTTAAGCATCGGTAAAGAGACCGGCGAAGAAACGGTCGACAGCTTGCTCGATTTTGATTTGAACGCGCCCGAGGACAGTCCTCAGGTGTATGAGTTCGAGCTGTTTATCGATATGCCCGCCAAGCTGGACTTTTGTGTCGTAACCACTGATGGCGTGGACCGACGGCAAGGTGCAGCGTTTCGTAATGCACTGACTAGCGGCAATTATCTGTTCACGCACAGCAGTGAGACACTGCTCTTGAACGCCAATGCGCCGCAGATGTTCGATGACAAGGGGAACGGTCTTTTCTCGACAGTGATCCTCGATTGGGTCGAGTGGGAAGGACCGATCTTAACAGAAGCGGAAAAGCTTCGACGCTCGGGTGTGTTTCCACCAGACGACGCAACCGATGAAGTCGTTGCCAAGCATCTGCAGCATTTTTCCGAGCGGGCTTGGCGTCGGCCAGTCAAGCAAGAAGAGTTGTCAAGCTATCTGGATACTTATCGCGCGGAACGCAAAGCAGGCGAGAAGCTAGCTGACGCTTATCGCGTGGCCCTGCAAGGAGTGCTGACTTCGCGGAATTTTATTTACATCGTCGAGGGTGAACCGGTGCCGCGCGATGGTCTCACGCAATGGGAACTCGCTTCGCGACTGTCTTACTTCCTTTGGAGTTCGATGCCGGACGATGAACTTTTGACTGCTGCCAATCGCGGAACACTAAGTGACGACGGGCTGAAGAAGGAAGTGGATCGATTGTTGGCCGATGGTAAAGCCAATTGTTTCGTCGACGACTTCGCACGCCAGTGGCTTCAGTTGCATCGCCTGGGAATGTTTCCACCAGATAAGAAACTGTATCCCATGTACGACGCGTGGCTTGAATCCAGCTTGCGGTCCGAACCTATCGAGTACTGTCGCGAGATGTTCTCCAAGAACATGACGGTGGACAGTTTTATCGATTCAGACTGGACGATGGCCAACGCGCGGCTTTGCGATTTTTATAAGTTGCCTGAGCCGACAGCCGAAGGTTTTCAACGTGTTGCGATCAAGCCGGAAGATCATCGAGGCGGCTTGCTAACGATGGGTGCTGTGCTTGGATTGACTTCCGATGGCACTCGACATCGCCCGGTTCATCGAGGGGTATGGGTTAGTCAATCGCTCTTTGGCAAGACGCCACCGCCACCACCTGCGAACGTTGAGCCGATTGAAGCCAACGTTGCGGAAAGTCCTAAGACGACTATTCGCGAGAAGATCGAAGCCCATCGCAACACCGCGAGCTGTGCTGCTTGCCATGCAAAGATCGACCATTTTGGCATCGCTTTAGATAACTACGATGCCATTGGACAATGGCGGACACACGAGAAGGTTGAAAAGGGGCTCGGCGATGATCCGTTGATCAATCCGTCAGGAGTTATGCCTGATGGAAGGTCATTCAAGGATTCCGTCGAATTCAAACAACTGCTGCTCGAAGATCGCGATCAAATCGCGAGGGCTTTCATCGAGCAACTTTGCACCTACGCGCTCCGCCGTGTGCTAACCTTAGATGACCAAGAGGATTTGAAAGCGATTCAAATCGAAGCCAAAAAGAATCAGTATCGAATTAGAGACATCGTTCGGGCAGTAGCACTATCTGAGTTGATGAGAAAGCGCTAGTGGAGCCTCAAGCTTTAATTTTGGGATCAACATCAGTGAGCCGACGGCGCTAGCCGCGGGTGAACGAAGTGGTTGTCGTGCAAGACTAAAAATTCGTCCAACGTTAATCTGTCGGTCGTAAATGGTTGGTCTTTAGATTGTTAATAAGTCACGTCGAGTCAAGTACTTCGTTCACCCGCGGCTAGCGCCGTCGGCTCACATCTACGATCCCCAATTTAAAGTTGGATGAAGCGCTAGTGGAGCCTCAGAGCGTGCCACCCACCCGGACCCAATTACCCTAAGATTAAAGCTTGATGCTCCACTAAGTCGGCAAGCAGAGTAACAACACTAAAGGCATTCCAATGAGCAATTTTCTATCCCAGTCCTGGCTGATCGACCGCCGGCACGCTCTGCGAGCCCTTGGGAGTTGCATCGCGCTTCCATTCTTGGAATGCATGATCCCGATTCGCGCGTCAGAGCAGCCGGTCACACCGCGGCGCAGTGCGTTCATCTACCTTGCCAATGGTGTGCATTCGCTCAACTATCAAGTCACCGCTCCTGGTAAAGATTATCAGTTTTCGCGATCGCTCAAGCCACTTGAAAAACATCGAGATGTGATCACGCCGATCAGCGGACTGCATCACCCAGGCGCACTTGGCCATCACCACAATTGCATCTCGGTCTGGCTAACCGGCGGAAAGCTCGGACCATCGGATAGAAACAGCATCTCGGTCGACCAAAAGATGGCCGAAGTCACGGCCAAGCATACTCGCTATCCTTCGATGGAGATCGCCATCACTCAGGATTCACTTGCCTGGACAGCGGATGGAGTCAGACTGCCCGCGATGCGTCAATGCCGCGAGATTTTTGCATCCCTGTTTGAAGAACCCAAAGGAGGTTCGGCGGCGCAGCGAAAGGCACTGCGGCGCAAAGGAAGCATCCTCGATGCGAACCTTGAAGAAGTGCGGCGACTCGAGCAAGCGATGGGGGCAGCGGACAAGGGACGACTCGATCAATATCTCGCATCGGTTCGGGAGGCGGAAGTTCGTACACTGCGCGCCGACGCTTGGCTAGAAACGCCACTGCCCAACATCTCTGACAGTGACCGCACACGCACTAACCGTAACATCGCCCAAACCATGGCTGGCGATTATTTCCGCACTGTCTACGACCTGATGGTACTAGCTTTTCAAACCGATGTGACACGTGTTGCCACCTTCAGTTTAGGTGGAGAAGGTGATGCGTTTGCGATTCCTGAAATCGGTATCACCGAGTCACGTCATCAGCTAAGCCACCACGGCGGCGATCCTGGTTACATGGAAAAGCTCACGAAGTATGACACCTTCGCCATTGAGCAATTCAGCTACTTCCTAACTCGACTCGCGGAGACCAAGGACTTGAATGGGCAGCCCCTGCTTAGCTCGACGATGGCACTCTTTGGTAGCGGCATGTCTTACGGCCACAGCCATGGGAACGCCAATCTGCCGCTGGTCTTGGCAGGAGGATCGGACCTTGGTCTTAAGCATGGCACTCATCTCGACTTCAACCAAGGCCACTTTAAAGGTTATCAACTCGACAAACCCAACGAACACTATGGGCTTTGTAGCAGACCTGCAAACTCGGATGCACATATGAGCAATCTGCTGCTTATGATGGCCCAGCGTATGGGAGTCGAAAACGATCAGTTTGGGGATAGTAACAAAGCCATTGAACTATGAAACGCTTGCTCAATCCAAAACCGCTTTCTACATTGTGCTTCGCCTTCAGCATGTTTATCGGCATGTTCATCAGTGGCGTCACTTACGCGGACGAAATATTTCGCCCTGAAGCCGGCAAGTTTCCTGCATTAGAAAAATCGCATTCCTACCGTGGCGAGCTAGTCTTTGTGGACCATGCCAATCGTCGTGGCAGCCTTCGTGTGCAAGGTTCGGGGATGTTTTTTCGAAACGATCCACATCCCTTCGCGATGCTTCCGTATGGCATCATCCGCTACCACGGCGCACCGGCAGATCTTCGAGACATACCGCTGGGGACAGTGCTACACGTCCGAGCTTTTTTACCGCCAGATCCAAAGACATCCACAGTACCCGTGCTGCCCGTTGATAGTAAAGACAAAGACGGAAATCACAATCGCGGTGCTGGAATCGCTCCTGCCGAAAACCATGTCCTCTTGCTAGAAGATGAGCCCAGTTACTGCCAACGCGAGCGCAAAGTCTGGAAGCTCAAGGAAGTGGATCTTAAGAACAATCAGGGAATGATCATTGCCAATCTGGAAGAAATGGAAGGTACGGACGGTAAGGCAAGCGAGCAGTCGATGACCGTCGATGCAGCGACCCGCATCTGGCGTGGTCGCGAATGTCTGAGCATCGAGGACTTGATTGCGGAAGGTAGTTGGCCTGCCGAAGGGAAGAAATCACTTGGTGACAAAGCAGCTTGGCTCGGAGTTACCTGGAAGCCTGCTCCCGACAACATTTTCACCCGCTTTCACGTCTCAGATATATGGATGGACGATGCCGCTTTTCAACGAGCTGCACACAACCAGACTGAGGCGAATAAGGCATTCATCCGTAGTCGCTGGATGCCGGGCTGGGTCGATGCAGTTGAGTACAGCAAGTTCGGGCACGCAACGGTGACCGCAACCCTATTCGGCGGGATGGACGAATCGCTCTATGCGGATTTCAAAACAGGCACCTTGGCAATGATGAATGCAGTAGAGAACACGCTCAAGCATACCCATGGCGCCTATGGACCGGCGCACATGGCCTCAAGAGGATCCATTCTGGATGTCACAAAAAAAGCGGAACAAGTGCCGATGGGTAGTAGCGGTATCCAGATCCGTTTTGAAACGGATCTCATCATTGAAGGCATTCGCCCAGGAAGGGTAGTTCGAATGCGACCCAACAGCTGGCCGCAAGTCAACGTGCCTCGAGAGGAGTACCTCGACGACGGATCCGCCAACCTTGAAGAAAGATTCCCGACCCCGGCGATCTTTCCAAAGTACTAGTGTTTTGTGCCAATGCAATTTTGGGGTCGTAGATGTGAGCCGTCGGCGCTAGCCGCGGGTGAACGAAGTACTTGACTCGACGTAACTTACTAACAATCTAAGACTAGCGATTTGCGGTCGACAGATTAACGTTGGACAAACTTTTAATCTTGCACGACAACCACTTCGTTCACCCGCGGCTAGCCTGGATATTGCATACGATTATTGGTAGGACCTATCGCGCAAAAGCCTTAGATCTGGTATGTAAAGGAGTTATGACGCTTCAGTACAACCAAACCCAAGGCTTTCGGCAATGACAGATCGTACACGAAACACGTCCCCTCTGAAACGCCTTCGGAATCAAGCCGTT
>JANODD010000168.1:0-17645 GCA_031412515.1 Planctomycetia bacterium | reverse complement strand
CCCAAACCGCCGCGCCGTCGCCCCCGCGTGTTGGGTGGCCCGGGCAGCCCGCAACCGAACTCGCAGGGGCTTCATCTGATTGACTTTCTCCTTTTTTAGCTGATAAGTCATCGCACCACCCAGCAAGCTAGGTCGTGGCGGTCAGCGAGTAGTATCGCTTTTTCTTCGAACTCATACGCTTCAGTACACTGGCCCTAATGCGTCCCTTCACAATGCTTCGCTTCTCAGTGGGGCCTTTACGGTGCTTCTATTATAGTGCGAATTTTATGGTGCATCCTTTTGGAATTAAGCACCATGGTTATCAATTCGACAGTTTCAACGTCTTTTAATGTTGTGCTATATTAGGCTCTTCGTTTGCCTAGCAATGTCGCCTTTTGCTCCGCAAAAGTAGCGTCAGACCTGCGTCAGACCTGCGTCAGACCTGTGTCAGCAACGATAACAATTCTCAATCAATTCCCCACTCTGCCATCAAAAAAACATGAACCTATGATCACTCGAATCGCCTTGCTGCTCGCGCTGTTCCAACTGCCATTTGCCACAGCCCAGGATAAACCGACTAAAGAACCGTCGGTTGCCAAACTCGATCCGGCAATGGACGTCAACAAAGCGGCTATGGCGAATCTCGAGTGGTATGATGTTACTAAGTGGGGCGTTGAAGGTCGTATCCTTCCAGAACAAGAACGCAAACGATGGTTCGATCGATTGCCAAGTTCTGCTGAGGGAAAGGTAACTTCCAACGTATGGAATCTCAGTCGAGATAGTGCCGGCATGATGGTTCGATTTAAGACCGATGCAACTGCAATCTCGGTCCACTACAAGCTGAAAAAAGAAATGCTCGGAATGCCTCATATGCCAGCCACCGGTGTGAGCGGAGTCGACCTCTACGCTCGCGACAATTACAACAAGTGGAAATGGGTTCAAGTCACCCGACCGGCAACCCAAGAAGTCCAAGCCGAGATCATCAAGGGACTCGCACCCGGATTTCGCGAGTACGCCGCTTACTTGCCGCTTTACAACGGTGTTGAATTCATGAGCATCGGAGTTGCCAAGGGAAGCAAATTCGAAGGTATGCCGCCGCGTAAATCGCCGATTGTTTTCTATGGTACGAGCATTACGCATGGCGCTTGCGCGAGCCGACCGGGCATGGTTCATACTGCCATTTTAGGACGTCGCTTGGATATGCCCGTCGTCAACCTCGGTTTTTCAGGCAATGGAAAGATGGATAAAGAAGTCGGTGACTATCTGGTTCAAGTCGATGCTTCAGTACTCGTGATTGATTGCTTGCCGAACATGGGACCCGCCGATGTGAGCACAAAGTGCGTGCCGTTTGTGAAACAGATCCGCGTCGCCAAGCCGCTGACTCCGATCGTTCTAGTTGAAGATCGACGTTTCACCAATGACTGGATACTGATAGACAAACAAAAGTTTCACACTGAAAACCACGCCGCGCTAAAAGCTGCCTACGACCAGTTGATCAGCGAAGGTGTTAAGGGACTCTACTACGTTCCGGGCGATAAACTTTATGGTGACGATACTGAAGGCGCGACCGATGCTTCCCACGCCAATGATCTTGGATTTATGCGTCAAGCGGATGTGTTTGAGCCGGTGCTGCGCGAAGCCCTAAAGCGGTAATGAGCAACGCAGCGGGATTCAGTATCGTAGCTGGTTTCGTGAGAAACCGGATGCAGTAGGCGGGTCACTCGTGCTCCCGGTTTCTCACGAAACCAGCTACGTTTGATCGCCAGTGGCTGCTTTGTACTTCGAAACTTCTCGATAGTCGTAAAAGCCCTTGCCGGTTTTGACGCCGAGATTTCCTTGACTAAGTGGGCCTTGGAGGACTTCGATTAAGCGATCGAGGCTTATCGTGTCTTCGTCCGACCAGCGCGCGTTACTGAGGACTTGCTCGATCACGTCCAGTCCAATGCGGTCCATCATACCGAAAGGGCCAAGCGGCATGTTGGTGACCGCTTTCCAAGAGCGATCGATCTCGGCCGGATCTGTCACATCCTTCGCAACCAACTCCAATGAAGCTCGCAACAAGGATTGCAGTAACCAGTTGAAAACATAACCCGGTTGCTCATGCCTGAGCCTTAGCGGCGCTTGACCAACCCGCTGCGACAGCTCGCATAGTTGATCGAGAACGCTTGCATCAGTTAAGTCGCAGCCGACGATGTCAGCCACCGACTCATGTTGAACTGGAACATGGAAATGGAAATGCGCAAACCGCTCAGGGGAAACCACATATCGAGCGAGCATCGTTGGCGTAAAGTAAGAGCTATTCGATGTAATGATCGTTGACGGTGAGTAGCGATCGCTGAGTTCACTCAGCACACGTTTTTTCAGCGAGATCTGTTCAGGCACCGACTCAACAACCAACTCGATGCCTTCGACAAAAATCTGCTCAGCAATGTGAACTCGATGTAGCCAATCGGTAGTAACAGCTGGTGAACTTGATTCGATGGGCGCAATAGCGATCGAACGCATCCATTCAAGCGCCTGGTCACAAACGACTCTATGGCGATCAAACAACCAGACATCGACTCCATGTTGAGCCATTCGAGCAGCGATCTGACGACCGACCCAACCCGCTCCGACAATCAATACACGTTGTATCGTTTTAGACTGTGACAATGGCGATGACGCCATGCGTTTTCGACTCCCGAAATTAGCTCATTTGATAAACGTCGTTACTCGGCAAGAGTGACCCACTGAAGGTCTGCCAATTTACCTGATCCATGGATATTTAACCACCGGCGGACGTTAGGTAACTCGGGTCGGCTTGCCAAAGATAAAGAAAAGTTGGCAATGTACTGCGATCCAGTCCAGGCATTTTGATTGGCAGCAACGAGTACGGCGTATTGGGAGTAACATCGAACTGCGAATAAGCCCGATCATTGTCCCTTCGCAACATGACCACTGATGAGTCAGTCCCTAAATTGCTTTTGATTCTCGCGAGAGCAATCGCATCGTCCAGGTATCCAACATCGTCGATGAGTCCATTTTTCAGAGCATCTGCACCTGTAAAAATTCCGCCCCCAAAGTTCTCTTTAACACCAGCAGAGTTTGGTCGGACCGATTTAACATGATCGATGAAACGAGAGTGGAACGAGTCAGCAATTTTCTGCAGTGTCGCTCGTTCGCCTTTCTCCATCGCTCGTTCCGTCGAGGCGATATCGATTTGATCGCCTGCTTTGATCGGCTCGGAAGCTATATTGAATTGGCCGAGCGTGTCTTCCAAGTTGTAAACGTTGAGGATGACTCCGATACCGCCGACGATCGAAGTTGGATGTGCGATAATCGCATCAGTATGGGATGCCAAGTAATAGGCGCCGCCGGCTCCGACATCCATTAAGCATGCGACCACGGGTATCTGCGTTTCTTGCCGAAAACTGATGACGTCGCGACTCATGATGTCGGCCGCTGTCACCCCGCCACCGGGACTGTTGATTCGCAAAACAACCGCCCGAACCATTGGATCTAAACGCAATGCATCTAATTTTTCGCGAAAAAGAGCCACGGGGTTTTCATTCATCGATCCCAAGCCGCTGATGTTCTTGTTGATCAAGATTCCGTCGACATCAATGATGGCTAATTTTCCAATCGGCTCACAGCTCGAATTTTTTCCCGATTGGATCACGACGCTAGACAGACGCGAAGCGGTATTATCCGTCTTCATACTGGTGTTCATGTTGCCGGACATTTTCATGTCACCGGCCACATCCATCTTACCGTCCATTTTCATGGCGCCGTTAACATCCATTATGCCACGCATCGAGAACGGACGGGTACGACAGCCCATTCCGATGATAAGTGTCAATAATAGAAGCAAACGCAGCATAGCTAGCATCCAGCAGGATTCGCGGAGCGCATCCATTGCGCCTCAAGCGTTGAATCGGTTATAAGTCGAATGGGGTAGCGCGTCGAAGGTTGATACTTCGGGAAAAACCGGACAATCGTTAGTAGGGGGTTACGATCCGAACAGTTGGTGAAACTGTGACGCGCGAGGTATGAATTCGGGTAGCTGGTTTCGTAAGAAATCGGATGCAGAAGAAAGGTCACCAGTGTGCCGCGGTTTCTTACAAAACCAGCTACGTTTAGTCACACTAGAAGCTGGAAAATACTAAATCCCGATACCATCCTGCGTCCGCCAAAAACCTCCGCGCTCATGATCGCAGCGAACGCGTGTCCCGCGTTCGACTTCCGAGACAACGCCTGCTTCAAAGACGGTCCGGCCACCGACCAGGGTTCGAACTGGCCAGCCCGTTAGACTTTGGCCCGCCCATGGGCTCCAACGACTTCGAGTGAACTGTTTTTCGTTTTCAATCGTTTTCTGCAGTTCAAGATCGACAAGCACAAGATCTGCATCATAGCCGACTTCAATCCGCCCCTTTCCGACCAAGCCCCACACTCGCGCGGGCGCGTCGCTCATCCAAGAAGCAACTTGATTCAATGTGCAGCGACCTTGATGAACCTGGTCGAGCATCAAGGCGAGACTGTTTTCTACCGCTGGCAGTCCACTGGGCGACTTCGGATATGCGACTCGTTTTTCCTCCAGTGTATGAGGGGCATGATCGGTCGCGATCACTTGGATACGACCACTGCACAGGCCTTTCCAAAGTTGCTGCGTATCCGCCAGCGACTTAACGGGTGGATTCATCTGTACCAACGAACCCAGCCGCAGATAGTCGTCGGTTGAAAAGAACAAATGATGCGGACAAACCTCAGCGGTCACGTAAGGGTCGGCATTGAGCAACAAAGGCAACTCTGCGGCACAGCTTACGTGCAACACATGAAAACGATGCTTATGCCGCCGCGCCAAATCGGTCGCTCTAGCCGTTGCTCGCACAGCCGCTTCGACATTGCGGATCCTCGAATGGTCCGCGAGCGTCAAATTATCCCCGAGCGCCGCGCGGTTAGCGCGAACGGTAGTCTCATCTTCGCAGTGAGCACAAATCGGCAAAGTCGTCTCGGCAAAAATACGTTCGAGTGCCTCTTGGCTGTCAACCAGCAAGTCGCCAGTGCTCGACCCAATAAAAATCTTGATACCAGGCACGTTCACAGCCGCCTGCAACTCGGCAACATTCGACTCCGTTGCTCCAATATAGAAACCGAAATTCACCCGGCTCACTTCTGCCGCTCGTCGATACTTTGCTTCAATCAATTCACGAGTGGTTGCATTTGGAATTGTGTTCGGCATTTCCAAGAACGTCGTCACGCCACCGGCAGCGCACGCCATGCTGCCCGATTCCAAGTCTTCCTTATGAGTCATACCTGGTTCGCGAAAGTGAACTTGATCGTCGACGACACCCGGCATAAGCGTTAAACCGGCACCTTCGCTCACAACATCAGCAGCCGACGAACGGCTGGCATCGATTGCAATGATCTTGCCGTTCTCGATCAATATATTGCTTTGTGCAACACCACTAGCAAAAACAACTGAGGCATCTCTTATCAAAGTCCGCATGAATTAGGTTCTTCGAGAAAGGGGACTGTGAGCCGTTGGCGCTAGCCGCGGGTGAACGAAGCAGGGCGGCTTGATTGTTCCAAGGTCTAACCAAGGACTCAGTTTACGCGTGGTCAGTATGCTTAAATTGGACAATGGGTTGTGAATGACGAACACTCCGTTCACCCGCGGCTAGCGCCGAGGGCTCACTGATTAAGTCAGTATGCTTAAATTGGACAATGGGTTGTAAATGACGCACACTCCGTTCACCCGCGGCTAGCGCCGACGGGTCAATGTTTCAGCTGCTCGAATTGTACTGACACTATGCTTTCGCTGCATCCAGCCTTCCCAATATCCGGTCTAACGAATCCGAGGTCTGATAGATGAGCGCTTCAGGATAGTGCGGATACGGATGGAAATACTCAAACGTAACTGATCCACTATAGCCGACCGCAGCCAGAGCCTCAGTCACCGCTGGCCAGTTGGTTGTGCCATCGAGTAGAGGCCGGAATGTTTCTAGCGAGTAGTCGGTTCCCTTTTTCGTGAACTCCTTGAAGTGGATGTTCTTGATACGTTTGCCAAGGATCGGAATCCAATGTTCAGCAAACTGAAACATCGAGATGTTGCCAGTATCAAAGTGAACCTGAATCGCTTCGCTGCCAAAGCTGTCGACGAATTGGTTCATCTCCATCGGTGTCATTAGAAAGCCGTTGAAGAAAATGTTCTCCATGTTGAGCGACACTTTTAACTTCTCAGCTTTGCCTACTAGTTGTCCAACCGCTTCTTTCGCGCGCCGTTCGCACACGTCATTGGGTACCGGTTCGTGATCATCGCGCCAAGGAATATGAACGGCTCCTGGAACCACCAGCAAGTTCTTAACGCCCATGTGCCCGGCTGCATCGGCCATTAATCCTGCCAGCTCGATGCCGCGAGTTCGCTTGGCGGCATCATTGCTAGAAAGTGGATACGGCCAGAACAGAAAACTACACAATCCGCTGATCTCTATGCCGATGCGATCTGCCATCTGTCGAATCGCGGCCAATTCTTTTGGTGAAGCTTTGGGCGATAGGTCGTTATCCAAGTCATAATTTAATTCGATCGCGTCAAAGCCCGCTCGCTTGGCCAACTGCAGGCATTCCTCCAGCGACATGCGGCTCGGATAAGGAAACGCCCACAAGTTAATCGACTTGCGCATCGAAAAGCGTTTCGGCGAGGCGCGCCGATCATCCACGGCGGCCGCATTAAGCGAAGCACTTGACGAATTCGTCGCTGCCAATGCAATGCCCGCCGTCGCCAGTCCGCTGACGAGTGCATCGCGACGTGAAATGCTTCGGTTCTGTGCGAATGGTCCGACGGAACCGTAATTGAACTGAGTTTGTACCATGCTGCTCGCCCTCGCAAAAGCTGAATTGGAATACGGCGATAGTATATACGAAGAGAGGTGGTGAAACGGAGTATGAGAATTTACTTGACGCGAGTGTTCCGAACGTCAATCGACTGGGGCGAGGGAATTGCTGAAAATATTTGGCTAACGACCCACAGTTCTGAGCACGTTTACTCATTCTGCATTGTGAAGTTTTCATTTTAACTTTTTCAATGGCTCATCTGTTTGAGCGTTCGCCAACTTTCACCCAGCCATCGAATTAAAACACGCAGCACCCCTTATGCAACGCTGTGAAGCATTTTTCTTAATAGGGTAGCTGGTTTCGTGAGAAACCGGCTGCACTGGAGTGGTCATCGGTCCGCACCGGTTTCTCACGAAACCAGCTACATTTGCTCTCCAAAAATGCTTCACAGCGTTGCCCCTCATCGCCAACCCTTCTCCCCCGGAGTACCGGTGGAGAAGGGAGCCAGACTTGCGCGATGTCCGCTCCTCCTCCAAACACCACTTTTACATTTTCACAAAAACCTTGAGCGCATCGAGAGCCTTGAGAACATCGGTCTCACTTATTTCACTCCAGCCGCCCGCGCGATGACGGATAATGGCAAGTTTAAATTGCTCAAGTGCCTCAGCGAAATCCACAGGCAAACTTGGAAGTGAAGCGAACGGTGATTCGGCCGGTTCGGTCTCTTCCCAAGCCTGCTCGTCATTCGAATCATCAAGATTTTGAGACGAAACGGGACCGCTGTCGTCGTCTCCAAAATCAGGGCCATCAGGACGGGGGCCTTCAGCCACCGCGCGTGGGCCATCGGTCGATGTTGGATCGTCACTCTCTGCCAACGGTGCATAATCCTCGTCGTCGGAGCTTGATACAAGATCGACTTCGCGCGGCTCACTCGCTGGATCACCGCCCATGGCTTCCCAGCGGGTGCGGCGCATCTGGGAAACACTCCACTTGCTCTGCGTTGCACCTTCTAGCCACATTTCGGCATCGTCCCAATCCAGGGACGCTAAAAAGTGGCTCCAATACAGCCCTGCAAAGGTTGTGTAAGACGACTGAAAACGATCGTACACTCGGCGCAAGCGACCAACGTGCTGGGGAGTTACTCCGCCCACGCAGCGGCACCATGCTTCATCGCTAAAGGCAGAACTGGGTGCACCTGCTTCGCGCAGCGTCTCACGCCACAGCGAAATAATTTTGCCCTTTTCCCAATTGGTCGTGCTGATCAACAATGACCAGCGGCCGATGAAATGAGCGGATACTTCGACTTCGCGCTCTTGAACTTCTACTGAGTTTGTCGCGCCGATCGCAT
This sequence comes from Planctomycetia bacterium, assembly GCA_031412515.1. GTDB lineage: Bacteria > Planctomycetota > Planctomycetia > Pirellulales > Pirellulaceae > Aureliella. The sequence continues at coordinate 9,508 of JANODD010000168.1, read as the reverse complement.
CAGCTGCATCAGCCGCGATTTCGACGATGGATGATTGGATTACTTGTGTTGTAACTTCTAGCTCGTTTTCGATCCGATTAGTCAAAGCTCGCTCCCAAAAGCAACTTGTTGTTTCCATTCCGCCCGCCGAGTCGATGTGTCGCCTCGATCGTGCGAGTCCCGCTCCAAGAAACAACAAGTTATCGGCTTCAGCGAAATCTTGAAGCTAATTTTGGAAACTTCGATTAAAAAGTCACTTGAACTGCCGCCAAGGATTAGCAAACTAAGGATTGGATAAACTTTGCGACGATGCAGAAAATGCGAGCAAAGTTCTTGGCGAAAGGTCGTTGGAGCGAAACTTTGTGGAGCAATTGTCAGTAACTGGACGTTGGGTATGCATCCTTGCTTGTCGTTTGGGTAGTAGGGGGGAAACTGAGAAGCAAGAATCGCAAGCTGGAAGCATACGCCACTTGATGTGGGGTATGCATCCTTGCTTGCCGTTTGTGAAGTAGAAGGAAAACTGAGAAGCAGGAATCGCAAGCTGGAAGCATACGCCACTTATGGAACTATAGTCGAACCTAACACGGCCAAGAACTGGCGCATCCAAGCTGGATGAGCGGGCCAGGCAGGAGCTGAAACTAAATTGCCATCCGTGTGCGCCGAATCAAAACCAGCCGAAGGCGAAACGTAGGTGCCTCCGCTTAAGGTGACTTCTGGACTGCACGCTGGATAACAACTGCAATGCCGACCTTCAAGCACACCCGCTGCGGCGAGAATCTGAGGACCGTGACAAATCGCTGCAATCGGTTTATTGGTGCTTGCAAAATGGCGCACGAAATCCAGTAATTGTTGGTTCAACCGCAGGTACTCCGGAGCCCGACCACCTGGAATCACCAAAGCGTCGTAATTGGTCGCATCGATCGATTCGAAATCGGCGTTCAACTGAAATCGATGGCCCGGTTTTTCGCTGTACGTTTGGTGCCCTTCAAAATCATGAATCGCCGTTGCTATCGACTCGCCGCTCTTTTTCCCAGGGCAAACTGCATGACATTGATGCCCGACCATCATCAGCATCTGAAATGGCACCATAACTTCGTAGTCTTCAACAAAATCGCCAACCAAAAACAAAATTTTCTTTGCAGCCACAGTCACTTCTCCGGTTTTGTTTCGTACAGTGGAACGTGTTTCAGCCTGTTTAACAAGCCAGCTTAACATATGCCGCAGCATGGCTACATATCCGACTCAGACCTGCGTTTAATAGACTACAATTAAAACACCCAATAGACCTCCAACGCATTTGAACGACCTTCGCCATGCAAACGTATTTCTTGACAACCCTACGGTTGCTGTTTATTTCATTGGTCTCTGTCACTTGTTCTGCCACTGTGGTCTCCTGTGCAGTGGCACAAACGGAACAACCATCAATACTCAACAAACAAAAGCAGCTTGATTCGCAAACGTTTTGGGACAACCGCGATTGGGATTGGTACCAAGATCATATTCCGTTTTTCGAATGTCCCGACGCGGATATCACAACCACTTATTACTATCGCTGGGAATTACTGACCAAGCACTTGACGTACGCTTCGCCGAATACGGGTTATACCTTTACTGAATTCATCGATCGTCCGTTTTGGTCGGGCGCCTATGGCGCGATCAGTTGCCCGGCGGGACATCAGTTGTACGAAGCACGTTGGTTGCGACAGCCGCGGGTGGCTCGCGATTACTTGCGGTACTACTTCCGCACTCCCGGTGCCCAACCACGAAACTACTCGACATGGTTAGCCGATTCGGCTTGGGCTTTGCACCTTGTCCATCCAGACCGCGAGTTCATCGTCGACTTGCTACCGGACTTGGTTAAGAACTACGAAGGCTGGGAAGCCCGTCACTTTGCCCCATCAGTCGGATTGTTTTGGCAGACTGGCCACGATGATGGAATGGAATTCAACATCAACAGTCGTCAAACGAAAGATATCCTCCGCGGCGCGCCGTCGTATCGGCCTTCGTTTAACGCTTACATGTGGGCCGACGCGATCGCCATTGCGAACATCGCCAAGCTCTCCGGCGATGACGATCTTGCAGAAACTTTTGAAGAAAAAGCGGCCAAGCTCAAGTCAAAGATGCAGGAATTACTATGGGATAAAAAGCGGAAGTTCTTCTTTCCGGCGTATCGAGACAATGAGGAAGCGGACGGTCATCGCATCGCAGCTTTGTCACGCACTTACGAGTCTGGAAAATATGCGGGTGACATGCATGGACGTGAACTGATCGGTTATGTTCCTTGGCAGTTCAATATGCTCGACAACGACAAGGGATTCGAAGTCGCATGGGCTAAGTTGATCACCCGCGACGCATTCAAAGCTGAATTTGGTCCAACGACTGTCGAACGCCATGATCCGATGTTCCTTCTCAAGGACAGTTGCTGTTGGTGGAGCGGACAGTCGTGGCCCTACGCGACAGCTCAAACGCTGAAGGCGCTCGCCAATGTTCTGCGTGCCGACCAGCCGGACAGCGTCAAGTTGCCCGTGAAGCTGCCCGTGAAGCTGCCCGTGAAGGCGGCCGTGAAGGCGGCCGATTATGTGGAGCTGCTGCAGACGTTCGCCAAATCGCATCGCAAGGAAGGCCGTCCCTATTTGGCGGAAGCCCTTCATCCGGATACCGGATCTTTCAAAGGCCATGACGGTTACAACCACAGCGAACATTATTTTCATTCGAGCTTCTGTGACTTGGTTATCACTGGCTTAGTTGGCATACAGGAACAACCCGGCGAGCTGCTAGTGATCGATCCGCTCGCGCCGGCCACTTGGGATTACTTTGCGCTCGACGATCTGCCTTATCACGGTCGAAGCGTTTCGGTGGTTTGGGATCGCGAGGGTGATCGCTATTCCTTCGGACCTGGTTTGCACGTGACCATCGATGGCAAACAAGTTGCTACCTCGCGTGAACTCCAGCGAATCATGGTTCCCTTTGCAGATGGTGAACCCAATGAAAATTCCGGAGATAATGCTGATCAAGTTCGCATTAACTATGCAGTGAATAATGATGGCGATTACTTTCCTCGAGTTAGTGCATCGTATGTTTCCCCAGGAACTTCCTTGGCCAAGATCAACGATGGCAATTACTGGTACCACAAAGATCCTCCCAACCGTTGGACAAGTACCCGTTCAAGCAACTCCGAAGATTGGATTGAAGTTGACTTGGGTGCAAAACGCAAAATCGACACGCTAAAACTTTACTTCCTTGACGACACAGAACAAATAGTTGCACCGCAAAGCGTGAACATCGAGACATGGGACAATGCGGAATGGAAGCCACTCGGCGATGCCGGTCGCAGTCTAGCGCCCATCGTCGGACATCGCCCGAGTGTGCTAACTTTTCCTGAAACCGGAGTCGAGCGTTTTCGAGTCACGCTGAAGCATGCTGATCCCGGTCGCTCTGGGCTTACTGAAATAGAAGCTTGGGGAAGTGGATCATTACCGTTCACACCATCGCCACCACCTACTGGCAATCTTGCCTTCAATCGTGGCGACAATGAGTTTCCTAAAGCAACAGCATCGTACTCAGATCGATTCGGTGGCAAGCCGATGAGTGCGATCGATGGCAAGATCATCTACTTGCCAACTCCTATGAATCGTTGGACGAGCTACGAGTCGACGAATGAAGTCGATTGGCTAGACATCGATTTCGGTAAAGCTGTCACCATGGGTCGCGTTGAACTGCACATCTACGACGACCGAGGTGGCGTTCAAGCTCCTACTGAAATTCAGCTCCAGAGTTTTGAAGATGACGATTGGAAAGACATCGCCGATCAACAAGCGGTGCCTGCTAAACCTGTTGGCGGGACCATGAACACAATCAAATTTCCCAAGGTGACCACGACAAAGCTGCGAATTCTTTTCACTAACAAAGACAAAGCCCGCAGCGGGGTGACAGAGGTCGAAGTTTGGGAAGACTGACTTACCAGTATGCAGCTCTAGTGAAAGCCGTCTTGGTTTCGCGGTCGTACAGTTCTAGTCGTATTAACGCAATTCTATCGCTCTTGCGTAAGTCGAATTGTATTTATCCGTGGGATATCGCATTGTACCTGTCCACGGATGACATAGTGGTCCCACGGATGGAAGAATGGGAGACGAAAAATTCGAAAGTGCTTTGTTTGGCTGCCTCGTTCTCTCGCTAATCCTTTGATCCCATACCCTCGGAGCAGAAAAACCGAAGGTAAGAAAATTATTGGTAAGAAAATTTGATTAAAACCTTGCGAAATTTTCTTACCAATAATTTTCTTACCTTGGTGTTTCGATTATCCGCCTTATGGGTGCCGAAAAACGACAAAACTGAAATGTCAAGTTGCAATTTGGCTCAGAAATTGTCTCTCGGCAAGAAAAGGGCCAGAGCTACTGAATCTCAAAGATCCCTTCGATCTCAGTCGCGATGCCACCTGGAAGTGAATTAGTACCGAGCGCGCTGCGAGCTCCGATGCCTAAGTCGGGGCCAAAAACGTCTGCAAACATTTGACTACAACCGTTGATGACCTGCGGTTGCTGATCGAACTTGTCGGTGCAACGCACCAATCCAAGCAGCTTGACCACGCGAGTCACGCGATCCAAAGTGCCGAGTGAAAATCGCAACGTTGCAAGCATCGCCAAAGCGGTCTGGCGCGCGGCAGCTTGACCTTGCTCAAGCGTCATGTCGTCACCGACACGACCGATAATCAGCGTTCCATCGCTTTTGAGTGGTCCGTGACCCGAAAGATAAGCGACGTTGCCTACGACAACGATGGGCTTGTACAGTCCAATCGGCTTTGGGGCTGGTGGCAAGTCAATTCCAAGCTTGGTAAGGCGTTCTTCGGCGGACATCGGGCGTTTCCCTGTTAGTTTTTTGATTAAAGAAGTATCGATCGACAGCAGTAGTGTTTTCGATTGTCTCCCAGCTTGCAAGCGGGCGAGTTGAAGATCGAGAGATAGCGTCCGGCAGTTGTGGCCTCTCACCTGTAGTCGGCGAGGCAGGTTACAATTGACATTTGCATTATTGTGGTTTGCTTAACCGTGCTGAACCGGTAGCCATCAGAGAGTGTTGACCTAACAGTTCAGGACGTTATATCGAGGAACAAAAGTTGACTGAATCGATCGAAAAGAATGCAACTACGCCAATGAACGAGGCGGAGCGCGAAGAAGCGCTGGCTGCACTGGTCGGGCAACTAGTAGATCGTATGCAGAGAAAGGAGTCAGTCGACTTTGACTCCGTCTGCCGCGAACATCCTGAGTTGGCGGGCGAACTGCGCGAAGTTTGGGGTGCCCTGATCGTGACCGATGCCGTGGCCGCGTCAGCGCGCACACAGTCGGTCGATGCGCAGATGTCGACAGGTAAAAATCACAGTTTCCGCGTTCCGCGATTGCCCTATCAGTTGGGCGATTATGAATTGTTAGAAGAAGTGGGACGCGGAGGAATGGGGGTCGTCTATCGCGCGAAGCAGACGAGTCTCAATCGAGTTGTCGCGCTCAAGATGATCGAAGAGAACCGGCCGTCAAGTATCGAGAATCGCCAACGCTTTTTGGCAGAAGCGGAAGCAAGCGCCAGACTCGAACATCCGGGCATCGTGACGGTTTATGAAGTTAACGAGTTCGAGGGGCACCCGTATTTCAGTATGCAGTTGGTGATCGGTAAGACGCTGGCCGAACGATTGCAGCAAGGTCCGATCTCGCAACGCGAAGCGGCTCGCATCATGGCTGAAGTATGCCGTGCGATCGCGTTCGCGCACGAACACGGCGTCTTGCATCGTGACTTGAAGCCGTCCAACATTCTGCTCGACCGACAGCAGCGCCCGCTTGTAAGCGATTTCGGCTTGGCTAAGTTCACCGGTTCAGGCGACGATTTGACGCGGAGTGGTGCGGTCATCGGCACGCCCAGCTACATGTCACCCGAACAAGCGTCAGGGCGTTCATCGTTGGTCGGTCCCGCTTCGGACATTTATAGTCTCGGGTCGGTGCTCTATCATCTGCTGACCGGTCGACCTCCGTTTTTGGCTGAATCACCGATGGAGTTGGTCCTCAAAATACTCGAAGACGAGCCGCCACCGCCACGAATTCTGGAGCCGCGTATCGATCGCGATCTAGAGATGATCGTGACTCGAAGCATTCAGAAGCCACCAGATCTGCGATATGCAACGGCGACGGAGATGGCCGAGGATTTGGAGAGTTTTTTGCGTGACGAACCAGTGCGGGCGCGCGGTGGGCAACTGAGCCAAGTGGCCGCGCGTTGGTTTCGCGAAACACACCATGCGATCGTACTGGAGAACTGGGGTCTGCTATGGATGTGGCACAGTCTCGTGTTGTTGCTCGTTTGCATCGCGACGCAAATCATGCAGTGGAGCGGTGTCACTAATCGATTTTCGTACGCAGCGATTTGGGTGATAGGATTGGGAACTTGGGCCGTCGTCTTCTGGGTCTTAAGGCGACGGATGGGGCCGGTAACGTTCGTTGAGCGGCAGATCGCTCACGTTTGGGGTGCCAGTCTGATTGCAATTGCATTGCTCACGCCCTTGGAATGGTATCTTGATCTTCCGCCATTGAAGTTATCGCCTGTTCTTGGAATCGTCAGTGGGATTATCTTCTTCGTAAAAGCCGGGATTCTAGCGGGGTCGTTCTACGTGCAGGCCGCTTGCCTGTTTATGACCAGTATGTTGATGGCGATATTTCCCGAGTGGGCTCATCTTATATTTGGCTTCGTCTCGGCGGCTTGCTTCTTTATTCCAGGTTTAAAGTACTATCGTCAAAAAGTCGCTTCGCAAAAGAGGATGGAACGAATTGTCGGATTCATTTGACCCATAGCCAGCGGAGGCTGTTGACCTAATAGCAATTGCTCATGTGTCGCATAAGCAAAATAGTTGACCGGTTTTTCGGAGCGCCGGCGTCCCCGCCCGCTAAACCCAGTAGGTGACTAGCGGCGACAGCAAAGTATGCGTTTACCGTCTAAAAAGCGAGATCGTCGAACTCACTTGCAAGCCACCTAGTCCCGTGCGGGCGAAGACGCCCAATGTCACTCACTTTCGAATGGCTGTACTCAATATAGGGATAGTATTCGCTTGCCGAGGTTAAAGACTATCAGCCGGAACGCGTTAGCGTCCGGTTAATGGATACAAACCGGACGCTAACGCGTTCCGGCTGATTAGTCCAACGGTACCGAGGTGTTGTCATTTTGCAAAGTCGAGAAAGTGAGTGACATTGGGCGAGGACGCCCGCGCTCCGAAAACCGGTCATCCACTTTGGCTAGCTTCCGAGAACTTATGTGTATCGCAACTAAGTCAACAGCCTTCACTGGCTTCGGGACAAACGAGGATGTAGCGATAGTCTACAATAAGGCCGCGACTTTCCCCGCTCCAAACTTATTTATTAAGGTTACATCCATGGCAGCGCAAGTTCGATGCAGCGAGTCTCTTTCCCTGCGTGTGATACTCAGTTGCAGTTGTTTGTTAGGGTTTGCAATGGATTCTGTGGCTCAAGAGATTGGATCTTACGATCGATCTGGCAATGCAAAACAGTCGCGAAGTGTGACTTATGCAGTTAACGGAATGGCTGCAACAAGTGACCTGCGATCAACCCAAGCAGCAGTCGATATATTGCGAGCCGGTGGTTCGGCCGTCGACGCTGCGATCGCGGCAAACGCAGTGATGGGAGTCGTGGAACCGATGAGTTGCGGAATCGGTGGCGATCTGTTCGCCATACTTTGGTCTGCCGATGATAAGAAACTCAGCGGACTCAATGCGAGCGGCAGGTCGCCTGCACTTGCGACGATAGCGGAATTTAAGAAGCGTGGATTGAATGAGATACCCTTGTACGGGCCGCTGACATGGTCGGTACCGGGTTGCGTTGCCGGTTGGAAGGACTTGCACAAACGTGGCGGTCGCTTGCCTTGGGCAAAGCTCTTCGAGCCCGCTATAGAGCTAGCTGAGGAAGGCTTTCCCGTCGCACCCGTGATCGCAGGCTATTGGAGAGCTTCGGAAAAACGAATGGCCGAAACACCCGAAGCGAGTCGAACGTTTTTAATCAAAGGCAAGGCACCCCGCGAAGGTGTCGTGTTTCGCAATCCTCGCATCGCGGCCACGTATCGATTGATCGCTGAGCAAGGTGCCGACGTCTTTTATACCGGATCGATTGCGGCAGAGATGGATCGCTACAGCCGCAGTATCGAAGGCGGGCTAATGCGTGCTGAAGATTTGGCCGCGCATCGCAACGATTGGATCGATCCTGTTTCGACGAACTATCGCGGTTACGATGTGTGGGAGTTGCCGCCAAATGGACAAGGGATCAGTGCGCTGCAAATGTTGAACGTGATTGAACCGTTTGACGTCAAGTCGATGGGATGGGGATCGCCGCAACTGACTCACTTGTTTGTTGAAGCTAAAAAACTTGCGTTCGCGGATCGTGCGAAGTTCTATGCCGACATGTACATGGCCAAGGTTCCGCTCGATGCACTGATATCAAAGTCCTATGCAGCCGAGCGAGCGAAATTATTTGAGGCGGATAAAGTCCTGGTGGATGTTCCAGCCGGCGATCCAAAGCTCATTCATGGCGATACGATTTACCTGTGTGTGGTCGACAAGGACCGGAATTGTTGTTCGCTGATTCAAAGCAACTATCACGGATTTGGTAGCCAGTTAGTGCCCGGCGACCTTGGGTTTGCGTTGCAGAACCGAGGCAATTTGTTTGCACTCGACCCTGAACATTTGAATTGCCTTGAGCCTGGCAAGCGACCGTTTCATACGATCATCCCGGCGATGGTGACCAAGGACGGTCGGCCAGAGTTTGTGTTTGGCGTGATGGGCGGCGATATGCAACCGCAGGGGCACGTTCAAGTGTTAATGAACTGGATCGATTTTGGCATGAACATCCAGATGGCGGGCGATGCAGCTCGTGTTCGTCACGAAGGTAGTGCGACGCCAACAGGTACTCCGGAGACCGAAGGTGGCGGTACGGTTTTCACGGAATCCGGAGTTCCAACAGCTACCGTTGAGAAATTAAAATCACTTGGACATCGCATGTCTACTGGCGGCAGCTACGGTGGTTATCAAGGAATACGTATTGATTGGGACAAGGGTGTTTTGCACGGCGCGACCGAAGCACGCAAGGACGGAGCTGCACTGGGGTATTAGTTAACGGATTGAGATGTAGCGCACTCTGGATTTTTGTGTGATTCAAAAGGGCATTCTAGTTTCAAGTGTCTTGATTGTGAGCCTCGTTCAGCAGCGATCAAGCTCTGCCGAAGAGCCAACCGCGGTTGCAAGTCCGGTTTCGCCTTTAGTCCAGAAGCCGTTAACGGTGTACTATTTTCACGATACGCTGGCGGGCAATCGCTATATTACCGCGACAATTTTGGCGGCAGATTGTGTGTTGAGTGGGGTATGCTTCCAGCTGGTATGGCGAAAAGTCGGTAGCGGAATGCGTCAAGCATTTCGTGCATGCAACTTTGGCCCGCAATATCAACTCCCGAAAGCCTTGACGGCTTCCGCTACTGCGTTTGTTCACGACTTTCCGAC